>DATCFM010000067.1:0-15314 GCA_036509515.1 Acidobacteriaceae bacterium
GCGGCGGCGGTGGTCATCCCGGTGGCGGCGGTCACGATAACGGCCACCACTAAACGGAACGCCTCGGATGAAACCGATAGCGGCGGAGCTCTCACAGCTCCGCCGCTATCGTCTGAATCGACAAAGATTTCGCCGCCGAACCATAAGCCTCACACGTCGAGACGATTCGCAGCCGCGACACGTCCATACCAAAGACCCGACAGCACCCGCCGCAACCTCACCAGGGACCTGCTTCGGCACTGAAACGCCCTCGCCGAACTTCTTCCGAGGAAGCAGCGCCCCGCCGGCAACGGCCAGAGAATTACTCAGAAACTCGCGACGATCCACGTCAACCTCCGCCATCCGGCACCGACGTTATCAGCGGAAACCCCTCAAGTAAAGCGTTATTCTTCAATACCAGGCGCTCACCGGTGAAGTGAAATCACCCATCTGTCAACTCATGCTGATCCACTATCTTCCCCTGCGCTGCAACGCCCACCCGAACAGATGAAGACCTCACCCACCTAGCGAAAACATCCCACCTTAGTAACCTCCGCCGCGGATTTTTTCTTGCATTCGCGCGAACGCAAACGTATAACTCAGCCACGAACCTCAATCCAGTCAAAGCGATCGCCAACCTTCGCACAGGCGCGCACGCCCGATGAGGAGCACACACCATGCTGCATCGGGCCCGCCTCGGAACCCAGAGATCTTTCCGTTCCCTCGCTCTCCTGCTGCTTATAGTCGATAGTCGCTAACAAAACTCTTGACAAGATAAGCTGTGATGCGTATCGTACTGGCGTCAAGCGACGAGTACAGAAAAACAGTTTCTAATTTAGAACTGTAGCACGCATCGACTTAGCCTCCCGCAGAGTAACTCCCGGAGGTGGTTGAATGCTTATATTCACCTGAATCTTGCCTTGCACCCCATCAATATCCGAGATCTGACTGCCCTTCATGAAGGGGTTGATGCTTTCTCCGACGTCATCGGGGAGAGACATCCTACCGGATGATATTAACATTTCCACAACTAACGCGGAACGCCCACCGCCGACTGGTGCGGGCGCAGATCGAGCGCACCAAGAATCACGAATCAATATGAGGGGTACTATTATGACCGGCTTTTTGCAAAAATCGAACAAGTAACTCGCCCTTGTACTAGGCATGCCACTGTTGGCATTAACGGCTTTCTTTCTAATATCTACACCAGTCGTCAAGGCGGACGGCTGTACCCCCGGCATTTGTGAGCAAAACGGATGTTCCATAATAAATCCCCACCTGCCGCATGCGCAATTATGTAATGCTGACGGAACTGACTGGCTGTCTTGCGGCAGTTGCTAGCCGTGGCAGTCACCTAAACCATTTACGAAGTCTCTTTGCGAACGGCTACTGAATGTCCCGCCGTAGTGAGTGAAGGTGGTCCATGATCAAGTCATTATGACTTCACGCATAGACACTTTTTATTGGGTTCCTACGCACGCCAAGTTTTTTGGGAACCACGCGATGCATGGATCACCTACACTTATCCCCTCGAAAGGACAAGGTTCCACTTGAGCAGAGCAAATGACTCCCAGCTATCATCTGTTAGCAACAGTGCCTTCGTCACGTTAGTCGTTCTGTTTGCTATATCCTTGCTTTTCAATGTCTACCTTGGCAGAGTGCTGCGCGCAAATAAATGCGAGCTTCCGTTTTCAATCTCCATTGCCTAAGACGGCGGAGATAACGATCGGCGGACGCCCTAAATTCACGCATGTTATCGATCTTGAAGGTCACCCCGTAAAGATAGAGCCCGGCGAGAGAACACTGATTTACGTCTTCAGCCCAACATGCATCTGGTGCAAGCGCAATCTCCCGAGCATACGAGACCTTGCAAACCAATTGAAGCCCCCATATCGAGTTTTAGGAATGGTTCAAAGCACCGAGGGACTGAAGGATTACCTGTCTGTTACCATCTGCCTTTCAGCGTAGTTGTAGATGATGATCCTTATGACTTATCGACCTTAGACGTGCAAGGAACTCCTCAGACAATATTAGTTGCCGGCGGTAAAGTAATCCACAATTGGTCTGGAGCATATGAAGCCGCAGTCAAGGGCTCCATACAAAGCACTCTCCACGTATCGCTGCCGGCTATTGCTACGGACACTAAGTGAGGTAATCCCATGATTTGTGGAAGAGGGACTTCTCGCAAGTGCACCCTTTTACTCTTGGCGGCGTGGGTATGTTTTATGGGCTCGGCTGTGTCTTGCCAGAGTTCCGCACCTGCGACAAATGCCGATCCGCACGGCGACACCGCGCCTGGAACCCTACCTGCGTTTGCAGCTGCAACAATTAAGCCGTCAAAGCAGGGCGACCGACAGCCTATAGGTCTATACATATATCCGGGCGGCAGAATATATGCCGGTCTATCCACGTTCAAAATGCTGGTCTGCGACGCCTTTAATCTGCGGCCTTTTCAGGTGGAGGGTGGGCCGAAATGGACTGAAACCGATCTTTACGATGTGTCGGCCGTACCACCCGACACATCGAAATCGCGGCAGTCAAATCCACGATAT
The DNA here is from genome assembly GCA_036509515.1 of Acidobacteriaceae bacterium. Classification (GTDB taxonomy): domain Bacteria; phylum Acidobacteriota; class Terriglobia; order Terriglobales; family Acidobacteriaceae; genus Granulicella. Next base: position 2,532 of record DATCFM010000067.1, read on the forward strand.
ATCAACGACGCCCCTAGCAACGAACAACGCGAGATGCTGAAGTCTCTCTTGATCGAACGATTTGGATTGAAGAGTCATTGGGCATCTAGAGAGAGCACAGTCTTATTTCTAGAGAGAAGCAATAAACCTCTCGCGATGACGAAAGCAAAACATGACAACTCTTTTCCCATACTGGCCATTGGCGGCCGCGGAGATGGGGGCATGATGGGCAGCGACCTGTCAATGCAGTATATGGCGGCTCGCCTCGCGATTTATCTGGATCGCCCAGTCTTAGATCGGACCGCGCTCAAAGGATCTTTTGATTTCCAACTGCCTCCCCCTCTAGACGACTCTCACGAGCAGTCAGAGATCGACTTCACTAATGTCATAGTCGAATCGCTGAAACAAATTGGCCTGACTCTTAAATCAGGTAAAGCGCCGCTCGACATTCTCGTCATCGATGACGTTAATAGGCCCACACCAAACTAAGAAAGGATGTCCCTCCTCAGATCAAGGAGGAGTACATGCCCCCGATCGCCAGCTACAGCTATCGCGTTCTCTTCAACTTCTCTCCCTATCGCTCCGGTGACGAGTACTGGAAGTCCGAAGGCAAAGACTGGTCCAAGCGCACCAACTGCTTTGAGAAACCGAACTCCGATCTGACTAAAGCCACCGAAGCCATCATCGCCGGCGCCTCCACCCCGGACGCGAAGCTGCGCAAGATCTATGCCGCCGTGATGGCGCTCGAAAACTCCGATTACACCCGCGAGCATGAAGCTCGCGAGGACAAGGCCAACGGCCTCGGCAAGCTCAACGATGCCGACGATGTCCTCAAGCACAAGCGCGGTGACTCCACTCAACTTGCCGAGCTCTTCGTCTCCATGGCCCGCGCTGCAGGCTTTCCCGCCGACCTCATGCTCGTGCCCGATCGCTCCAAGAATCTCTTCATCGCGGCGTGGCTCACCTTCAGTCAATTCGACGACGCCATCGCTATCGTGAACGTCGACGGCAAGGACCAGTTCTTCGATCCCGGCTCCCGCTATTGCCCCTACGGTCAGCTGGCATGGGAGCACACCTTCCTCAAAGGCCTGCGCCAGAAGGGAGACGAGGCCATCTTCGCCGATACGCCCGGAAGCAACTACCTCGCCAATAAAACCGACCGTGTCGCCAACCTCAACATGGACAGCAACGGTGGGATCAGCGGCACCATCGACCTGACCTTTATGGGCGCCCCCGCCCTGCACTGGAGACAGGATGCCCTGCGCGGCGACGAGGAGAGCGTCAAGCACAGCCTCCGCACACACCTCGAAGACATGATTCCGAAGTCACTCGAGATCAAGGATGTCGCCCTCAGCAACCTCGACGAGTATGAGCAGCCCCTCAAGGTCACCTACACCGTCGCAGGAACCATGGGAACCCGCGCCGGCAAACGTCTCCTCATGCCGGCCGATCTCTTCCTCGCCAATGACCGGGCCACCTTCCCCCATGAAAAACGCAAGCTGGCCGTCTACTTCCTCTACCCGCAGTCAACTCAGGACGCGTTGCGCCTCAACTTCCCCACCGGTTTTTCCATTGAAGCCACTCCTTCAGACAGTAAGTTCAATCTGCCCAAGGAGGCGGTCTACGATATGACAGTCACCGCGGCCCCTACGAACTTCATCACCAGACGGGTCATGGCCTTCAACGACATCTTCGTCCTGGCGACTGACTACACTCCGCTGCGTAACTTCTACTCCCAGTTCGAAGCCAACGATCAGCAGAGCATAGTCCTCAAGCTCTCGCCTCAAACCACATCCACGGCCAAATCCGCACCCGCCAACTAGAGCCTCTGAATACCACAACGATAAGAAAGACCAGGCATCTGCCGGGCCTTTCAGTTTCTTAAGAAAAAGAAACTGCTACCGCTTTTGCTGCGCCGCCGCCAGCTTCTCTTCAGCAACCCGAGCCACCGCATTGGCCTCGTCGTACTTCTCCTGATCGTCGCCCGCCTGGTCCCACAGCTCCTGCGAGTGCGCCAGCTCGCGCTGCGCCTCCGCCGGATCGATCTCCTCCGGATGCAGCGCCATCTCCGCCAGAATCGTCACGCGTTCCGGAAGCACCTCGACAAATCCCCACGCGACGAAAAATATCTGCTCGCCCGCCGTTCCGCCGTGGATCCGAACCTCGCCCGCGCCCAGCTCCGCCAGCAGAGGCGCATGGCCGTACAGCGCCTCCATGTAGCCGGTCATCGCCGGCAGCTCTACCGCCGCAGCCGTCGCATCCACCAGCACACGGTCCGGCGTAACCAGCCGCACCGTCAGCAACCCCGAACTATTCCCAACCTCAGCCATCAAGCACTTGCCTTATTCACTATTCACTTCTCGCTAACAACTAACCACTAATCACTGTCTTTACGCCGTTGCCTTCATCTTCTCCGCCGCAGCCAGCACATCTTCAATGCCGCCCTTCAGATAAAACGCCTGCTCCGGAATATCGTCATGCTTGCCGTCGATAATCTCCTTGAAGCTGCGCACCGTATCCTCGACCTTCACATACGCTCCGGGAATGCCGGTAAAGATCTCGGCCACATGGAACGGCTGCGAAAGGAAGCGCTGAATCTTGCGCGCGCGCGACACCGTCAGCTTGTCCTCCTCCGAAAGCTCGTCGATGCCGAGAATCGCGATGATGTCCTGCAGGTCCTTATACCGCTGCAGAATGCGCTTCACCTCCTGCGCCACATCGTAGTGGTCCTGCCCTACGATGCGCGGCGTCAAGATGCGCGAGGTCGAAGCCAGCGGATCGACCGCCGGATAAATTCCCAGCTCTGATAGCGGACGCGACAGCACCGTCGTCGCATCGAGATGCGCAAACGTCGTCGCCGGCGCCGGATCGGTCATATCGTCGGCCGGGACGTACACCGCCTGCACCGACGTGACCGAGCCCTTCTTCGTCGACGTAATCCGCTCCTGCAGCTCGCCCATCTCCGTCGCCAGGTTCGGCTGATAGCCCACCGCGCTCGGCATGCGTCCCAGCAGCGTCGAAACCTCCGAACCAGCCTGCGTAAACCGGAAGATATTGTCGATGAACAGCAGCGTGTCCGCGCCCTCTTCATCGCGGAAGTACTCGGCGACGGTGAGGCCAGTCAAGGCAACCCGAAGCCGCGCTCCCGGCGGCTCGGTCATCTGCCCATAGATCAGCGCAGCCTTGCTCTTCGAAAAATCCTTCAGGTCGATAACGCCCGACTCCTGGAACTCATGCCACAGGTCATTGCCCTCGCGCGTGCGCTCGCCCACGCCCGCAAACACCGAATAGCCGCCATGCTTCATCGCAACGTTGTTGATCAGCTCCTGAATGATGACCGTCTTGCCGACGCCCGCGCCGCCGAACAGGCCGATCTTGCCGCCCTTCATGAACGGCTGGATCAGGTCGATGACCTTCACGCCCGTCTCAAACATCTCCTCCGAGGTCGACTGCTCGTCGAACGCCGGCGCCTGCCGATGGATCGGCATGTGCACCTTCGCATTCACCGGCCCCAGCTCATCCACCGGCTGTCCCAGCACATTGAGCACGCGGCCCAGCGTCTCGCGCCCCACCGGAACCGTAATTCCCGAGCCGGTATCGGTCGCCTTCATCCCGCGCACCATGCCCTCGGTCGCCGTCATGGCGATGCACCGCACCCGGCCCTCGCCCAGATGCTGCTGCACCTCGACGATCACATCCATCGGCTGCGGCACCGTGAAGCCTTCGCTGGTAATGCGGAGTGCCTGATAAATAGGCGGCATATGCGCCTCTTCAAACTGCACGTCCACGGCCGGCCCGCTGACGCTGATCACTTTTCCAATGTTCTCTGCCATAAATCCTCGAACCTACTTCTAAACTTTGTCATCCTGAGCGCATCGCGCGAAGGACCTGCTTCTCCACGTCCCTACAACGCCGCCGCTCCACTCACAATCTCAATAATTTCCTTCGTAATCGCCGCCTGCCGCACACGATTCATCGTGAGCGACAGCTTGTCGATCAGCTCACCCGCATTCTTGGTCGCCGCATCGGTCGCGGTCATGCGCGCGGCGTGTTCAGCAGCAATCGACTCCAGCAGCGCATGAAAGATCTGCGTCGTCACATAGCGCGGCATCAGATGCCGGAATAGCCGCTCCGGCTCCTGGTCGTAGATGTAATCGACATCCGCGGTGCCAAAGCGCTTGGCCTCCTGCTCGATGACCGTCTCCTCCGGCGCATTGATCGAGACGCCCGAGCTCTCCGCCGCGCGCGCCGCCGCCTCTTTCTGCTCCTCAGTCATCTCTTCCGCAGCCGTAATCTCGTGGCTTCCCAGCTTGCGAATCGGCAGGAGCTTCTCCACCACCACGCGCTGCGAGATGACCGACTTGAACTCGTTATAGACCAGATAAACCGAATCAATCTCCGCCCGCTCATACCGCGCAATGATCGAATGCGCAACCTCGGACACCGGCTTAATGTCCGCCTTCACCAGCAGGTCCGCGTGCTCGGCCGCGACCTCGATCGGCGCTGCGCGATGCCGGATGTCCTCGATATGCTTGGCCAGATCGTTGTCATAGTGCTCTTCCTTGTGCTCATAAACCGCAGCCGGATAGCGCTTCTTGTAAAGTCCGATAGCCTTCTTGCCAATCGGCTCCATGTCGATGTTCTGTCCCAGCCCCCGCCGCTCGTCAATGAACCGCTGCGCCGCTTTGCCGATATTCGAGTTGAAGCCGCCCGCAAAACCCTTATCGCCCGCGATCACGACAACGAGAACGTTCTTCTCCTCGCGCTCCACCAACAGCGGATGCATCATGTCGCCGGTCGTCTCGTCGTACAAATCCGTACGCCGCACCAGCGACTCCAGCACATTCGTCAGCATCTGCGCGTACGGCCTCGCGTGCAGCGCCCGCTCCTGCGCTCGCCGCAGCTTCGCCGCCGACACCATCTTCATAGCGCGCGTAATCTGCCGCGTGTTCTTCACACTCCGGATGCGTCGCCGTAAGTCGAGTACGTTTGCCATTCGTCTGCTGTCTCTTTAGGCCTTCGCTTCCGCGGGTTGCTGTTCCTTCTGGTTCTGTTGCTCCTGCTCATCTTTGAGCTTCGAAACAAAATCCTGCTTGTACTCCTTGATCGCGTCCGTCAGCCGCTTGCGCAGATCGTCATCAAGCGCCTTCTTCGCCTCGATGTCCGCCATCAACTGCCCCTGCGCCGAATCCATATAAGGATAGAAGCCATCCTCAAACGCGCGAATGTCCTTCACCTCGATGTCGTCCAGCAGGCCTTGCGTTCCCGCGTAGAGGATGGCCACCTGCTGCACCCACGTCAGCGGATGGAACTGCGGCTGCTTCAGCAGCTCCGTCAACCGCGATCCGCGGTTGAGCTGGTTCTGCGTGACTTTATCCAGATCAGAGCCAAACTGCGCAAACGCCGCCAGCTCGCGATACTGCGCTAGATCGAGCTTCAGCGTCGAGCCCACCTGCTTGGTCGCCTTGATCGCCGCCGCAAAACCCACGCGCGAAACCGACAGGCCGACATTCACCGCCGGCCGCACGCCCGCATTGAACAGGTCGGTCTCAAGAAAAATCTGACCATCAGTAATCGAAATCACGTTCGTCGGAATGTAAGCCGAAACATCGCCCGCCTGCGTCTCGATGATCGGCAGCGCCGTCAGCGATCCGCTGCCATTCTCCTTCGACATCTTGGCCGAGCGCTCCAGCAGCCGCGAGTGCAGATAGAACACATCGCCCGGATACGCCTCTCGTCCTGGCGGCCGGCGCAGCAGCAGCGAGATCTCGCGATAGCTGGCCGCATGCTTCGAAAGATCGTCATAAATAATCAGCGCATGCTTGCCGCTGTCGCGGAAGTATTCGCCCATCGCGGTCGCGGCAAACGGCGCCAGATATTGCATCGGCGCTGGCTCGGAGGCCGTCGCAGCCACAACGATGGTGTACGCCATCGCGCCGTAATGCTCCAGTGTCTGCACGACTTGAGCAACGGACGACCGCTTCTGCCCCACCGCGCAATAGATGCAAATCAAATTGTTCTTCGCCGAGTTGATGATCGTATCCAGCGCCACGGCCGTCTTTCCCGTCTGCCGGTCGCCGATCAGTAGCTCGCGCTGCCCGCGTCCAATCGGAATCATCGTGTCGATGGCCTTGATGCCGGTCGCCATCGGCTCCGTCACCGACTGCCGCGCAATCACGCCCGGCGCCAGCCGCTCCACCGGCAGCCTGTGCTCCGTATTGATCGGCCCCTTGTCGTCGATAGGCTGCCCCAGCGCATTCACCACGCGCCCGATCAGCGCCTCGCCCACCGGCACATCCATGATTCTGCCCGTGCGCTTCACCTGGTCGCCTTCGCTGATCAGCGTGTAATCGCCCAGCAGCACCGCGCCCACCTGGTCCTCGTCAAGGTTCATCGCGAGGCCGGAGATGCCATGCGGAAACTCAATCAGCTCGCCGGCCATCACCTTGTCGAGCCCATGAACGCGCGCGATGCCATCGCCCAGCGTCACCACCGTGCCGACCTCGTCCACCTGAATGCGCTGCTCGTAGTTTTCAATCTGCTGCTTCAGCAGTTCGGTGATCTCGTTTGCTTGAATCTGTGCCATGCTCTTCCCTTTTCAACGTCTCTTCTAAATCCCTAATCTCTGGTTCCCTAAAATCTCGCATCTCGCATCTCGTATCTCGTATCTCGCAAGATTCAGGCCGCAACCATCCGTCGCTTGAGCTGCTGCAGCTGCGCGCGCACCGAGCCATCGTAGACCGTCGATCCCAGCCTGACCACAGCGCCCCCCAGCAGCGAAGCGTCCTCACGATAGGTCGCCTGCACCCGCTGCTCGCCCGCAAGTTTAGCCACCTGCTGTTCCAGCAACCGGCGTCCATCCGCATCCAGCGGCCGCGCCGTCGTGATCTCGGCCTCGACCACGCCCGTCTCCTCGTCCGCCAGCGCCGCATACGACGCGACCATGTCGCGCAGCTCATGCAGCCGCTGATGATGCACCACCAGCGCGAGAAAGTTGCGAACCGGACGGCTCAGGCCGGCCTTTTCCGCAATCGCATCCAGCAGCCGCAGCTTCTGCGGCTCCGGAATCGACGGATTTTGAAGCGCCTCGCGCAGCTCCACGCTCATCTCCAGCATGTCCGCAAAATCGTTCAGCTGACCCTGCACCGCAACCAGATCCATCTTCTGGTCCGCAATGACCTCAGCCAGCGCACGCGCATAACGTAAGTCCACGATGGCCATTAGTTCTGGCCTCCAGACTCGCCTGTCAGTTGGCGCGCAAAGCTCTCTACCAGCAGCCGGTCGGTCTCAGCCGTCACCACCAGCTTGCGCGCGGCCTGCTCAATCGCGAGCTCCGCGGCAAACTGCTGGATTTCGCGCCGCGCCGTAGCCGTAGCCGTATGAATCTCCGCCTCGGCCGCGGCCAAAATCTTGGCCTTCTCTTCTTCAACGCCGGCGCGGATTCGCCGCTCGTCGCGCGCGCTGTCCGCTTCCGCCTGCGACCGGATCCCCGAAATTTGATCGCCCAGCTTCGACAGCCGAGCCTCAACCGAATTCAGCCGCGCATTCGCCTCTTCCGTCGCGGTCCGCGCATCCACAAGCTGCTTTTGAATCGCCGTGTTGCGCGCGCGGAAGGTCTTCGGAAGCGTCTTCAGCAAACCATATCCGACGCCCGCCGCCAGCAACAAAAAGTTGAAGATCTCAAACGCCGTCGCCGCCTGCTCCGTATTCATTCCCAGGAACGCGCCAAACTTCTGCACCGCGGCCGAGTGACTGAACTCATAGCTCTCGTCCCTCTCCTCGCGTCGCTTCTCCGGAACCGCGGCAGCCGGCGTCGAGCTCTCATCGCCGCCGGGACGCGCCTGTGACTGACGCGAAACAGCACTCTGCGCCTGCACCGGAGCAGCCGCTCCCCACGCTAGCGCCAAAGCAAGCAGCGCCGCGGGAAGCCAGAAAAATATCCGTCGATTCTTTGAAAAGCTACGCTGCATCAGCCTCACTGCCGAGCCTCCGCAAGGGGAGCGCCCTTAGGCAAAAGCGCATTCACAATCTGCTCGCTCAGCTGCGCCGCCGCGCGCTCAATCTGCTCCCGCGCCGTCGCCGTTGATCTCTCAATCTCGCTGCGCGCCGCCCGCACCCGCTCCTGCGCCTGCTCGCGAGCGCTTGCCAGCGCCGCCTGACGCTCTTCCTCCAGCCGCTTCAGCTGCTGCTCTCTGATCGCCATAATCTCCGCGCGCGCCCCTCGCAACTTCTCCTCGTAGGCTGTGGTCTCCGCCTCCGCGGCGGAGATCGCCCCACGCGCCTGCTCCACCGCCCCGAAGGTCCGCGCACGGCGCTCGGCCAGCGTGCGCTCCAGCGGCCGCCGCACCAGAAAGCCATACGCGATCACTAAAAGAATGAAAAGGATGGCCGTCGGCACAGAGCCGAGTACCAGACCGCCAAGTTGATTCAAAATTTCCATGCAGTTCTTGTGTCGGATCGTTCGAAAAATACGAAGGGCGGCGGCGAATTCGCGCAGTCCAGGCCCCTACCGACGGGGCTCCGGCAAGCCACACGAACTCCAAGCCTGGTTACCTCACTAGTTGTAACAAAGCCATCCTTGGAACGTCAAAGTTCATGAGCGATAATCGACGGTCTGTAACGATTACCAACCCGCTCTCCCGATCCCGCTCCGCAAACCATTTTTCATTATTTTGTTGGCCCCTCGCCCCACAGGCGTACACTAATTCCACCACCCGAGACCCGTTCCGGGTCGTGCAGGCCGCGTGACAGGGGACCTACCTCCGCTCCCCACTCAGGCGGCCTGTATTGCGTCTATACCAATCTTTCATCCTTCACCTGAAAACGCCGGTACCGGCCCAGCAATGAGATCGGGCCCACCACGGTCACATACACGCTCTCCGCCTCGAAGCTTTGCGCAGAAAAGGTCGCGCCGCGCTCCAGCGCCGCCAGCACCCGCCCCTCCGACTGCGGAATGCAAAACCGCGCCTCGCTCAACGGATCGTTAATCAGCGCTCCATCGATCGCCTGCAGCAGCCTGTCCGTCCCCTCTCCAGTCAGCGCCGAAACTGGAATCGCCTCCGCTGGCATCGCCGCCCCCGGAGCCAGCAGATCGATCTTGTTGAACACCTGCAGCACCGGCTTTCCGCTCACCTCGAGCTCCGCCAGCACTGCCTCCACCTCCACCCGCTGCTCCTCCAGCAATGGGCTCGCCGCATCGCGCACATGCAGCAGCAGCTCCGCGCGCTCCACCTCCTCGAGCGTCGCCCGAAAGCTGGTCACCAGGCTGTGCGGCAGCTTGCGGATAAAGCCCACCGTATCAGAGAGCAGGATCTTCCGCCGCGAAGGCAGCGTAAGCTGCCGCAGCTTCGGATCGAGCGTCGCAAACATGCGTTCCGAAGCCAGCACCTCCGCTCCGGTCAGCGCGTTGAACAGCGTCGATTTCCCCGCGTTCGTATACCCCACCAGCGCCACCGTTGGCACCGGCACCGCCTCGCGCCGCCCACGTTGTTGCCGCCGAATCCGCCGCACCGCCTCCAGCTGTTGCTTGATCCGGTCGATCCGCGCATTGATGCGCCGCCGGTCGGTCTCCAGCTGCGTCTCGCCCGGTCCGCGCGTTCCAATGCCGCCGCCCAGCTGCGACATCGCCTTGCCTCGCCCGGTCAGCCGCGGAAGCTGATACTCCAGCTGTGCCAGCTCCACCTGTAACTGGCCCTCGCGCGTCCGCGCATGGCGCGCAAAAATATCCAGAATAAGCTGCGTGCGATCGATCACTCTGCACGGCAGCCGCGCCTCCAGGTTGCGTAGCTGCGATGGCGTCAGGTCATGGTCGAACAGCACAAGATCCGCCTCGGTCGATCGCGCCGTCGCGTCAATCTCCTCCAGCTTGCCGCCGCCCACCAGCGTCGCCGGATCGGGCCGCGGCCGATGCTGCACCAGCACTGCGGCGATCTCCGCCTCCGCCGAACGCGCCAGCTCCTGAAACTCCGCCAGCGAAAGTTCAAACTCAATCTCATGAGCAGACGGCAGCGAAGGCGCAGTCTCACCGGCCGTCAAGCTGTCCAGCGCCGCCGCCGCGCGCGCCTGCCGGGCCGCGGGAGAAACTCCCTGCCGGCCGCTGGTAAACTCCACAGCGACTAGAACTGCACGTTCGCGCCTTGCCAGAGCTGACCTCAGTGCGCCGCCGCGGTGGGTGCGGGAGCGCTGGGTGCGGGAGCGCTGGGCGTGCCCTCTGCCGTAACCGATGTCGGTCCCGGGCGATGTTCGCTTCCCGGAGGCCGACCTTCGCCATGGACCATCGGACGGCCGCTGACCACGGTCGAGATGGCGTGCTTGAAGATCAACTGCTCCTGCGCGTTGTTCTCCAGCAGCACCGAGTACTTGTCGAACGAGCGGATCCGCCCGGTCAACTTCACGCCGCTCACCAGGTAAATCGTGATCGGGCTCTTGTCCTTACGGACCGTATTGAGAAAAGTGTCCTGAATATTCTGCGCCGGCTTTGATTCCATAAGGCCGATCTCCCGTAGGCATAATGCCAAGGTACAACGTTATCGAAAAAGTGTTGTCGCTCCCGCCCTTCGCGAAGAGCACAGTCCTGCCAAATTTCATTCACTACCCTACAGGCTTCGACACCCGCCCGACAACACAACGTCGAGCCTCCGCCTCTAACCTCGACAGCCTAAAGGACCTGTCGCGCAGCGTAGGATAGGGAGATGCCTGAGGAAATCACGAGGACTTCCCGCCATCCGGTTCAGATGCTTGATCTCGGGCGCGAGTTCTCCCTGATTCGCAACGAAGTCCTCCAGGCTCTAGAGACGGTCTGCGAGTCCCAACGTTTCATCCTCGGCCCCGAAGTCGAGCGTTTTGAACACGCCGCCGCCCAGGCCTGCGGCGTCCCCCACGCGGCCGGCTGCGCCAGCGGCACCGACGCCCTCTGGCTCGCCCTGGCCGCCCTCAACATCGGCCCCGGCGGCGCCGTCCTCACCAGCCCGTTCAGCTTCTTCGCCACCGTCAGCTCCATCCTCCGCGCGGGCGCCGTCCCTATTCTGGCCGACATCGACCCCGCCACCTTCAACCTGTCCGCCGCCAGCGTCGCCAGCCAGATGGGCCTTGCCCCCTCCGGCGCCAGCCGCATCGCCGCCGTCATGCCCGTGCACCTCTACGGCCAGTGCGCAGACATGGACGCCTTCCATGCCCTGGCCGCCCAGCACGATCTCAAGATCGTCGAAGACGCCGCCCAGGCCTTCGGCGCCTCCTTCAACGGCATCCGCGCCGGCGGCCTTGGCGACGCCGCCGCTTTCAGCTTCTACCCCACCAAAAACCTCAGCGCCTTCGGCGACGCCGGCCTCGTCACCACCCGCTCCGCCGCCACCGACGAGCGCGTCCGCATGCTCCGCACCCATGGCATGCGCCGCCGCTACTTCCACGACGAGATCGGCTGGAACTCCCGCATGGACACCCTCCAGGCCGCCGTCCTCGAGGTCAAGCTCCGCCGCCTCGACGCTGGCAACGCCCGCCGCCGCACCCTGGCCGCCCTCTACGACACCCGCCTCAAGGACACCGGCCTCACCGCCGCATCCACGCAATCTACGAAATCTACGAAAGACGGCATCGTCCTCCCCTACCGCGATCCCCGCGCCGAGCACATCTTCCACCAATACGTCATCCGCGCTCCACGCCGCGACGACCTGCGCGCCTTCCTCACCGCCAAAGGCATCGGCACAGAGATCTACTACCCTCTTCCGCTGCACCTGCAGGAAAGTCTCGCCTTCCTCAACTACCAGCCGGGCGACTTCCCCGAGAGCGAACGCGCCGCCGCCGAAGTCCTCGCGCTTCCCATCTACCCCGAGCTCCGCGACGACGAGGTCGAGACCGTAGTCGACGCCATCCGCCGCTTCTACTCTTAGCTACAGTCCAACGGCAATCTGCTTCTCCCAGCCCATATTCCCGCCTTTAACTCACAGCTCATAGCTGACAGCTCAAAACTGAATAGCGACCCCTTTTGCTTTTGCTGTTGCTTTTGCCGTTGCTTTTTGGATTGTCATCCTGAGCGTAGCGAAGAACCTGCTTCCCAAACCGCCACGAACTACTACCGCCTCCGTCTGCCCTTCTTCACCTTCGCCGGCTCCGCCACCGGATGCGCCTCCGCGTCCGGCGTCTCTCCCGGCGCCAGCAGCCGCCGGCACAGGTTCCCCTCCAGCAGATACGTCTTCGCAACCGTCTTCGCCGGCACAATCAACCCGGTCGTCGGGTTCGGCGTCGGAGTCGGCATCCCCGCCGCCAGCACCTTGTAGGTAAAGCTCGGATACGAGATCGCCGCCTCCGCTCCCTTCAAGCTCGGGTCCTTCTTCATCCCCAGCGTCACCGGCAGATACCCTTCGAAGTTTCGCTCGCGAAGACTCGTCTCATACCGGTGCTTCTTCAAATTCCAGATAAACACCCGCACCTGGTCGAAGTCATACGGCAGCCCCGCCTTCCACGACGCCACCGCCGTCACATACTCCGGAATGCTCGTCACCGTCTGCCCGTTGTCGATCATCCCCGACTCGGGATCATTGACATGCGCAAGAACGTAAGCGCCCACAATCCGCTGCCCCTCCGCATACCGCGCCAGCGTATCCGGAACATTCACATCGATCAGCCTCGAATACACCCATCCGGTCTGCCCCTTCGCATCCCGCGCCAGCCACCAGTCCTCCATCACCGGCTCTGGTGCTGCGCTCTCCACCGCAGCTCCACTCTTCGTCTTGCTCTTCCCCAACCCCACCTTCTCCACCGACGCCGCGATCGCCGCGCCCGGCGCTAGCGGCTTGGGAATCGCCGCCC
>DATCFM010000068.1:0-36741 GCA_036509515.1 Acidobacteriaceae bacterium
CCTCGTCGGCCAGCTCGCAATCTGTCCCGCGATCGTGATCGGACCCGTCGTTGTGGCCCACAGCCGCTTACTATTCGCCGCGCCTGCACCGCGGTCGTAGTAGACGATCTGGTTCGATCCGCGCAGATAGATCAGCGAGCGTGACGCCGCAGTGATTCCCCTGATCCCGCCCCATCCGGCCGCGGACGATCCATTGTAGAGATTCGTTGTATCCACGATAGCCGCCACATATCCCGGCAGCTCCGCATGCTCGAGCGTCGCCGATCCCGCCTGGTATCCGTGCCAGAGCTGGCCCCCCCCGCTACCGTCGCTTCCCAGAACAGACTGCCACTCGAAGCACCCTCCCACCAGCGCGCAGGGAGTGGGATTCGAATCCACCCCGTAACCGGCTTCATTGCTGTGCTCTGCGGTCGCGAGCATCATGTTGTAGTCGTTGAAGACGGTGCGCATCTTCGTGATGTACTCACCGTTGCTCAGCACGTCGAAGCCGCCGCAGGTCTCATGCTCGTGGTCGATGCGTGTGTTCTGGCATTCCAGCGAGAAGAGCGTGTTGTTGCCTCCGTTGCCCCAGCTCGCCGACTCCGTTCCATTCGTGTCCCATCCGCTGCGCGCCAGAATGTGCTGGTTGCCGCCGTTGAAAAGATCGGTGGGCAGCGATGGCCGCGGATCAGCAGGAGGCATCGCCGTCGGATCACCCGCCGGCAATGCCACAAACAGTGGAATCGCATTGTCCGATCCGTAACCGTTGCCCAGGTTGGCGTAGAACGACGACATCCCTCCGACCGACGTAGACAGCAGCGGCCACTCAAGCGCTGCGGTGCGATCCGACCTTCCCGTCTCACTGTCCCCCACCATCATCCACGCCTCCGCATTGAAGTCCGACGGCGCCCGAAAGAGATTCAACGTGTCGCCGGTTGAAATAAAGGCCATGCGCGGCTGCGGTGTGTAATACGAATAGGTTAGAAACTCCAGATCCGACACCGCCTTCATGTCCCACCAGCTCGACGTTCCCAGGCTCATCTGCGGGCCATACAGCATCGGATCGTCATAGCCTGCCGAAGAGATCGAAACCAGCGCCAGCTGCAGCCGGTACATCGAATACTGATACCAGCTTCCTTCGCTCGACTCACCTCCGCGCCCGTCGCCCATGCACGGAACCTGCTTCCCGGATGTTGAGTCTTCGCAGGTGGGCATCGAAGCCATGTTCGAAAAGGCAGCTTCATAGGCCGGCAGCGTCACGCCGGGGTCTTCCATGTGCGCCCAATCCTTGTACAGCATCCCTCCTGTCAGGTAGCTCCAGTAGGCATGCAGCGATCCCCCAGAGCCATCCGGGCAGACTACATAACGTGTCGCATTACATGTATTGGGCAGCGCTGGATCGTCTTCCGGCGTGTCGTTGAAGGTGAGCGCGGCGGCTGTGAGATAGAGGATCTTCGCGTGTGCGTAGTTGTTGCCCATATTCCTCTGGCTGTCGAAATCCCAGATAGTTCCCGCTCCAAACTGGGCTGGACTGTTATAACTTCCTACCGTAGCGTGACCTCCGGTATAGGAAATAGAGATCATCTGCTTCCCGGCCAGCGCGAAGTAGGCGCGTGTGGTGGTCAGATCGGCTGCGCTCAGATAGCCGCCCGCCATCAGCCAGTCCGGAGTCAGCGTCAGATCCTCAGCTGAATCGGCGCCGTGGTTTCCAGTCAGCCCGTAGTTCGCGTCCACCGTCCGGATAGCCAGCGTGCTCGGGGAATAGGCCAGGCTCAGCGGATTCAGCCAGAAATTTGCGTAGTACATCCAGATGTCGCGCCCGTAACAGCCCCACTTATAGGTGGAGTCGTTAGGATCGACCATCGACATGAACGCAAAAAGGTAGGCGTCTCCCTCCTTGAAGTTTTCGGTCTCATCGGCGTTCGGTTGTCCCGATCCCCCATTGCAGCTCCATGCCCATATCGCGTTGTCGGTGTTGTAAGCAGTCACCGCCCGATTCCACAACGCCTTATACATCGGATTGCCGGGCACCGCTTTTTCCTGCAACGCGGGAAGCATCTCGGCTGTAATTCCACCCAGCCGTGGATGCGTCAGCGCCGGTGTCGGCGACGGTGTGAACGTGATCGACGACGTCGCCGTCAGCGAGCTATCGGCACTGCTCGTCGCCGTCAGGTGATAGGTCCCCGTGCCTGTGCTATAGAGCGCCACGGTACACGGCTCATTCACGACGCACGGATTAGTTCCTACGATCGTTCCACCGTCCGCCGTCCACGTGACAGTCTTGTCGTTGAAGCCGGTAATGACCGCAGTCACGGTCTGGTAGCTGTCCTGCGGCGCTACCGGCGCCTGTGGATAGAGATAGATATTCGGTGCGCCCGGCGGCGGCGGTGGAACCGTCACCGACGGCGCGTTGATCGTAATCGACTCTGCCTTGCTCTTCGTCTCCGCAGGCGTGCTGCCGTCCGCTACCTCGATCATGAAGCTGGACGTTCCGGTGTCCGTCGGGGTTCCGGAGATCACCCCTGTATCTGCCGCGAGGTTAAGCCCCGGCGGAAGGGTTCCCGAAGCGATCGTCCACGTATACCCGGGCGTGCCGCCGCTCGCGGTCAGCGTCGTGCTATAGCTTGTACCGTTGACGCCAATTCTGAGCGTCGACGAGGCGATCGCCAGTTGCGGTGGGCCCACCGTCAACGAGAGCTTCACCGTCTGTGTCTGCACCGGCGACCCGCTATCGCTCACGTCGACTGAAAAACCGAATGTGCCCGTCGCCGTCGGCGATCCTGAGATCACCCCGGCGCTCGACAGCTTCAACCCGGCCGGCAAACTTCCCGATGCCATCGTCCACGTATAGCCCGGCGTTCCTCCGGCGGCGCTCAACGCCGCGCTGTAACTCGCGCCCATCTGCGCACTGCCCAGCGCGGAAGAGGATATGGTCAACAGGCTCGGCGCCCCGCTTACCGTCTGGACCGTAAGCGACAGACCCACAGTCTGCGTCTGCACGGGCGACCCGCTGTCGCTCACCACAATTGAAAAATTGAATGTGCCGGCCGCCGTCGGCGATCCTGAGATCACGCCGCTGCTCGACATCTGCAACCCGGCCGGCAAGCCTCCCGAAGCGATCGTCCATGTGTAGCCCGGCGTTCCGCCCGTGGCGCTCAGCGTCGTGCTGTAACTCGCGCCCATCTGTGCATTGCCCAGCGCGGAAGAGACGATGCTCAACACGCCCGGCGCTGCGCTAACCGTCTGGACCGCAATCGAGAAGCTCGCGGTCTGGGTCTGCGCCGCCGATCCGCTGTCAGTCACCTTAATCGTGAAGTTCGAAGTTCCACTTGCAGCAGGTGTGCCTGAAATCACTCCGCCGCTCGATAGAGTCAATCCGGACGGCAAGCCCCCCGAAGCGATCGTCCATGTATATCCCGGGCTGCCTCCGCTCGCGCTCAGCGTCGCGTTGTAGGTCGCTCCCACCTGTGCGGAAGGAAGCGGCACTGTCGCCATCGCGAGCGCAGTCTGCTGTCCGCTGCTCGCCACTGTTACATCGACGGAGTTTGAGTTGATGCCTCCTCCGCTACGCACCACCAGCTGCGCAACCGTAGGCTGAGCCAGAACTGTTCCACTCACCTTTGCAGCCAGCGTGCTCGCATCGACGATGCTCGTCGGAAACGCTTGCCCGTTCAGCATCACCGCCGACTTCGCATCGAAGTTTGCGCCCGTCACGGTCAGCGTAGCGCTCGGTGTCCCTGCGGCGATGACCTGGGGACTCACCTTGCTGATGCTCGGACTCACCAGCGAAACAATGCTGAACCCGGCCCCGCAACCCCAGCACGCCATACAGAGGCCGGCGCCTAAAGCAAGTGTCTTGCAGATTGCTTTCACTCATGGACCTCAGAAGCTGATAAGGCTTTGCCACCGTGCGGGAATGAGCGTGGGCGTTGCCGCATGGAGGATGGTGTCCAGTACATCAGCGGGTATCCGAATCTCTAATTGCACAAGAGTCTGCGGAGCCTGACCCTCTGCCCACGCACGCTGCTACTTTCCAGTTACGACCTGCTAGAGACTTTCGTGCGATGACGGCGAGGTTGACGAAATCTCCAGCAAAAGCAATAAACATCAACGTGGGCAGCTCCTTTCCCGTTCACGCCCGACGCGTCGCTTTTGGAGACAGCGGTCCCCTCTCTCGTGCGCTCGCGCACAAGTTGGGTCGCACCTGAGATTGCCGATCCTCGAAGAGATTCAGCCGGGACAAGTGCATCTGCTGCGCCCGGAGCTCGAAAGAGTCCCACCCTCTCTCTTCAGAGCTGCTACGTCATTGCGCTTTGTGGCATAGACCCACCCAAACCATTTTGGTTAGCTGTGCACAACTCGATTTCCTCCGCGCGGACCACTCTTCCTAACATCAGCCCGCGAAGAAGAAAATTATTTCTCACACCAGTGCGCAGCTCTGCTGCAATTTCTCTTTCTCTCTACACAGCGCTCGCAATCGCCGGGAAATCAGCCTGTTCTGTATCGCCCTTTCGCGGGGCCCGCGCGCGCATTTCGTCAATCGCGTCCGACGCCGTATCATAGAGATATCCACGTTAGGGCGAGCGTCGGCAGCGAGGGACAATGTGTGGCATAGTCGGTGTCTTCGGACATCAACCCGTAGGTCAAATCATCTACGACTCGCTCTCCATGCTCCAGCATCGCGGGCAGGACGCAGCCGGCATTGCCACATTCTTTGAAGACCGCTTCTATCTTCATAAGGGCAACGGCCTCATCACTGACGTCTTCGACGCTCCCGGCATGGCCCGCCTTCTCGGCCACGCCGGCATCGGACACGTCCGCTATCCCACCGCCGGCTGCGGCTCTGTTGCCGAGGCGCAACCCTTCTACGTCAACTCGCCCTACGGCATCGTCTTCGCGCACAACGGCAACCTCACCAACGTCGCCGACATCGTCGAAGGCGTCTTCCAGAAAGACCTTCGCCATCTCAACACCACCTCCGACTCCGAGGTGATGCTCAACGTCTTCGCCCACGCGCTCACCCGCGGTGGCGCCACGCATCCCTCGCCTGAAGACGTCTTCGCCGCGGTCGAAGAGGTGCATCGCCGCTGTCACGGCGGCTACGCGGTCGTCGCCATGATCGCCGGCGTCGGCATGCTCGGCTTCCGCGACCTCCACGGCATCCGCCCGCTCGTCTACGGCTCACGCGGCAGCGACGGCCTCTTCGGCGGCCAGTCCAAGGAGTACATGATCGCCTCCGAGAGCGTCGCCTTCCAGGTCAACGGCTTCCACCTCGAGCGCGATCTCGAGCCCGGCGAATGCGTCTTCATCGACATGCACAGCGACCTGCACACCCACCGCAGCGCGCTCGCGCACCCCAAGACTCCTTGCCTGTTTGAGTACGTCTATCTCTCCCGCCCCGACTCCGTCCTCGACGGCGCGTCCGTCTATCAATGCCGCATCAACATGGGCATCAAGCTCGCCGACAAGATCCGCCGCGACTGGGCCGGCGTGAAACTTGACGTCGTCATCCCCATCCCCTCCACCAGCCGCACCGCCGCGCTTGAGATCGCCAACCGCCTCAACCTTCCCTACCGCGAAGGCTTCGTGCGCAACCGCTACGTCGGCCGAACCTTCATCATGCCCGGCCAGGCCCAGCGCAAGCAGTCCATCCGCCGCAAGCTCAACCCCATCCCGCAGGAGTTCCGCGGCAAAAACATTCTGCTCGTCGACGACTCCATCGTCCGCGGCACCACCATCCGCGAGATCGTCGCCATGTGCCGCGAGCTCGGCGCCCACAAGGTCTACGTCTGCTCCGCCGCGCCGCCCGTAATCTATCCCAACGTCTACGGCATTGACATGCCCGCGCGCTCCGAGCTCATCGCCAGCGGCAAAACCATCCCCCAGCTAGCCGCCGACATCGGCGCCGACGGCATCCTCTTTCAGGATCTCGACGATCTCAAGTCCGCCATCACCGAGGTCGCGCCCTGCCTCACCCTCTTCGAGACCTCCATCTTCGATGGAATTTATGTAACCGGAGACGTCAGCGAAACCTACCTCGATAAACTGGAAAAGCAACGCAACGACGCCGCCAAACGGACGGAAGATGTCGCCAGCCACATCACCAGAAATCTCTCCGCCCACCTCTAAGGATGGGCCACAGCTCCTCACGCTGGCTGGCCCGCCGGCGTTAACCTCCTTTGAGTCCGACCGCCTCGCCGCGCGCCTCCGCGCCCTCGATCCGGCCGTCACCGGCGCCGAAGCCTCTTATCTCTATCTCCTGCTCGCCGAAGGCGACTTCAACCGCTCTCGCCTCGCCGATCTGCTCGACCTCAGCGACACCCTTCCGCCCGAACCCTGCCTCTGGATCGCCCCCCGCCTCGGCACGCAATCTCCCTGGTCCAGCAAGGCCACCGACATCCTTCACAACACCGGCTTCACCGCCATCTCGCGCATCGAGCGCGCCCGCGCCGTCCACGTCTCCGGCGCAACCGACTTGCACATGCTCGCGCCCGCGCTCCACGACCGCATGACCGAGAGCGTCTTCTTCAGCGAGGACGATCTGCACCAACTCTTCGGCGAGCACCAACCGAAATCTCTAACGACCATCGACATCCTCAGCCACGGAGCCGAGGCGATCCGCAAAGCCGACCGCGAGCTCGGCCTCTCGCTCGCCCCCGACGAGATCGACTACCTCGTCCGCGAGTTCCGCCAGCTCAACCGCAACCCCACCGACGTCGAGCTCTACATGTTCGCCCAGGCCAACAGCGAACACTGCCGCCACAAGATCTTCAACGCCACGTGGACAATCCACGACCCAGGCATCAACGACCGAATTACAAACACTCTGTCATCTCGACCGGAGCGCGCAGCGCGGAGCGGAGAGACCCGCATCTCCCAGCCGCAGCCACTCTCCTTGTTCGGCATGATCCGCAACACCTACGCCGCCTCCAGCGAGAACGTCCTCTCCGCCTACCGCGACAACGCCGCCGTCATCCGCGGAGGCCCAGGCAGCCGCTACTTCCCCGACCCCGAGAGCCGGACCTACAGCTACCACCCCGAAGAAGTCGACATCCTATTAAAGGTAGAGACCCACAACCACCCGACGGCCATCTCCCCCTGGCCCGGCGCGGCCACCGGCGCCGGCGGCGAGATCCGCGACGAAGGCGCAACCGGCCGCGGCGCCAAACCCAAAGCCGGCCTCTGCGGCTTCACCGTCTCCAACCTTCATCTCCCGCAGGCCCCGCAACCGTGGGAGCAAGCGCCTTCACGGCCCGCACACATCGCCTCTCCGCTCGACATCATGATCGATGGGCCCCTCGGCGCGGCCGCCTACAATAACGAGTTCGGCCGCCCCAACCTCTGCGGCTACTTCCGCACTTACGAACAAGAGGTCGACGGCACGGTCTTCGGCTATCACAAGCCCATCATGCTCGCCGGTGGCCTCGGCAACATCCGCGCTGCGCACATCGAGAAGCGCCCCATCCGCCCCGGCGACGCCCTCATCGTCCTCGGCGGCCCGGCCATGCTCATCGGCCTCGGCGGCGGCGCGGCGTCAAGCCAATCCGGCAACCAGTACAACGAACAAGCAGAACACGAGAATCAGCTAGCCCTCGACTTCGCCTCCGTCCAGCGCGACAACGCCGAGATGGAGCGCCGCGCCCAGGAGGTCATCGACCGCTGCTGGCAGCTCGACACTATCATCCCGGACGAAAATAAAAACTCCGCCTTTGACGATAGCCAAAACTCTGTCATCTCGACCGGAGCGCGCAGCGCGGAGCGGAGAGACCCGCAGTTCGCGACCGCTCGACGGGGCAAAAATCTCGGCGACCGCAACCCGATCGTCTCCCTCCACGACGTCGGCGCGGGCGGTCTCTCCAACGCCTTCCCCGAGCTCGTCAAAGATGGTGGCGTCGGCGGCATCTTCGATCTCGCCGCGATCCCGCAAGCGGAAGCCGGCCTCTCGCCGCTCGAGGTCTGGTGCAACGAGGCGCAGGAGCGCTACGTCCTCGCCCTCGCCCCTGAAGATCTTCCCGCTTTCGAAGCCATCTGCACCCGCGAGCGCTGCCCCTTCGCCGTCGTCGGCCACGCCACCGCCGAGCTGCAAATCGTCCTCATCAACAGCGCCGATCCCAACAACCCGACACAACCCATCGACCTCCCGCAACATCTTCTCTTCGGCAAACCGCCCAAGATGCAGCGCAGCTTCACCCGCACACACACTGAAATACAAGCACTCGATCTCTCGCACATCAATCTGCACGAAGCCATCGAGCGCCTGCTCCATCTCCCCGCCATCGCCTCAAAATCTTTCCTCATCACCATCGGCGACCGCAGCGTCGGCGGCCTCGTCGTGCAGGACCAGATGGTCGGTCCCTGGCAGGTCCCCGTCGCCGACTGCGCCGTCACCCTGCGCAGCTTCGATTCGACCGCGGGTGAGGCGATGGCCGTCGGCGAGCGCACGCCCCTCGCCGTCAGCAACGCTCCTGCCTCTGCGCGCATGGCCGCCGGCGAAGTAATCACCAACCTCGCGGGCGCAGCCATTGAAAAACTTTCTGACATCAAGCTCTCCGCCAACTGGATGGCCGCCGCAGGCGAACCCGGCCAGGACGAAGCGCTCTACAACGCCGTGCACGCCCTCGGCATGGAGCTCTGCCCCGCCCTCGGCCTCACCATCCCCGTCGGCAAAGATTCCATGTCGATGAAGATGAGCTGGCGCGACGCTGAAGTTACCTCCCCTCTGTCATCTCGACCAAGCGAAGCGCGTGGAGAGACCTGCAGTTCCGAGACCCCCCAGCAACACACCGTCCTCTCTCCCCTCTCCGTCATCCTCTCCGGCTTCGCTCCCGTCACCGACGTCCGCCGCACCCTCACGCCGCAACTCCAACCCGGCGACACCACCTTAATCCTCATCGATCTCGGCGAAGGCCAGAACCGCCTCGGCCACTCCGCTCTCGCGCAGGTCTACAACCTCACCGGCGGCGAAACACCCGACACTCCAGCTCCCGCAAAACTCATCGCCTTCTTCAACGCGATCCAGCGGCTCAACCGCGAAGACAAACTCCTCGCCTACCACGACCGCTCCGACGGCGGCCTCTTCGTCACCCTCGCCGAGATGGCCTTCGCCGGCCACCTCGGCCTCGACATTAATCTGGACGCCTCCGCCGACCCCCTCGCCCAACTCTTCTCCGAAGAGCTCGGCGCCGTCCTCCAGGTCCGCGCCGATCAGGCCGAAGCGATTCTTCAGCAGCTCACCACAGCCGGCCTCCACGCAAAAACCATCGCCCGCACCACACCCAACCACAAAATCACCATACGAAATCGCGGCGACCTTCTCCACAGTGCCACTCGAACTTCTCTCCATAAACTATGGACAGAAAACAGTTTCCACATCCAAAGCCTCCGCGACAACCCCATCACGGCCCAGCAGGAGTTCTCCCTCCTCGACGACGAAAACCGTCCCGGCCTTTTCATCGAGATCCCCGCGCCCGCCGAACCCATAAGCCCCCCATTCTTCAATAACATCCGCCCTCGCGTAGCCATCCTCCGGGAACAAGGCGTCAACGGCCAATCCGAAATGGCCGCCGCCTTCGACCGCGCCGGCTTCACCCCAGTCGACGTCACCATGAGCGACCTGCTCGCTAAACGCTTCTCCCTCAACGACTTCACTGGCCTCGCCGCCTGCGGGGGCTTCTCCTACGGTGACGTCCTGGGCGCAGGCAGCGGCTGGGCAAAGACCATTCTTTTCAATGACTTCCTCTCCGGCCAGTTCGCCGCCTTCTTCGCCCGCCCCGAGACCTTCACCCTAGGCTCCTGCAACGGCTGCCAGATGCTCGCCCAGCTCAAAGAGCTCATTCCAGGAGCCTTACACTGGCCCGGCTTCGTCCGCAACCTGTCCGCGCGCTTTGAAGCCCGCCTCTCCATGGTCGAAGTTCAGCCCACATCCTCCATCTTTTTCAACGACATGGCCGGATCCCGCATGCCCATCATCGTCGCCCACGGCGAAGGCCACGCCACCCACCTGGCCCCCTCTAACTCCATTGTTCTACGCTACATCGACTCTTACGGCCGCCCCACCGAGCACTATCCCCTCAACCCCAGCGGCTCACCCGGCGGCACCGCCGCCCTCACCAGCGACGACGGCCGCGTCTTCATCGTCATGCCTCACCCCGAGCGCATCTTCCTCGGCCTCCAGCACACCTGGACACGCCAACTCAAAGAAAGCCCCTGGCAGCGCATCTTCTCCAACGCCCGCCGCTGGGTCGGATAATCTTGAAAACGAAGAACCTATGACCACCCGCCCCACCATCGATTACAAGTCCGCAGGCGTCGACATCGAAGCCGGCAACGAAGCTATTCGCCGCATCAAGTCGCACGTCGCGCGCACCCACACCCCCGCGGTGCTCACAAACCTCGGCTCCTTTGGCTCCCTCTTCAGCCTCCGCGACGCCATTGCCGGCATGCGCGACCCCATTATGGTGCAGAGCACCGACGGCGTCGGCACCAAAACCCTCGTCGCCGCCATGGCCGGTCGCTACGAAAACCTCGGCCGCGATCTCGTCGCCGCCGTCGCCGGCGACATCGCCGTCATGGGCGCAACGCCGCTCACCCTCCTCGACTACCTCGGCCTGCACAAGCTCGATCCCGCCATCGTCGAAGAGCTCGTCTGCGGCATGGCCGCCGCCTGCGCCGAAGCCAGCATCGCTCTCGTCGGCGGCGAGACCGCCGAGATGCCCTCCGTCTATGCGCCCGGCGACCTCGACGTCGTCGGCTTTGTCACCGGCGTCGTCGACCGCGACCGCATCCTCACCGGCGCGACCATTCAACCCGGCGACACGCTCTACGCCATCAACTCCAGCGGCCTGCACACCAATGGATGGTCGCTCGCTCGTAAACTCCTCTTCGAAGTCGCCGGTTACAACATCAACGCCAAGCCTGAAGAGCTCGAAGGCCACACTCTCGCCGACGTCCTGCTCGCGCCGCACACCAACTACGTCGTCCCCATCCGCAACATCCTCGCCAGCGGCGCGCCCATCAAGGGCATGGCGCACATCACGGGCGGCGGTCTGCTCGAAAACGTTCCACGCATCCTCCCCGAAGGCCTCGGAGCCACCGTCGACCGCTCCACATGGACGCCGCAGCCGATCTTCCCGCTCATGCAGCACCTCGGAAACAACGACGACGCCGAGATGTTCCGCACCTTCAACATGGGCGTCGGCCTCGTGCTCATCGGCCCTCCCGGCCTCGAGCAGCAGCTCGCCGCAGCCATCCGCAGCACACCGGCGCTCCGCGTCTGGGAGCTCGGCCGCGTCCAGGCCGGAGCCACCGGCATCCACTTCGCCGGTGCAGGAGCGTAGCCGACGATGCTCGACCGCCAGCAACTCCTCGACGCCATCCCGCACTGCCTCACCACAACGAACCTTCCCCTGCCCGGCAAATATCCAGGCAAGGTTCGCGACACCTACGACCTCAACGACGGCCGCCTGTTGCTCATCACCACCGATCGCCAGAGCGGCTTCGACCGCATGCTCGGAGCTATTCCCTACAAAGGCCAGGTCCTCAACCGCACCTCGCTGCATTGGTTTGAGGCCACAAAACACATCGTCGACAACCACGTGCTCTCCAGCCCGCACGCCAACGCTCTGCTCGCGCGCAAGTGCCGCGTGCTTCCCATCGAGTTCGTCGTCCGCGGCTACCTCACCGGCTCAACCGACACCGCCATATGGACGCAGTACTCTGCAGGTCAACGCACCTTCGGCGACCTTACGCTCGCCGACGGCCTTCGCAAAAACGCCAAGCTCCCTCACAACCTCATCACACCCACCACCAAGGAAATCACCCACGACCGCCCCATCACACCGGAAGAAATCATCGCCGAAAAATGGCTCACCGCCGACGAATGGGCTTTCACCTCTTCAAAGGCTCTGGCCCTCTTCAGCTTCGGTCAGCAGCTCGCCGCACAACGCGGCCTTATCCTCGTCGACACCAAGTACGAGTTCGGCGTCACGCCCGAGGGCGAGATCCTTCTCATCGACGAGGTCCACACCCCCGACTCCAGCCGCTACTGGCTCGCCGACAGCTATGAGACCCGCCTCGCCGCCCAGCAAGAGCCGGAGATGATCGACAAGGAGTTCTTCCGCCTCTGGTTCCGCGAGCGCTGCGACCCCTACAAAGACGCCGTGCTCCCCACCGCGCCGCCCGAGCTTATCGCCGAGCTCGCCTCGCGCTATATCCAGCTCTACGAGCGCATCACCGGCAACACGTTCACACCCGACCTGCGCTCACTCGAACCCACTCTCCTGAAAGCCCTCGCTGCATGAACGAAACGGTCCTCCTCATCGGCTCTGGCGCCCGCGAGCACGCGCTCGCTGTGGCCCTCGCGCGCGCGCCGCAGCGGCCCACGCTGCTCTGCTTCGGAAGCACGCGCAACCCCGGCATCGCTGCTCTCACTCATGCCTACACCACCGGTGATCTCACCAGCGCCTCCGCGATCCTCGCCTTCGCCGCGCAGCACAAACCCACGCTCGCCATCGTCGGCCCCGAAGCTCCGCTGGCCGCAGGCGTCGCCGACGCGCTCTGGTCCGCAGGCATTCCCACCGTCGGCCCCACCACGCAACTCGCCCGCATCGAGTCCAGCAAAGGCTTCACGCGCGATCTGCTCCAGCGCCACAACATCCCCGGCAATCCTGTCTTCCAACGCTTCAACTCGCGCTCTGAGATGGAAGCTGGCGCAGAAGTCATGCTCGCGCGCCTCGGCGACCACCACGTCATCAAAGACGACGGCCTCGCCGGCGGCAAAGGCGTCAAAGTCTTCGGCGACCACCTCCATTCGCTCGACGAATCACTCGCCTTCTGCCGCGAGCTGGCCGCATTGAATCATCCCTTCGTCATCGAAGAAAAACTCGAAGGCGAAGAGTTCTCTCTGCTCAGCTTCACCGACGGCGCAACCCTCCGCCACATGCCCGCCGTGCAGGATCATAAGCGCGCCTACAACGGTGACAGCGGCCCCAACACCGGCGGCATGGGCACCTACACCGACGCCGACGGCTCACTTCCCTTCCTTCTCCCCTCCGACATCGCCGCCGCCCGCGCGATGAATGAGCAGGTCATCGCCGCACTCGCACAAGACTGCGGCGCACCTTATAGAGGCATTCTCTATGGCGGCTTCATGGCCACACGCGACGGCGTTCACCTCATCGAATACAACGCCCGCTTCGGCGACCCCGAAGCCCTCAACCTCCTCACGCTCCTCGAAACCGATCTGGTCGCCATCTGTCGCGCCATCGTCGACGGCACACTCCACACTCTCGACGTCGCTTTCGCGCCCGAAGCCACCGTCTGCAAGTACCTCGTCCCCGAGGGCTACCCCGACCACCCGCACAAAGGCGACCCCGTGCGCGCCCCTCAAACTCTTCCGCCTGCGACCACCCTCTATCTTGGTTCCGTCGATACGGACGCCTCGAAGGATACCATCCTCTTCTCCGCAGGCTCACGCACCCTCGCCGTCGTCGCCCGCGCCGCCTCGCTCGCCGCCGCCGAAGCCCTCTGCGAGTCCGTCATCGCTCAAATTCCCGGTCCCTTCTTTCATCGCACCGACATCGGCACACCCGCGGCGCTCAACCGCCGCATCGATCACATGCGCTCCCTGCGCTCCACCGTCTCAGCCGGGAGGACCGCATGAGTCTCCGCGTCGCTGTCCTCGGCTCGACGCGCGGCACCGCGCTCAAAGGCGTCCTCGACGCCATCGCCGCCGGCACGCTCGACGTCGATCTCCGCCTCGTCCTCTCCGACAAACCTACCGCCCCCATCCTCGACCGCGCGAAGCTCTACAAAGTTCCATCGCTCTTCATTGACCCCACCGGCCTCACACGCGAGCAATACGATGCGCGTGTCAGCGATGAGCTGCGAAACGCAAACGTCGAGCTCGTCCTCCTCATCGGTTACATGCGCATCCTCTCGCCGTACTTCGTCGAACAATGGCGAGGCCGCCTGCTCAACGTTCATCCTTCGCTGCTGCCCGCCTTCGCCGGCCTGATGAACCGCAAAGTCCATGAAGCAGTCCTGTCGAGCGGCGTCAAAGAGACCGGCTGCACCGTCCACCAGGTCACCGAAGAGGTCGACGGCGGCCCGATCGTCCTGCAGCTTCGCTGCCCCGTCCTCGCAGGTGATACGGTGGACACATTAAAAGATCGCGTCCAGGCACTCGAACAAAACGCCTTCGTCGATGTCCTCCGCAACTGGAAACCCTAACTCGAAGCCTCAACTGGAAACCATGAGCGAATCCAAACCGTCCCCTCAAATTGCAGTCGGCATTATCATGGGCTCGCGCTCCGACTGGCCGACGCTGGAGCACGCCGCCAAGATCCTCGACGAGCTCGCCATCCCTTACGAGGCCGAGGTCGTCTCCGCGCACCGTACACCCGACCGGATGATGGACTACGCCGCGACCGCTGAGTCGCGCGGCCTGCGCGTACTCATCGCCGGAGCCGGCGGCGCCGCGCACCTCCCCGGCATGGTCGCCGCCAAGACGCGTCTTCCCGTCCTCGGCGTTCCCGTCGAGACTCATGCGCTCAAGGGCATGGACTCGCTGCTCTCCATCGTGCAGATGCCCGGCGGCATCCCCGTCGCGACCTTTGCCATCGGAGTAGCGGGCGCGAAGAATGCCGCGCTCTTCGCCGCCGCTATCCTCGCGCTCCATGACGACAAACTCGCGCGAGCCCTCGAAGCCTTCCGCCGCGCTCAAACTCAATCCGTGCTCGAGAGCCCCGATCCACGCGCATGAGCTCACGTCCACGCATCGGCATCCTCGGAGCAGGCCAGCTCGCACTCATGCTCGCCCAGGCCGCCACGAATCTTGATGTCGATATCCTCTGCGCCGGCCGCCCCGGCGACTGCGCCGAGCAAGCCGCTCCTGTGGTTCCCGTCGATCTCCACGACGCCGCAGCCGTTGCAGCCTTCGCCAAACAAGTCGATCTCCTCACCATCGAGAGCGAGAACATCGACGCCCGCGTCCTGCACGGCCTCAATCTCTATCCCAACGCGCACGCCATCGCCACCGCGCAGGATCGCCTCGTCGAAAAACAATTCTTCGTCGACTGCGGCCTCGAGGTCGCGCCCTTCGCTCCCGTCGACAGCCTCCTCGATCTTCAAGCCGCCATCGCCAGCATCGGCCTTCCCGCCATCCTCAAAACCCGCCGCATGGGCTACGACGGCAAAGGCCAGGTCCGCCTCCGCTCTGCGCACGACGCAGCTTTCGCCTGGTCCGCACTCGGGGGCGTTCCCTCGATCCTCGAGGGCATGGTCTCTTTCGACGCCGAAGCCTCGCTCATCGCCGCGCGCAATCGTCAGGGCGAGACCGTTTTCTATCCGCTCACCGAAAACGTCCACCGCGACGGCATCCTTCGCATCTCGCGCGCGCCCGCCTTCCCCGATCTCCAAACTAAAGCCGAGCTCTACTTAACTCATCTGCTCGATCGCCTGAACTACATCGGCGTCCTCGCCGTCGAGTTCTTCGTGCGCGACGGCCACCTCCTCGCCAACGAGATGGCGCCGCGCGTCCACAACTCCGGCCACTGGACCATCGAAGGCTCCGCCACGTCGCAATTTGAGAACTGCCTCCGCGCCATCCTCGGCCTTCCCCTCGGCAGCACCGCCAGCCAGCCCACCGTCATGCTCAACTGCATCGGCGCCATGCCCTCCGAGCAGGAGACCCGCGACTTCCCCGCGCTCTTCCGCCACGACTACGGCAAGGCCCCGCGCCCGGCCCGCAAGGTTGGCCATCTCACCCTTCCTGCTTCGGAAACGGAAGTTATCGCCGAGTGGCAGCGTCGCCTTGACCCAAACGTGTGACGTAGATTTCACAAACGTCTACCCAACCTCGAGACAGCATGATACCGTTATCATGCTTTTGTTTCGGTTCTCTGGTTGGCTCTAAATTCCCTGCTCGCGAGACTACAGAATCGACTGTCTACATCGGCTAAAGCGGGTTGCCGGACCTGCTTTTTGACCGCGTCTTTTAAAGACCTCCCGGCAAGCGGAGGAACCAGAGCCCGTGACGCCCTCGCCGCAGCTTGTCCCCAGATATTCCCAGCGTGCAGCCCTGCACCTCGGCATCGACCTCGGTGGAACCAGCCTCAGAGTGGGCGCCTTCGATCCGGGCTTCAACCTCATCTCCAGCCGCGCGCTGCCCACCAAAGTCCCCGCGGGACCCGAAGCCGTAGTCATCGATATGGCCGACGCGATCGCTTCCCTGCTCGATGAAACCGAAGGCAGAGCCACCAGCGTCGGGCTCGGCAGCCCCGGCCCCCTCAACGTCGTCACCGGCACACTCGGCGAGCTGCCCAACCTCCCCGGCTGGGGAGGCTTCCCCATCCGCGACGCGCTCGAAGAAGCCACCGGTCTGTCCGTCTCTCTGGACTGCGACGCCAACGCCGCCGCTCTCGCCGAGTGGAAGGCCGGCGCAGGCCGCGCCGAAAACGTCCGCTCCATGGCAATGATCACGCTCGGCACAGGCGTGGGCAGCGGCATTATCCTCGACGGCAGGATCTGGTAGGGCATGGGCGGCGAGGTCGGCCACGTCAGCGTCGACTTCGAGGGCGCTCTCTGCTCCTGCGGCGGTCGCGGCTGCCTCGAGCTCTACGCCTCCGCTACCGGGATCGAGCGCGAAGCTCGCGCCGCCTCCAAAAATGGCGCGCCGGACCTCGCTCGTCTCTTCCACCGTAATCCCGCAGCCGGCGCTCGCGAGATCGCCGCGCTCGCTGAATCGGGCAGCAACGACGCTGCCGCCATCTATGTCAACGTCGGCCGCGCTCTCGGCCGCGGCCTGGCCGGCCTCATCAACACGCTTGATCTCCCGCTCTACGTCATCGGCGGAGGCGTCGCCGCTGCCTGGAACCTCTTCGCTCCCGAGATGTTTCGCGTGCTGCGCGAACAGAGCTACGTCTACCGCCTCGCCCAACCCACGCAGACCGAACGCCGCGAACTCAACCGCCCTTTCATCACCTGTGCCGCTCTAGGTCCGGACGCCGGCCTGATCGGTGCCGCCATGCTCCCATCCCTCTCTCAGGATCTCGCCAGCCATGCGCCCACTCACGCCTATAACTAACACTCTTCGCCGTAGCGGACTCAACCTCGCGGCCTCGCTCCTCTGCATGTTGTTCTTTGTCTCCGCCGCGCTCGCCCAGACGCGTCTTCCTCACATGCTCAGCGACCACGCTGTCCTTCAGCGCGACCGTCCCATCCACATCTGGGGATGGGACACGCCCGGCGCAAGCGTCGAAGTCGTCTTCCGCAAACAGCACGTAACCACCAAGGCCGACGACCTTGGCGAGTGGACCGTCTATCTCAATCCTGAATCCGTCGGCGGCCCCGACACACTCTCCATCCACGGCACAACGCAGATCACGCTCACCGACATCCTCGTCGGCGACGTCTGGTTCGCCTCCGGCCAGTCCAACATGGAGATCCCGCTCAGCGGCTTCCCCAACAGCGCAGTCATCAAGAACGCGCAGCAGGAGATCGCCAACGCCAATCATCCGCGCATTCGTCTGCTCCGCTTCGAAAAGAAAGCCAGCGACTATCCGCTCGACGACGAAGCCGCGACCTGGACCGAGTGCACGCCCGCCACGGCAACAGATTTCTCCGCCGTCGCCTACTTCTTTGGCCGCGACATCGAAGCGCGCGAGCACATCCCCATCGGCCTCATCGATTCCACCTGGGGCGGCACGCCCATCGGCTCCTGGCTTAGTCTCGACGTGCTCGCCGCCGACAGCAGCTTCGCTCCCGTCTTCGCTGCCCGCGCTCGCTTTGCCTCGCTCCAGACCAATCTCACCGCCATCGAAGCACGCGAGCAGCGCGAGGCCGCCACAGCCAAAGCCGCGGGCCAGCCCGCTCCGCAGCATCCGTGGCATCCCTACGAAAGCTCATGGGAGCCGGCCTTCCTCTTCAACGGCATGATCGCTCCCGCCGCGCCTTACACCATCGCCGGCTTCCTCTGGTATCAGGGCGAAACCGACAGCGGCCCACAGCTCACGCCGCATCTCTACCATCGCCTCTTCCCCGCCATGATCCGCGACTGGCGCGCGCGCTGGAACGAAGGCAATCTGCCCTTCCTCTTCGTTCAGATCTCCAGCTTCTATTCGCCCGGCGAAAACTGGGGCATCATCCGCGACGCCCAGCGCCAGACGCTCTCCGTTGCCAACACCGCCATGGCCGTCAGCCTCGACCTCGGCGAGCACGACAACGTGCATCCCCCCGACAAGCAGACCGTCTCCGCTCGTCTCGCGCTCGCAGCCCGCTCCATGGTCTTCGGCGAGCACGTCTCCTACAGCGGCCCGCTCGTTCGCTCCGTCACTCCGGTAGACGGCGGCCTGCGCGTCTGGTTCGACCACGCCGATGGCCTTCACAGCCGCGGCAACATTGTTCGCGGCTTCGAAGTCGCCGGCGCCGACGGCCGTTTCCAACCCACGGAAGCCACCATCGAAGGCGACTCCGTCCTCGTCCACGCCAACGGTTTTACCGGTCCGCTGCAACTTCGCTACGCCTGGCCCAGCTACACGGACGCAAACCTCTACAACGCCGCCGATCTTCCGGCTTCCACCTTCGCATGGTCCGAGTCCGAATGAAAAATTATTTCTGAGGTGAAGATCGAGCCTGAAACTCCCTTATGCTTGTACCAACTCAGAAGTGCCCTGACAGCGTTCGTTTAAACGTTTGCTCAGCGGGAATGTCTAAGTCATCGAACCTATGAGCGCACGCCACGCGACTAACGGCAACTCTTCTTCTCCCGGATCGCGCGCAGCCCGTATGCGCGACGTAGCCGAGCGCGCCGGTGTCGGCATGATGACCGTCTCGCGCGTTCTCAACAATACCGCGCATGTGCGCGAAGAGACCCGCGACCGCGTCTATCGCGCTCTCGAAGAGTTGCAGTATCGCCCCAACCATCTGGCCCGCGCCCTGCGCGGCGCCCGCTCCTATTCCATCGGCGTCATCCTTCCCGATCTTCACGACCCCTTCTTCTCCAACTGCGCGCACGCTATTAACTCCGTGGCCAAGCAACACTCCTACTCTGTTCTCATCACCACCACCAACGAAGGCGCTGACACAGAGCTCGAGGAAGCCCGCGAACTCGTAGGCCGGCAGGTCGATGGCCTGGTCGTCATTCCCGCCTGCAACGGCCGCTCCCATCTCAACGATCAGGAGTTCGCCCGCACGCCCATGATCTGTGTCGATCGGCCGGTCCTGCATTCGCGCCTGGATCGCATCCTGGTGGACAACCGCAAAGGCGCGATCGCTGCGGTCGAACACCTGCTTCAGCACGGCCACAAGCGGATCTCTTTTATTGGGATGAGCAAGCATATCTATACCATCGAGGCTCGTCTCGCCGGCTACAAGAAGGCTATGAAGGCAGCGAATCTTCAAACCGAAACATTTTTGGCAGGCGAAGATGAGGAGGCGACGCTGGGATATCTCAAGAGCCTCCGCACGCGCCGCGACTCCCCCACCGCAATCTTTGCCTGCAGCGGCCTCGTCTCGCGTCACACACTTCATGCCCTCGCCATCTTAGGCACCAGCATCCCGGACCAGGTCGCCTTCATCGGCTTTGATGACTTCGATCTGGCCGACATCATGCGTCCCGCCATCACCGTTGTGCGCCAGCCGGTGCAGCGTCTCGGCCAGATGGCGGCCGATCTTCTCTTCAAACGCCTCGACAAGCCGAATGCCGCGCCGCAAAAAATCACACTCCCCGTCGAGCTGATCCTGCGCGGCTCCTGCGGCTGTCATTTCGCCTGATTCAACTCGCGACTCAAAATTACAATTCACAATTCAATGCGGCCCGCTCTTGCTCTTGACCTTGCTCTTGCCCTCACCTCCTGGAGAATCCCGAGATGAAACCACTCCGCGCCGCTTCCCTCCTCATGGCGAGCACCACCCTGTTCCTCACCCCGATTCTCCACTCCCAAACACCCCACGCCGTCACCTCTGACGAAGGCCGCGCCCTCGCCTTCCACCGCGCCGCCACTCTCACCGACGGCATCAATGCCTCCGGCTGGTTCGGCGGCTGGGGCGACTATTCCCCTCAGCACACCTCCACCTGGATGACTCCCGCCGACTTCAAGATGATGCACGACATGGGCATCCGCTACGTCCGCTTCCCGCTCGATCCCACCCTCTTCAGCCGCGCCTCCTTCGCGCCCGGCAGCGAAGCCGCGCTCTGGAAGCGCATCGACGACGCCATCGACGAAGCTATGAACGCCGGCCTCTCCGTCGATCTCTGCGTCTTTCCCCGCGATGACTACAAGCAGCAGCTCGCCACTCAGCACGGCGTCGACCAGTTCATCTTCCTCTGGCAGAAGCTCGCCACGCACTTCGCCAACCGCGACCCCGACCGCTTCTTCTTCGAGCTCATCAACGAGAGCGAGGTTCAGGACCCCTACCGCTGGATCGGCATTCAGAACGCCGTCGACGCCGCCATCCGCCAGATCGATACGCGGCACACCATCATCGCCGCCGGTGCGCACTACGGAAGCCTCGACGATCTCCTGACGACCGAGCCGCTGAGCGACACCAACGTTATCTATAACCTTCACTTCTACGAGCCCTACCAGTTCACCCATCAGGGCGCCACCTGGGGCTCACCCGAGTGGGTCTACTACAAGGACATTCCCTTCCCAGCCACGCCCGGGCAGATCGCCGAGCGCATGAAGACGGTGCCCGGCGACTTCGCCAAATATGAGCTCTTCCTCTACGGCCAGAGCGGATGGAACAAGGCCTCCGTCGAGCAGCGCCTCGGCTTCGCCGCCGCCTGGGCCCGCGAGCACAACGTCCCCCTCATCTGCAACGAGTTCGGCGCCTTCCGCGACACCGCTCCACCCGACTCACGCGCACGCTACATCGAAGCCGTCCGCTCCGGCCTCGAAGCCAACAAGATCGGCTGGGGAATGTGGGACTGGCGCGGGAACTTCGGCCTCGTAACCCACGAAGGTGATCGCATCGTCCCCGACCCCGCCGACGTCCAGTCCCTTGGCCTGAAGATGCCCTAGGAACGGCCTGCGACGCCAGGAACAACAATGGGAGCGATCTTTCGCTCCCATTGTTGTTCAGATTGTCTCTGTCTTATTGGATCGTGACGTTCATCGTGAAGGGCAACGATACCTGGTTTCGGTTGCCGTAGGTGATGTATGGAGAGGACGTGATCACCTGGCTGCCAACTTCTTTCCCCGTTACCAGCACCTTGTAGGTTCCCGACGGTGTCGCGGTCCCGTTATTCGTTCCAAGCTGCTTTGTAGTGCAGCCGTTGATACCCGCAATTCCGCAGCAGCAGAGAAGCACACAGGTCATCGCCAGCAGTCGTCCTCGCAGGGACTTCTTCTTCTTGCCGAAGATCAGCGTGAGGATGCCTAGCCCAAACATCGCCGCGAATATCGTTCCCGGCGAATCGTTGCGCAGGCTGGCCATTCCCGTCGGAACGTTGGTCGTCACAGTCATAATCACCGTCCCTGGCCCATAGCATCCCTGCGCCGCCTGACACACCGCGCCCGCTACCGTCGTTCCGCCTGGAGGGCCCACATCCACAGACTGCGGATCCGTCGAATCAGGGTTTGGATAAGTGAAGCTGCACGTCGCATAAGCAGGAAGGCCGTCGCATTCCAGCTGCACTGGCAGCGAGTAATTATTCAGCAGGCTCCCATGACCTCCATAGCCGTATCCCAGAAGCGACGTCAGCGTGAGCGTCGACGTTGCGGTAGAACCGGCGGTGACGTTCATCGATCCCGGGTTGGCGGTGATGACCACCATCGGATTGCGCAGCGCCGTGAAGCTGATAGCCGTTCCGGTGGCCGCTGTATAGTTCGGATTTGTGTAACCGACAGAGCCGTTCACTCCGGCGGGACTGTACACCGGGGTGATCGTGTACGAGTCCTGGATGTTCGGAATGGCGCTGTTGGTAGTGTCGATCGTGAAGCACGTGGTATTGAAAGGCGCCGTGCCATCCGAATTCACAGGAACCGGCGGACAACCAACACCCGCAGCCGTATAGGGGGCTCCCTGGAACGTGACAGAGCCGTAATTCATACCGGTCAACTTACCTTTGCTGTCGTAGACAGGCTGGCCAATCAGAGGAGCCCCATCGGTGGCAATCACCTGCACTGTATAGGTGTATTCAAAGGGAGTGACCGAGCCATCGTAAGGTTCCGCGGCGCCGGCCCCTGAGGAGAGAACATACGGATATCCCGGGTCATCCAGTTGCACCTGTGCAGCTGTCGGCTGCACCAACGTTACAGGTCCCGCGCCGACCGTCGCGGTCAGCGACGTGCTCGAATGGGCGTAGGTCGTGTCTCCGATATAGTTCACGGCGATCTGATAGCTTCCCGCCGGGAGCTGGGTCAGCGTCAGCGTGACCGTACCGTTCGTCAGTGATCCGCTGGCCGTCATCGGTGCGGTGAGCCCATTGCCGCTCACACTGACCGTCACCTGCCCTGTCGGTACCGGGCTCGTACCCGAGACCGGCACAACAGTGACCACGACCGGAGTTGCATCGACCGTCGCGCCAGTGACTGTTGCACTCGTAGTGGAGGCTGCGAGTGGCGCTCCCACACCCATCACATTCATGCCCACCGGCGAGTTCGCCGCATCGCTTTGAACTGCGACTACGCCGGAGAGCGGCCCCTGGTCTCCGGGACCAGGACTGAATGTGATCGTCGCCGAGCACGTAGACCCCGACGCCACCGGACCGGCGTTGCAGGTTGTGGCTGTTTCGCTGAAATCAGGCGTTCCGGCAAATCCGGTGATGTTCAAGGGCGAGTTTCCGGCGTTGGCCAGCGTGTAGGTCTCGTTTTGCGATGTGCCCGAGCTCGTCAGCGTTCCAAAATCGGTGGATGCGCTTGTGCTGACGAAATCCACATCTTCGGCGGTTGCGTCCGTTACGTACAAATTCTGCCCGGAATCGACCGCCACGGAGGTTGGATTGGTTGCGGCGAGCGCGACCGTCGTCTGATTCGCCTGGTTCAACGTTCCACTCTCATCGGGGATACGAACTGTGCTCGTCCCCGACGTTACATACACAGAACCGGAGGCATCCACCGCCAACCCGGTCACATTGCTCAGCGTGCTCAATACCGTGGACTGAGTTCCGGAGGGTGTGACTTCAAGCAGGTTCGATCCATCGGCGACGTACAGATTGCCGCTCGCATCGACAGCCAAGGCCGATGGCGTACTGAACCCTGTCAGGTCCGTCTCCACCTGGTTCAGCAGACTGATCACGCCGGCTGCACCCGCATTCTCCAGCTTCACCACCTCGGAATTATCCGGATCGGAAATATAGAGGTCGCCAAGACGATCGACCGCCAGCTTCAGGTTCGTGCCGAGGCCGGTCTTCAAAGTCATCTGACCTGCGGAATTCAGTCCGCCCGGCCCATCCGGCACCTCGACAACCGTGCCATTGCCGCTGTCCGCAATGAAGACATCGCCGCTGCCATCGACAGCGACTCCCGTCGGCGAGACTAAACCGGTGCCCACCGCCACGCCGGCACTCGACCCCTTCGCGAACATCTCGACTGCACCCAGACCGGAATCGGCGACATACGTATTGCCGGCGGCATCCACAGCCACCTGGCTCGGTGTCTTCAGGCCGGAACCGACCGCGGACTCCGCCCCGGGCTCAACCTGGACCGCTGATCCAGTTCCCGTTCCCTCCAGGGTCATCGAAGCAAGAGTATTGCTCGAGCCATCGAGCATCAGCAGCTTGGCCGAAACACCGTCCGCCACATGCGGAGCCAGCGTCACATTTACACTGCAACTGCTCAGAGCCGCATAGGCCGTTCCCGTTGCACAGCTCCCACCGCTTGCAAGAGTGAAGTCCGGTGTTGCCGCGCCCGCTTCCTGGATGGCAAACGAGGCCGGAGTTCCAGCGCCACCGAAACTGAACGGTACAGTCGACGCTGTCGCCGCCACCTTTCCTGCTGCGACAGATCCCAGCGCTGCGGCATTGAACTTAACTTCCGCCACATCAGCCAAACCGTTCGACTGTACCTGCGTGGTTGGAACGTAGAGGATATTGTGCGCCAGATCGACGGCAACCTCGCCCTGTGCCGGTACCGGACTCAACAAGATAGCCGAGGCGGTCTCCGGCGTTCCGGACGTGTTGGGAATCAGAAACACACCCTTTGTTCCATCGCTGACGTAGACATTTCCGTTGGCGTCCGTCTGGACCCCGGTTACGTTGGGAAGCTTCGGATCGATACGCACAATCGCCGGATCGGTATCGGCCGTAAGCTCCGGACTCCCCGCGGGAATCTCATACGCTCCGGACAAACCTTTGGCGTCTTCAACAAAATAGATGTTGTTCCATTTGTCCACCGCGACCGAGATAGGCCGCGTGGTCATCTTGTCCAGAACCATGCTTCCGGTGCCGTGCTTGGCGGCGGCGCCCGAGCCGACTACGTTCAACCTGAAGATGTAATTGGGGCTGTTCTGTCCACCGATCACCAGATTGTTGTTAGGATCTACCGTAATTCCCCACGGCTGGTAATATCCCGGATACGCGCCCGTAACCGTCAAGCCATATTGCGCGAAGATCAACGGGCTGGTGCCTCCGCCGCCATTCGGGCAAACGTCGGGCGCTGTATTCGCGGCGGTGAGCGTGCTGAGACCGTCCCACGTCATCGTTGCTGTGTCGAAGGGAAACATCAGCAGGCAGTTGTTGTAATTCGCCTCAAGATAAAGGTTGTTATTGGAGTCGATCGCGATACCCGGGTTCTGATTTCCCCCAAGGAGGCCGGCAGCTACCAACGTAATCTCGGCTCCGCCATTCGCAGGGAATTCATACAGAGCAGCATTCTGGGTATCCACAACGAGCCAGTCGCCGTAGGTGTCGAGAGCGGTCTGCTGGATGAGCGCCCCCCATCCGCTGGGATGGTTCAGCCCCGTGGCAAAACTCGCCGTCGCAACCTGCGTGCTTACCGCATCGGCTCTCTCGCTATACGAAACACACAAGAGCAAGAGCATCAGCACATATCCAGAGAACCGGCGCAGTGAAGTGGACTTGGTGGACATCATATTTCTCCCTAGAGAACTCGTAGCAACTAACGGCGGTTGCAAACTACCGCATCTAAAACTTGTCTTGCCGCTTCCGGAGATTGATCTCTCGTTCTCCGGAAGCTTCTTGCTGCATCCCGCTCCCGCCTTATTGCACCGTCACAGACAGCGTGAACGGCAGTGAGGATGGCCGGCCCGTTGTGAGATCGATCGTGTAGATCCTCACCTGGTAGGTGCCTGACGGCGTGGTTACATGAGGCGCCGCCGGTGTGTGTGTGTATCCGGAGTTCGTGCATCCGCTGAAGCCCAGAAGCGCCCCGGCAAAGATCAGCATCAGGCAGGCTGCGCTGAGCAGGGAGCGGTTGAACTTCGCCTTCCGCCGAAGAGCGAGGCCCAGGAGACCCAGACCGAAAATTCCGGCGAACGTGATCGGTGATGTCCCGGTCTGCAGCTTGCCCACATTTACCGGCAGATTGCTGCTGATGGTGACATTGCTTGTCTGCGGCACATTCGGATGATCGAAGATATCCAGGGTCGGAACATCGAACGTGCACTCTGAATACTGCGGAAGCGTCGAGCTGTCGCAGTAGAGCTGGGCCCCGGTCTTGGGTGAATATCCTTCCAGGGCGGTGATGGTGAGGGCGGCTGTTACAGGAGTGCCCGCCTTCGTCGTAACCGCAGCAGGACTGGCCGTGATCAGTGCGCTCGGCGGAATCACGTCGATGGTGATCACCGGCGAGGTAACAGTAGCGAAATTCGTATCGCCGCTATAAACAGCGGTCAGGTTATAGACACCCGACGGATACTTCGTTGATCCATACCCTGCCAGGTTGGCTGTATTTAAGGTCGCGTTCCCACTTGCATCGAGGACAACAGGATCTTGAGTCGGGTCCGCAGGCGCCGATCCATTGTTGAGGAACCGCACGCTTCCCGTCGGATTTCCGAGGCTTGAGCTGACGGAGACGGGGATTGTCGTGGTCGATCCTAGATTCACGTAGTACACGCCATTGACGGGCGTGATGCCGGTGGGCTCACTAAGCGTAACCGTCGGGGTTGCCTGGCCCACGACGAAGGTGTACGTCCTGTCACTTGAACTGCCGCCGTAGACCGAATCCCCTCTGTAGCCGACATAAAGGAGGTACTTGCCCCCCTTCAACCCCGTCAGATTGAAGCTGGCTTGTCCATTGACAGTCAACTTCTGCGTTTGCGTGGTCTGTGAAGTCCCTTTGGCCTGCGGCGCCAGAGTCAGCACGATATTCCCTCCCTGCGGCACGCCGCCCGAAGAGCATGGATTCGCAGGATCAGGTACCGTCGTTGAGCTTACCGTCGTGCTGCCGGGATAGATCACTCCGGTGGCCGGGTTCACGGTGATGGTTGTCTGCGTCCTGCACAGGAGATTGCTGGAATAGGCCTCCAGGCTTGCCCCGCTTGACGGCGCGTTCACCGCATTCGTGGCAACCGTCATGGTCGCCTGGCTGACTCCCAGGCCCACCGTTGTAGCTGCCACGCCCAGTTGGCAAGCCGCTCCGCCGGCAACCGGCGTCCCGCCGGATGTATCGCAGGGGCTCTGGCCATCCTGCGAGATAGAATAATCTGCCGCGTTCACGCCCCCGAACGTCGGATCCGCGGTAAACGCGAGGGGCTCATTCCCGATGTTGTAAACATTCACATCGATCGGATCGGTCTGGGTCTGCTGGCTGACGAGACCAAAGTTGACGAACGCTCCATTCAACAGCAACACATTGGGAGTGGTCACGGTGCTTGTGCCCGCACCGCTGCTGCCCAGCGTGCTGACATCGTAGGAATCGGCCGTGACATACAAGTTGCCCAGCGAATCAATTCCCAGACCTGTTGGCGCCGTGATCTCTCCAGTTGCGATCGCCGCTGCGTCATTGGAAGTGAGGCCGCCGCTCTCCATCGGAATACGAAGCAGGCCGCCGCTCTGGGCTACATAAACGGAGCCGGAGGGATCGACTGCCAGACCCGTCGCAGGAGCAGACAGGTTATTGGCGATGACGGTCTGGCCGCCCCAGACGTTGATCTCTACCAGGTTTGCGCCATCGGCGACATATACGTTACCGACGTCGTCCACTGCCACAGCGGAGGGCTTGCTAAACCCGGAACCCACCGTGTTCACGCCGGGTATATACATCCCCATCTGCGAGTTGTAGATCTTCACAACCCGCGCATTATCTGGATCGGCGACATACACGTTGTCTGCATTGTCCACCGCCAGGTTGAGATTGCTTCCGAGACCGCTTTGAAGAACAGTCTGGCCGGCGGTGTTCAAGGTCCCGTTTACCGCCGGAATTTCAATCACCTTGCCGGAGTCCGCGATATAAAGATCGCCTGAGCCGTCTACCGCGACCCCGGTCGGAGCCGTAAGTCCGGTCCCGATCGATGTTCCGGCCGTCGGCGTTGCCCCGGGAGCAGAGGGCCCGAACTTCAACACCCGGCCCGCCGCGTCCGCAACATAGGAATCCCCGATCGAGTCACCGGCCACCTGTTTCGGAGAAACAAGCGCGGTAGCCAACGGAGTTTGCATCGCAGGCGACAGAAGCGATACCGCCGGGCCCTCGCCTATGCCGTGTAAGTACGAGGTGCTGCCCGGGACCACCTTATTCGACGAGTCCAGCATCGACAGTTCGCCCGCCACATTGCCCACCGAATTCGTTCCGTTGGGACTGAGGGCTACCCAGTATTGGCAGGAAGAAAACGCAATGTAGGCTGTCCCGGCAGTGCATGGAACCGCCGAGGTTGCTCCGCCCGTAGGCGGATCAGGATTGGTCGTTGTAGCGGTGAATTCAGTTCCGCCGCCAGGCTGCGAGAGGACGATGCTGCTCGGCGTCACGCTTCCGCTGAAGGTGTAGAACACAATACCCGCGGTGCCCGGAGTTCCAACCGGCGTCGCCCCCAGATTCGCGGTCCCCGGCGCCCACAAAATGAGATTGCCCGTACCCGGAAGTGGTCCTGACCCGTTGGGCGACCAGTTTCCGGAGCTGCCGGTCGGTATCCAGATGAACCCGCGCGGGTCAATCGTAGGATTCGCATTGCCGGGCGCGGACGAGATATATTCCGCATTCTCAAAGTTGAAGCTCGTGGC
Organism: Acidobacteriaceae bacterium; assembly: GCA_036509515.1. GTDB lineage: Bacteria > Acidobacteriota > Terriglobia > Terriglobales > Acidobacteriaceae > Granulicella. The sequence goes on from DATCFM010000068.1 coordinate 28,094, forward strand.
CTTGACTCCGATCGGGCTTCCACTTTCATTGGGGATCATGAGGATGCCGTTCCTCGTGCCGCCGTAACTGTCGCTCGCATCGGCAACATACACGTTGCCGGCCGCATCGAGCGTGAGGCCGTTGAACTTCTCCGTATTGCCCGGGTCGATCCGATCCAGGGACGACTCTGTCCCCGAAACGCAAGGCGTTCTCGGGTCCGCGCCTCCGCTGGCACTCTTTGCCATGCAGGCCGTATAAGCGCTCGCCGGAATAAAGAACACGCCCGTCGCGCGAGCCGTCGGTGAATCGTAGGGATTCTCAATAAAGTAGAGGTTCCCGTTGGCGTCGACGACCATCGGCTGGACCTTGTCTTTCAGGCCTGAGACGAGGTACTGAAACTGCGGCTGGCCGGCGTCAGGCCCACTCGGAAAATTCGACACAGTGCCGTCCGCGTGGACCGGGATCATCATGATGTCGTTGCTGCTCTGCGAGGACACAAACAGAATTCCGCTGCCATCCTTGGCCGCGCTGTCGAGAAAGGCCACATTCTGCGTTCCATTGTTATCGAACCCGCTGGCCAGCGTCGGTTCAAAGCTATCGCCCGAGGCTGAAAAATCCCACGTGCCGTCGGACGGATTGTAAGGAACCCGGTAAAGATGCTGGCTGCCGCTGTAACGATCGGGGATATAGATAGTGCCTTTGGCATCCATCGCCATATCTTCATTCCAGTAAGTGCCGGCGCTGTCGATGGTCGACGTAATCGTATCGAAGCTCGTCGTTCCCTTCTTCAGCCGGTAGATCGCGCCATAGCCGCCGCCGCCACAGACGTCCATGAACAGCGTGTCGCCGTTTGGCGCATTGAGGATCTTGTAGATCTGGCAGGGAGTGCCTTGGATATTGAGCGTTATCGGAATCACCGAACCGCTCGTCACCAGCTCTTTCTGCGCCATCGCAACACCGCAAAGAGGTGCCACCCCAAGCAAAATCGATATTCCGGTGCGCGCCATCCGGCGGAAGAACGCTGCAGATTCAATGGCCATAACTAACCTCCCAAGCAATCTCGATCAAAACCCTTGCGAGTAGACTCACATCCCGCTCGCATCTTCAGACCGCCCTGTAAACTGCGATCTATTAATCCTTCCTGCCCCAAAAACCCTCGCCGACCATCCGGCTTACCCGCCGGCCCTCGCTCTGCGCGAAAGTCCAGCGGCCCTTCCTCAAAACGTGAACTTGGCGCCCAGCTCAACAAGACGGCCACCATACTTGATATTGGCAATGCCGAAGTTCGGCACCCTTAGCTCACTGGCCGTCAGAGGCTTGCCGGCCACGGCAAAGTTCAGGCTTCCAAGATTCAAATTGGTGCTGTCGTTGTTGTTGAACGAAACCAGCGGATGATTGAGAAAATTGAATGCCGATGCGTGCAGCTGCAGCATCTTGTTTTCTCCCGTGGAGAAGTTCTTATATAAGGACAAATTGTGTGTCTGATAGCCCGGGCCGTGAATATACGGCAACCGGTACTGCCCCTGGCCCGTGGGATTGGCCGACGGCGCAAAGCCCTCGCTGGCGTCGGCAGGACCGCCAGGCAGCGGAATTCCGAAGCAGGTTGGATTGACGAACTGATGCTTGGCTGGACCTCCAGCCGGATTGCAGTTCAGCGTCGGCATCAGCTGATAGTCCGGCGAGCCCAGCCATGTAGTGGGAGCCAGGTTTGTAACGCAGAACTGATTGCCGGCCGAATCCTTGGGGATGTTGTATTCCTTGACGCACACGTTGTCGATGCTCGTGGCCTCTGCTTGCGACTTCGTCGAAACCTGCGTCACTTGAAGCGAACCGTAGCCGAACCCGAAGTTTTCACCTTCACCCACGGCCAGGTTCTCTCCGCTCATGAAGGTTGAAATTCCGGAGATCTGCCATCCATTCGCAACTTCCGAAATCAGATGATGATCGCCGTGATACCGCCTCCCAAGGTCGATCAGGTAGTGAGCGTTGACAACATGAGTCCGGTCGAAAGGAGCGGGATTGTAGTCGTTTCGCAAGTTGACCGGGTCGGCCAGCGTGTTGTTGTAGGCCGCGGCCGTCGCAAGATCCTTCGAGAACGTATAGTTCGCCCCGAATTGAATCCATCCGGATGACTTGTTCCAGCTCACCTGCAGGCTGTTGTAGTTCGAGTAGAAGTTGTGCTTCAGTGCATAGATGTGGGCGTAGAACGGGTACGGCCGGAAGTAGTCCTGGCCGCCGGTACTCAGGTCGGCGATCGCGCCGACATTCAGCGAGGTAGGCAGGTTGCACAGACAGAACCCGTTCGTCTCCGGCGTTCCGAACATGTAACCCGCGGGAATCAGGTTTACGTCCGAGGCCTCGTTGTAGCTGCCGTTCTCGTAGGTACCCAGATGCTGGCTGTTGCTGCCGACGTAGGCGACCTCGAGAAGCGAGTTCCATTTCAAGCGCTGAGAAATGGTTCCGTTGTACTCGTAGTAGGTTGGCCGCACCGTATCGTTGGCGGTAAGCACGTCCACATTGAAATCCGACGGGTTGATGGGCGCCTGCTCGTCGACCGTCGTAAAGTTGAAGGTCTGGTTTTGCAGCTTGGTGGTCTTGTACCCCTGCGCCGTGGCCGCCGCCTGCGCGTAGGGGGCAAACTCTTCCTCGTGCCGGTAGATTCCCCATCCGCCGTGAAGGACCGTCTTGCCCGTGCCGAAGATGTCCCAGGCCATGCCCACGCGCGGCGTGAAGTAGATCATCGGCGGATTGTTCACCGCGTTCGGGACGTTGGCAAAGTTTGCGCCGTGGAAGGTGATGCCCGGATAGTCCGTCGTCTCCGCGCATGAGACCAGAGTGTTGTTCGTCTTGCTGCACTGCTGGTTGTACAGCGACGGGGAGAATGTCGCGAGGCCGTTGCCGTGCCGGTCAGTCCACGGGCCAAGATGCTCGAAACGCGCTCCCAGCATCAGCGTCAACCGGCGAAACTTCCACTGGTCGTTCGCATATCCGGCCAGCGTCGTGTACTGCATATCGACGGTGGGCGTGAAGTTGGTCTGCTGGTAACTGTCCGGCGTGCCCATGTACATCATGGCGATGGGATTGATGCACTGGCCGAGATAGGCCGCGCCCGACACGCGCGTCGAGCCCGTGGATTGCGGGTTGATGCAGCCTATATATTGCGCGGCCTGTCCCACGGCAGCGGTGTACTCATAGCCGGCTGTACCGGGATTGAAGGAGTACTCGCCCTGCGGGAAGGCCCCGGTATCCGCAATGCCGTTAAGGATGCCTTTTTCGAAGTAGGCGCCGAACTGGAAGAAATGCGATCCCTTCATCCAGCTGACCGAATCCTGCACCACCGGCACAACCTTCTTCATGCGTACCTGGTTGTTGTAGAACCCGCCCGGCATCACCATATTGGGGTATCCGAGATTGCCGCTGTAATCCGCCAGCGCGGGTACGGAGTAGTCCCCGGCATTCTTGTAATCGCCCAGGTAGTTGAAGTTTCCATGGCCGCCGTTGTAGGTGTTCATGTCAAACCGGTCGACAGCATCCGGAGTGCCCATATTGCCGGGGTCGCTGATGAAAGACATGGCAGCATTGAATTCATTTGTAACTGTCGGGCCAAAGACGCGCGTATAGGTGATCGACCCGATATTGGAGATGTCTCCCTGGGTGACTCCGCCGGGATAAAGCGCTGAGGAGTTGGGAATATAATTTAAGGCAACCGGTTCGTCGGTAATCTGGGATTGGCGCCCGTAGGTTGCATAAATTTTGTTCCGGTCGTTGATCGAGTAGTCGAGACGGGCATGGAAGATCGTGCCGTTCTGCGACTGCACCACCGGCTGGACGTAGTTGAAACCGGATATATTCGCAAACGGATTCGCGTTCGGCAGCGGAAGCCAGTTCACCAGGGCGACACCGCCCGGATCCGCGTATTGGGTTACATTGCCGTCCGCAACCGAGGCGCCGGTCGGCAGGTAGTTTTCCGCATAGCACATCGGTTGGTTGGAGTTCGGATTCAGCAGACCATCCGGACGCGCCCCGCAAAGCTGGGCATTCAGGTTCGCGACGCTGAAATCGCCCGCCCGTTCCGCCAGGGTCGGAACCCAGGAGCCCAGCGTCTCATTCGAATACCGCTGGTTGAGCACCTCGAATCCGGCAAAGAAAAAGAGCTTGTCGTTGCTGCGCGAGAAACGCGTGCCCGGAATCCACAAGGGCCCGCCGATCGTTGCGCCCGGGAAGATATAGCGGCCAGGGGGCCGTGTCTGCTGGAGGTAGTTGTTATACCAGTCGTTCGCGTTCAGTGCGGTATCGCGGGCGTACAGATAGGCCTCGCCGTGGAACGAAGCGGTGCCGGCCTTTGTCGTAGCGTTGAAGACCGCCGGTCCCTTTGCATTGGCGGCGCTGAAGGTCGATGTCGTCACCTTGGCGCTTTGGATCATGTCGACGTCCACCGTCTGGACGGTGGCCTGGTTGCTTTCTATGTCTGTCAGCGAAACGCCATCCAGCACCGTCGCCAGGCCCTCCGGCCCCGCGCCGTTCGCAGAGTAGCTCCCCGAAATCCCATTGTTCAGCCCTACCGCGGCCGTGTTGGCCCCAGGCTTGTTATTCACGCCCGGGCTGATCATCGCGAACCCTGGCAGCGTCTCGATCAGCTCGCCCGCGTCGCGGCCCACGATCGCCAGCGTCTCCAGGTCCTTGGAGGTAATCACGTCGCTCCGCTCCGGCGTATCCAGTGGCTTGACCGCCTGGCTCTCCGTCGCTTCGACCGTCACCTGCGCCGAGGCCTCGCCGACCTGCATCCTGATGTCGGTGAAGCTCGGACGATCGCCGGGACGTATCGGAAACGGCTGCGACTGCCAGGTCTTGAAGCCCGCCATCGAAATGCTCAGCTGGTAGCGGCTGTCCGAGGCCACCGAGGGGATCGTGAAACCTCCCGTGCCATTGCTGACCGTCTTGCGCACCGACTTGTTCTGCAAGTTCGTCAGCACCACGGTCGCCTGGGGAATCGCCGCGCCCGTCGTGTCTTCCACCACACCAGACACGCTTCCCGTGGTCTCCTGCGCCAAAGCGGGCGTCTGCCACAGCAGGAGCCCCGCCGTAAGAAGCATCAGCAGTGCGGCCGGCTTGATCCTAGGAAATAACGTCATCGTAACAACCTCCCCTTGGCTACTTTCCAGCTACGTCCAGGTCGCCATGCTCCAAAATCAGCACGACTAACAAGCGAGCCCGGCCGGCATCAAAACCCGGCGTTTGCTCTCTAAAATTTGATCGGGCGGAATGATCTGGTCCTGACGATCAAGCAGGGCCCACACAGGAATCCATCGACCGGATACGGCCCCGTCGGCAAAGCTTGCGTGGTCTTCCTCTTTGCGAATCTTCCAGTCATCCTGCCTCCGGCAATACTGCAATTCCTACATCCCTGTGCGCAGTGATCCACGCATGCGCGCAATCCGCACGGCCCTTGTATTCCGCAAACACAGAGTTCTTACGATATCGATATCATGAGGGCATAGCATTCATATAGAAGTGGCTGAACGCTGTCAAGGAGATTTTTTTGAGTCAGCAAAATTCCACACTCCCTCGCCGCTCCGCGCCGACCGGCACGATAGAACGCCGCCCTCTCCATCCGTTGCATCTCTTCCGCGATCGCCCGCGTCTACGCCTGTCTCTGCCGCGGCGCCCGCCACCCTCATCCCATTAGCCCATCGCTCTCGCAACCGGTTCAAGGTTTCGCGCACGCGAGCGCATCATGTTACCGTTATCGCCGACCCTCCGGTACGCCTGCTTCGCGCTCGAATTCCCCGCTCGCGGTGATGGCCGTCCATGAGTTCCGAAGAGTGCAATTATCTGATAGTTATCCAGCCGCCCATCCGCACGAATCGAGATCGAATGACGCTGCTTGCCTTTCGCCACCGTCCGCCCACTTCTCCATCGGCCCTCGTGCGCAGCGCATGCCTGCTGCTCCTTTCGCTCTCGTCCCTGGCCGCGGCGTCAGCCGCGCAATCCCCCGCGCCGTCACCGTCTTACGGCCTTTACAGCGCGCGGGTCCTGGCCGGCGGACTCGGCCTCACCAAACCCCTTTCCGCCCATGACACGCTCGCGATCGACGGCTCCGGCTGGTCGCTCACGCTCTGGATGAAGACCACCGACGCCGGCCCTACGACTCTGCTCGCCGGCGTCGGCCAACCCCTCGAAGCCTTCCCGCGCTATCTCGGTCTGCGCCACGGTAAACCCTTCTTCTGGGCCGGCGAGCAGCACTTCCTCAACGCTCCCACAGCTCTCACTCCTGGCGTCTGGCACTCTCTCGCCGTCTCCGTTCAAGGCGCCGAGACACACCTATTCGTCGACGGCGCAGAAGTCGCGCACGCCGCGCTCCCCATCGGTCCGTCCACGCCGCAGCTCGAGCTCGCTCCCGTCGTCACGCCCGATAGCAGCTTTCATCATTTCAGCGGTCTGCTCGCGCTCGTCAGTCTCTCCCGTGGCTTCACGCCCGAACAGCAGCAAGCCCTTCAGCACCCTTCCCTCAACCTCGACAACCTCGCCTTCGAAGAGGCCTCACCACCCTGGCCCATCCAGTCTCGCCAATGGATTGGCTACACCGCGCCGCAGGACCCGGCCACTCTCCCTCGCAGCGCCGTTCCGCCTCAGGCGCCCTCCGCCACGCCTGACCCGCACACCCAAAACCTCACCGCCGACGACGGCCGCGATCTCACCCTCCGCGCCAACTGGCGCATGGCCCAGGCCTCCACCGTCTCCGCCGACGGCGAGCATCTCTCCTCCGCCGCCTTCGACGACTCGCACTGGTACGCCGCCGTCGTTCCCGGAACCGTCCTCACCACACTCATCGCTCGCGGCGTCTACCCCGACCCCGACTTCGGCCTCAACAACCTCGCCATCCCCGAATCGCTCGCGCACCAGAGCTTCTGGTTCCGCACCCACTTCACCGCGCCCCCCACCGACCTCCACGGCCACCCTCATCTCATCTTCCACGGCATCAACTACCACGCGCAGATCTGGCTCAACGGCAAGCCGCTCGGCGAAATCAACGGCGCCTTCATCCGCGGCCGTTTCGACGTCGGCGGCCTCCTCACTCCCGGCGAAAACACACTGGCCGTCCTCATCTCTCCGCCGCCCCATCCCGGCATTCCGCAGGAGCAGTCCCTCGCCGCCGGCCCCGGCGAGAACGGCGGCCTCCAGGTCATCGACGGCCCCACCTTCGCCGCCACCGAAGGCTGGGACTGGATTCCCGCCATCCGCGACCGCGACATGGGCCTCTGGCAGGACGTCACCCTCAGCGCGCGCGGCGACGTCTCGCTCGACAACCCGGAAGTCATCACCACGCTCCCTCTGCCCGACACCAGCCGAGCCGCGATCACGGTTAAAGTCCCACTCATCAACGCCACCGCCGAACCCGTGCACGGCACACTCGAGATCGCCTTTGAAGGCGTCAACCTCACGCACCCCGTCACCGTTCCTCCCGGTGGCACAACCGTCACACTCACGCCTGCCGACTTCCCGCAGCTCACTCTCACGCACCCGCGTCTGTGGTGGCCCAACGGCTACGGCGCGCCCAATCTCTATCACCTCACCGCCAGCTTCCGCATCGGTGACCAGCTCTCCGACCAGCGCCGTCTCCACTTCGGCATCCGCGAGATCACCTACGAGCTCTCGCTGCTCGACTCCACCGGTCATCTGCGCCGCGTCGAAGTCGATCTAACGCAAGCAGCGTTAGGCGGCGTCCCGCTCGTCGACGAAACCCACGAAGGCATTCGCCAGACGCCCGAAGGCTGGGTCGCCAGCCTCACCGCCGCAGGCGAGCACTCGCCCGCCGTCCACACGCTCACGAATCCAGCCGCCCTCGCCACCGCGCCCGCGCTGCTCATCAAGGTCAACGGCGTCCGCATCGCCATTCGCGGCGGCGCCTCCGGCATGGAGGACATGCTCAAGCGCGTCTCGCGCGAGCGCCTCGAACCCTTCTTCCGCCTGCAACGCGACGCCAACCTCAACATCGTTCGCAACTGGATGGGCCAGAACACCGAAGAGTCCTTCTACGATCTCGCCGACGAATACGGCCTGCTCGTCTGGAATGACTTCTGGGACTCCACCCAGGACTACAACGCCGAGCCCGACGACTCCGCGCTCTTCCTCTCGAACGCCAAAGACACCATCCTCCGCTTTCGCAACCATCCCTCCATCGCCGTCTGGTGCGGACGCAATGAAGGCGTGCCCGCGCCCGCCGTTAATCAGGGCCTCATCTCGCTCATCGCCAAATACGACGGCACGCGCCTCTACTCCGCCAGCTCCAACCGCGTGAACCTCCACGACTCCGGCCCTTACAAATATCAAGAGCCCTCCGAGTACTTCACTCATCTCGCGCTCGGCTTCGCTGTCGAGATCGGCCTTCCCTCACCTCCAACGCTCGAATCCTTCCAGAGCTTCCTTCCCAAGCCAGACCAATGGCCCATCTCCGACGACTGGGCCTATCACGACTGGCATCAGGGCGGAAACGGCGACACCGCTCCCTTCATGCAAGCGATGGATACAGAGTTCGGTCCACCCTCTTCGCTCGCTGACTTCGATCGCAAGGCGCAGATGCTCAACTACGTCGGCCATCGCGCCGTCTTTGAAGGCTTCAACGCGCACCTCTGGTCGCCTAACAGCGGCCGCATGCTCTGGATGACGC
>DATCFM010000069.1:0-3010 GCA_036509515.1 Acidobacteriaceae bacterium
AGCAGGGGTACGCGGTGATCTATGAGGACCAGGCGCTGGCTTTTACGGAGGCGCCGGTCAATGCGAACGGCCTGGCGCGGCAGCGCTTCCGCTGGTCTTTCGGCATTCTGCAGGCGCTGTTCAAACATCGCGCAGCGATCACCAAAAGCCGTGCGATGGGGCTGTTCGCGTTGCCGAATATTCTTATCTTCCAGATACTGCTTCCGCTGGTCTCTCCGCTCATCGACCTCATGTTCATTGCGGGCGTGATTCACTACTTCATCGACAAGCATTTTCACCCGGAGACCACCAGCTCGGCCGACCTGGTGAAGCTGCTGATCTTCTTCTTCGCGTTCCTGGTCATCGACTTTACGGCGTCGGCACTGGCCTTCATGCTGGAGCGCAAACATCCGGCCAGCAAAGGCGATGCGTGGCTGCTGGTGCATATCTGGATCCAGCGCTTCACGTACCGGCAGCTTTTCTCGTGGGTGCTGCTGAAGACGGTCAAGCGGGCCATCGACGGCAAGCCGTTCAACTGGGACAAGCTGGAACGGACGGCTACGATGTCGAAGGCGGCGGAACGGCTGACGCAGCAGTAGGGGGAATCGGGAGGCATCGCGATCCCATCCTGCCGTGGTAAGGCCGCGCCGAGGATAGGACGCTCTGACGTAATAAAATGGAGATAGATGAGCGATCTTAAGATGGTGCGGCGTGCCCTGTTGTCGGTTACGGATAAGACGGGGCTGGTGGAGTTTGCGAAGACTCTGAGTGGACTGAGTGTGGAGCTGGTTTCGACCGGAGGGACCGCGAAGGCGTTGCGCGACGCCGGATTGACGGTGCGTGATGTGGCGGATCTGACAGGGTTTCCAGAGATGCTGGGGGGACGCGTGAAGACGCTGCATCCGGTGGTGCATGGAGGGATTCTGCACCGGCGCGGCGATCCGGAGCATGTGGCTGCGGTGAAAGAGCATGGGATCGGGCCGATCGACATGGTGGTGGTGAACCTGTATGCGTTTGAGGAGACGGCGAAGCGCGCGGGTGTGGGGTTTGAGGACCTGATCGAGAACATCGACATCGGCGGACCATCGATGCTGCGGTCGGCGGCGAAGAACTTTGAGGACGTTGCGGTGGTGTCGAATGTTGCCGACTATCCGGCGCTGACCGACGAGCTGCGCGCGAATGGCGGGAAGTTGAGTGGGGCGACGCGGTGGAGGCTGGCGCGCGCGGCCTTCGCGACGACGGCGGCTTATGATGCGGCGATCGCTTCGACGCTGGAAGGGTTGCAGGGGCCAGGGGATGGGACGGGTTTGCAGGAGTCCGATGGTGCGGCCGGCATGGGAAACCCTGTCGATACTTTGGTGGGGATGGGAAGCGAGACCGGGGCGGCAGGCGTTATCGGGAACGCCGTTGCGGCTGCGGTCGCGGCCAGGATGGCGGGCAGAGCCGCGGGGACGACTGTGAACCAGTTTCCGACTACGCTGCGGATTTTTGCGGAGCGCAAGGCTGTGCTGCGGTATGGCGAGAATCCGCACCAGAAGGCGGCGGTCTATGTGGACGGGGCCGCGCAGGGGCGGGGAATTGCCGGCGCGGAGCAGCTTGGGGGTAAAGAGCTTAGCTACAACAACCTGGTCGATCTGGATGCTTGCTGGGCGCTGACGAGCGAGTTCGAGGAGACGGCGGTTGCGATTATCAAGCACACCAATCCTTGCGGGGTGGCGCAGGGCAAGACGGTGCGTGAGGCGTACGGGCGGGCGCTGGCGGCCGATCCGGTGTCGGCGTTTGGCGGGGTGATCGGGATCAACCGGACGGTGGATGCTGAGGCGGCGTCGGAAATTGCGAAGCTGTTTGTGGAGGCGATTGTGGCGCCGGAGTTTACGGTGGAGGCGTTGACGATCTTTGCCGCGAAGAAGAATCTGCGGTTGCTGCGGATCAGGCCGACCGAACCGGCGCGGGTGTTGAAGCAGATCTCGGGTGGATATCTGCTGCAGGATGAGGATCGGGCGGTCACGAATGCGTCGTCGATTACCGTGCAGACGAAGCGGAAGCCGACTGCGGAGGAGACTGAGGCGCTGCTGTTTGCATGGGAGGTGTGCAAACACGTGAAGTCGAATGCGATTGTGTATGCGCGGCTGGAGGGCGGGTTTGGGCAGAGCGTGGGCGTGGGCGCGGGGCAGATGAGCCGGGTGGACGCGGCCAGGTTTGGCGCAATGAAGGCGGTGCTGCCGCTGGCAGGGACGGTGGCGGCTTCGGATGCGTTTTTTCCCTTTCCGGATGGAGTTGAGGTCATTGCCGAGGCCGGGGCGACAGCGATTATTCAGCCGGGCGGGTCGGTCCGAGACGCGGAGGTGGTGGCGGCGGCGGACGGACTGGGGCTGGCGATGGTTTTCACCGGAATACGACATTTTCGCCATGGATGATTCAGGTACGAGGGGTCGCCGCATCTAAATTATGTGGGATACAGTCTAAAGATAGAGAGAATGAGCAGATTAAGGCAGTCCAGGACCCGTTTATGACCAAGATGATTCGCGCAACCGCAGTAACGCTGGGTTGCGTCCTGCTGCCCGTATTTGCCGTGAGCCAGAGGCCGGCGTCTCCCGCGGGAGCTCAGGCTTCACAAACTCAGCAGAGTCAGCCGGATCATGCTACGTCCTACTACCACTATGGGCTGGCGAGGATGTATGAAGACCAGGCTGTGGCCAATGGACGGCAGGACCTGGCAACCCAGGCGATCGAGCAGTACAAGCTGGCGCTGAACGCGGACCCGGATTCGAGGGAGCTGCAGGATGGGCTGGCGAATCTGTATTTCAGGCTGGGCCGGATTCGCGAGGCGGTGTCGGCGGCGGAGGAGCAGATTGGGCGGCATCCAGATGATGTAGACGCTCACATGCTGCTGGGACATGTGTACCTGCGCTCGCTGGGCGATGGGCAGGGGCCGCAGTCGACCGAGATGCTGCAGGCGGCGATCAAGGAGTACGTGACGATCGTGAAGCTGAAGCCGGACGACCTGGAGAGCCATCTGCTGCTGGGGCAG
>DATCFM010000070.1:0-3595 GCA_036509515.1 Acidobacteriaceae bacterium
GACGCGACGCGCCCGGAAGTGATATACGGGCGTCTGGCGCGCTGGTGTGCGAGCAGCGGTGGGGACTATGCCTGGGTGTTCGACAACGAGACGGATTGCCTCGCCGGCCGGCTCGCCGGTCATAGCATCATCGGCTTCGACGTCACGGATTTTCTCGATCACGAGCTGATCCGCGGGCCGTTGACGCTCTACCTCTTTCACTGCGTGCGAGCGCTCCTGGATGGTCGGCGGTTTGTGTGCTGGGCCGATGAATTCTCGCGCCTGCTGGCCGATGAGGCGTTCGAGCAGTTCGCCAAGGATGGCCTGAAGGTGTGGCGCAAGTTGAACGGCGTGTTCTGTGCGGCCACCCAGAGTCCGAGCGATGCGCTGGGTAGCCCCATCAGCCGCACGATTATCGAGCAGACGGCCACGAAGGTGTTCTTTCCGAACCCCGATGCGGACCCGGCCGAGTACACCGCCGGGCTCGGGCTCACGCAGGTAAGCACTCCAACAACCCCGTACTTTTCATCGTGATCTGACCCGGCGAAGCTATTCACCGCGGCGCTGTTGCCGCTGAGGTGGAGAGCGCGATGACTGATCGGAACCCTGAAGGCTTGAGCGAGCGGGAGCGAGCGTGTCTGGCGCATCTGGAGGAGGCCAGGAGGCTGGGCGTGAGCTTTTCGCAGTACTGCCGTGAGAAGGAGCTGAGCATGAACCGGTGGACATGGATCAAGCGGACATTGGTGCGCAAGGGCGTGATGGGCGGGGGACGGCGAGCTGGCGGGCCCAAAACGACGGGATTTGTGCCGGTGCGCGTTGCGCCGGCGGCGGCTGCGAGCACGACGGTGTGTCGGATTCGTCATCCATCGGGTTGGACGATCGAGTGCGCGGGTTATCCGGCGACATCGTGGATGGCCGCGTTGATGTCGGGAGAGGCGGCATGATGCGCCCCGTGGGGGATGTGAAGGTGTACCTCCACCGGGCGCCGATCGACATGAGGACGGGCAGGAATGGGTTGGCTGCGCTGGTGCGCGAGGGGATGCAGCAGGACCCGTTCGCACCGCAGGCGCTGTACGTGTTCATCGGTCGTCGCTATGACGCGCTGAAGGTCTTGGGCTGGGATCGCAACGGCTATGCCATTTGGCAGAAGAAGATCGAGAGCGAGGAGAAGTTTCACTGGCCGCGGTGCTTGGACGAAGAGGTGATCACCCTGAGCAGCGAACAGTTGAACTGGCTGCTCGATGGTTACGATGTGTGGTCGGCGCCGCATCGGATGATAAAATTTTCGCATGTGAGTTGAGCGTTTTGTATTGAGTTATTTGCTCGGCGCGGTACAATCTATTTGTGCTCGCGCCGAACAAATATTCCGTCGCACTGGCGAACAAGAACACCGAGCTTGCCGTTCGTCTGAGCCTATCCGAAGGGCAGAACCGACTGCTGCGCGAAGAGAACCAAAGGCTCAAACAGGTGGAGCAAGTTCTGCAGCAGGTCAAGGGCGAACTCGAGAAGACGACCGAACGCAAGGTGCTGCTCGAGGAGGAAGTGCGGTGGCTGAAGGCCCAATACTACGGGCGCTCCACGCAAAGCACCGACGCCGCCGAACACAACCCCGACCAGCGGCTGCTGTTCAACGAGGCGGAGGTGCTGGCGGCCATCGAGGCGGCTGATGAGGCCCACCGCCAGCGCACCACGACGATCGGCGCGCATGAGCGCAGACGTTCCGCCGATGCGGGCCGCAAAGCGATCCCGGAGCACTTCCCGCGCATAGAGATCGAGCACGATCTGGCGCCCGAACAGAAGATGTGCACGAAGTGTTCCACGCCCCATCCGTTGACGCGCATCGGACAGGAGATCCGCGAGTGCTACCGCTTCGAGCCGCCGAGGATCAGCGTCGAGCAGCATATCCGCCCGACGTATGTGTGTGAGCAGCGGCACGAGGCGCCGATCACAGCCCCTGCGCCGCCCGTCATTCTGCCGAAGTCGATGGCAAGCCCTTCCTTGCTCGCGCACGTCATCAAATCCAAGTTCGATCTGGGGCTGCCGCTTTACCGAGTGAGTCGGGACCTGCAGCGCTATCGGATGGAGGTGGGCCCCGGCACGCTGGGCACCTGGGTGAACACCGTGGGCGGTGAGAAGGTCGTGCCGCTGATCAACCTGATGGACGAGGAACTGCTTGCCGCCGCGTTCATGCATATTGACGAGACCCCGCTACAAGTCCTGCGCAGCGATAAGGCGGTCGGCTCCGACCACTACATCGTGGTGCGGGCAGGCGGTCCCCCGGGGCGGCGCATCATCTTGTACGACTACATCGCTTCGCGCACCACGGCCGCATTGAAGCAGTTGTTTGTCGGTCCGGAGGGGCCGTACCAAGGCAAGTTCGTCAGCGATGGGCTGGAGCGCTATGACGATATTGCGACGGAGCTGAAGCTGCTGCATTTCGGTTGTTTGACGCACTGTCGCACGATGTTCTTCAAGGCGCGCAAGGTCAGCCAACTGCCGTCCAGCCGCACGCTGGCGAATGCGGCCATGATGGATTACATCCGTCCGGTCTACCAGGTCGAGGGACGGATCAAGGCGCTGCGGGAAGAGTATGCGGCGCGCGGGGAAGTTCTGCCCCTGGAAGCGGTGCGGGCGCTGCGCCAGGAGAAGTCCAAGCCCATCCTGGAGAAGTTCAAAGCTTGGGTGGATGAGCTGCTACCCGGCACCCCGCCGAACAGCGCGCTCGGCAAGGCGCTCGGGTACACCAGCCGTCAGTGGCCAAAGTTGGTGCGGCATTTGGATCATCCAGAAATTCCGGTCGACAACAATTACATCGAGCAGCAGATCAAGCACTACGCGACGGGCAGAAAGGCCTGGCTGTTCAGCTACGATGCGGTCGGCGCCCAGGCGAGCGCCAACCTGTATTCGCTGGTGATGACATGTCGCGCCAATGAAATCGAGCCGTACGCGTACCTGAACTATCTGTTCGAGCATCTGCCCGCGGCCAGCACCGTGGCGCAGGTCGAGGCGCTGCTGCCCTGGAATCTCAAGGCGATGTTGGACGAGCAGAAGAAGAAATCGCCGGAACGCTCGCAACCGTCCGCCGCCTGACCCGGCGGCCCTCTACCCCGACCTTGCGCGAAACACCAGCACGGGGTTAATCGAGCCCTATGGGGGCGGCAATGGCCGTGGTGCCGACGCTCGGCTCATCCAACGGGGTTGCTGAAATGCTTACATATTTCTCCACGAAACATGATTCGTGGTGGTCGATACAAGCGGCTTCTTAACTGGGTCTTCCGGTTTAAGTGTGGGCGAAAATGGCGACACAATCATGCGGCGAGGCCTATATTCAAGGGATTTCTGCACATTTGAGCGGATGAGAAATCTGGCATGATTCGCCGATGCTCAAGACACCCAAATTGCGCCGATTGGCGGACGCATACGCATTCGCTGGCTTTCGTCCCAACCTCACGGTGCGCGGCCGCTTCGGCGATCCGCAGATGCGGGTCATTACTCTGGCGCGGCGCGCAAAAAAACGTACTGCGGGACTTGCCGCGCGATGTACCGCAGCTTCTACGATCGCACGCGCCGGCAGGTGCGGGATCTGTCGAGCGGAGCGTCACGCATTTACCTCGAC
>DATCFM010000071.1:0-17550 GCA_036509515.1 Acidobacteriaceae bacterium
GCTACCTTCGCGGGCTTCTCGATCGTCTTGGCCTTGACCAGAATGTCGGTGGGCTTGGGTGGTGAGATCGTGGCTTCCTTGGGCGGAGGCTTGGGTGCGGGGGTTACGTTGTCGCTGGCGAGGACGGAATCTTTGACCGGAGCGACCTTGGTGGGCAGCGGAATGGCCGAGACCATCGAGGCCTGGATCGCCCCAACCGAAGAGGCGTTCTCGCCCCAGTTCTGGTGGTGCTGCGGGGAGTACCAGGCGATGGCCAGGATGATGACGACGGCCAGAACGTGCAGCAGGACCGCCCGGGTCAGGCCGCTGCGAAAGCGGTCGGGGCCGAAGTCGTCTGGGCTGGCGTGGGCGATCATGGCTGGGAAGTCGGTATCTCCTGAGCAAGCGGCGAGCGTTCCCGCTTTTAGGGTTCGATGGGCCGTGTAACGATGCTGATGTTCGAAATGCCTGCCTGTTTTACGGCGTCCATGACCGAGGCGAAGGCGCCGAAGGGGACCTTCTGGTCGGCGCGCACGTAAACCACGCGTTTCGCCGCCGCCGCCGCGGGACCGGTCTGCCGGAGCAGGCGCGGCAGGTCATGGATGTTGACCGGCTTGTCCTGCAAAAAGACGTTCTGGTTCTTGTCGATGGTGACGACCTCGTGCTCTTCGGTGAGCTGGTTGACGGTGCGGGTCTGCGGCACGGCAACCTCGACGCCGGACTGCAGCACCGGCGCGGTGAGCATGAAGATCAGCAGAAGAACGAGAACGACATCGACCAGCGGCGTGATGTTGATGTCGGAGAGTGTGGACTGCATCCGGTCATTTACGGAAAAGGACATGGCTCAGGACCTCCGGCGGGTCTCTTCGTAGGCGGGTGGCTGAGACGGCGGCTGCGAAGGGGCGTGCGCCGCGTTTTCGATGGCGTTGAGCAGTTCGCGGCCGAAGTCGTCCATGCGGGCGGCGAACTCGCGCAGCCGCTGGTTGAGCTGGTTGTAGCCGATGACCGCGGGGATGGCGACGACCAGGCCGGCGGCGGTGGTAATGAGAGCTTCCGAGATGCCGGGAGCGACCGCGCGCAGGGTAGCCGCGCCGGCTGCGCCCAGGCCGTGGAAGGCATCGATGATGCCCATGACCGTGCCGAACAGGCCGACGAAGGGAGCGCACTGCGCGGTGGTGGCGAGCCAGGTGAGGCGGCGTCCCATCACGGTGAGCGATTCGGAAGCTGCGGTCTGGGCGGCGCGCTCGAGCGCCAGCGGATTGGGCGGTGTGCCGCGGCCGCCGGCCTGGCGCTGATACTCGTCGTGGATCTCATGAAACACGGCGACCAGCGGGCTGGGCTTGAACTGGTCGGCGATGGCGGCGATCTCGGACAGGCGGCCGGATTTGCGGAAGGCGCGGATGAAGCGGCGGCCCTGCACGTCGGCGTCGTTGAAGCTGCGCCACTTGGCAATGATGATGGCCCAGGAGACGATGCTGGCGACAAGCAGGATGCCGAGCACGGTGAGCGCCGTGCCGCCGCTGTTGTGCAGCATCTCCACGATGGCGCTGGAGTGAGCGCCGGGTAAAGGCGGTGGAGCGGAGGCGTCTTGCAACAGGAAAAGAGCGAGGGGAAAGAGGCTCATACGCTCTTTTCAGTGTAAATGCCGAAGTGGGCGCAGCATGTTACCAAGGGAATGCGGGTGGATTCCTGCCGGAGCTCCCTGCGAACGTGGCGAGCGCGGGGTGAGAGCGTCGGGGCGGGGCTGCTATTCTCTCCGTGACGAGCCCCTTATGCTGCTGGAACTGCGCGCGGAAAACTATGCGGTGATCGACCACGCTGTGGCGGAGTTTGGCGCTGGGCTGAACCTTCTGACCGGCGAGACGGGCGCGGGAAAATCAATTTTGATCGACGCGCTGGTGCTTCTGCTCGGCGGCAAGGCTTCGAGCGATCTGGTGCGCTTTGGCGCGGAGAAGGCTGTCGTCGGCTGCGTCTTTGAGTCGACTCCCGGCGCGGAGCAGATTCTGGAATCGAACGGAATCGATCCTGAGGGCAGCGAGATTCTGCTGCGCCGCGAGATTGGCGCGGCTGGCAAGGGCCGCGTGTTCGTGAACAACCAGCCCGCCACCGTCGCGGTGCTGCGGCAGCTTGCTCCGGAACTCGCGCTCGTTCACGCGCAGTCGGAGACGCTGATGGCCTTCGATGCCACACAGCAGCGGCTGTTGCTGGATCGCTTTGGCGACTTGAACGCAGACGAGGTGAGTGCGGCGTTCGCGCGATGGAGCGAAATTCGCGACCGCATCGAGGAGCTGCGCGCGGCCGAGCAGGACCGCTTGCGGCTGCTCGATCTTTGGAGTTTCCAAGCACGCGAGATCGAGGCCGCCGCGATCGTCGACGCCGAGGAGGATGCGCGGCTGGAGACGGAGAAGCGCGTGCTCGCCAACGCGGAGCGGCTCTTCACCGGAGCGAATGCGGCGCTGGAGATGCTCTACGAGGCGGAGGTCTCGGCCGAGTCGCTGCTGGGCGGAGCGCAGCGGCATGTGGAGGACCTGGCGCGGTTCGACGAGCGCTTTCGCGAGACGGTTGCGGCGTTGAGCGCGGCCACGGCAAGCGTCGAAGACGCCGCCGCCACGCTGCGCGATTTTGCCGGCCATGTGACGGCCTCGCCGGATCGGCTGGGCGAGATTGAGGACCGGCTGGCGGCGCTGGAGCGTCTGAAGCGGAAGTATGGCGCTGGCTCCGGAACAACTGGCCTCGCGCAGGTGATCGCGTTCGGCGAAGAGGTTGCGGGCAAGCTGAATGAGCTGGAGAATCGCGACGCTCGGCTGAAGGAGCTGGACGCGGAGCTGGAGCAGGCTGCGGCGGCTTATGCGGTTGCAGCCAGGAAGCTGAGCGAGCAGCGCACAGTTGCCGCGCGCAAGCTCGCGAAGCTCGCCGAGAAGCAGATCAATGAGCTGGCGATGAACGCGCGGTTTGCCGTGAACGTTGCCGCAGAGGAGACGAGCTCTGCCTGGACCGCGAACGGTTGGGACCGCGTCGAGTGCCGCATCGCCACCAACCCGGGCGAGCCGCTGAAGCCGCTCGATGAGATCGCCTCCGGTGGCGAGATGAGCCGCGTGATGCTGGCCCTGAAGGTCGCGGTGGAAGAGGGCGCGTCGGATAGTAAGAAGACGGGCAGCAAAAAGCGCAAGGCAGCGGTGCCGCGCACCCTGGTCTTCGACGAGATCGATATTGGCATCGGCGGTCGCGCGGCCGAGGCGGTGGGACAGAAACTGAAATCGTTGGCGCGTGCCCAGCAGGTCCTTTGCGTCACACACCTGCCGCAGATCGCAGCCTTCGCCGATCAACACTTCCTCATCGAGAAGACCGAGCGCCGTGGACGCACGCAGACCGGCGTTCGGCGAATGGAGCAGAAGGAGCGCGTGGAGGAGATTGCGCGCATGCTCTCCGGCGCGAGTCTGACGGAGACTTCGCGCCGCCACGCCGAACAGATGCTCGCGCAGAGCCGCTGAGACCAGGAACCTCCCGCGGACCAGCATTTCAAAGCCGAGATGTGGGGCACCCGCTACTTCGGACGCGATGGGCAACTCGCGGCGAACGTCTGCTGTCTGAAAGCAGAAGGCCGGAGGACCCCCCTATGGCGGACGCTAAGAAGTGCGCACATTCCAACTGCACCTGTATCTGCACGGATGGCAAGAAGTACTGCTCGCAGGACTGCGAGGACAGGGCGAAGACCCAGAGCCTGGCCTGTCATTGTCCCCATCAAAGTTGCAGCGGGCATGTGTAAGGAAATGTCGTCACGATGACGACTCCCGGTCCGGAGGAGCGTTCTCCGCTGGACCGGATCGTGTCCTCGCGAAGGCGTCTGTGGATGGAAAAAGCTCAGCAGGATTGCACCGGTTCTGGTTCACCCCAGGGCGTGCTCTCCGCAGCGAACAGGGGTATACTGGAAGGCGTGACTACTCCTGCCGCCGACCCTGTCGATAGAAGCTCTCCGGCCGCCGATTCCACTGATTCTGTTGACTCCGTTGACTCTCAGGCCAAGCGCATCCTGCTTCTGAAGCCTCGCGGTTTCTGCGCCGGCGTGGTGCGGGCGATCGATATCGTCCGGATCGCTCTTGAGACCTTCGGGGCGCCCATTTACGTCCGCAAGGAGATCGTTCATAACAGCTATGTTGTGAACGATCTGGCCCAGAAGGGCGCAATCTTCGTCAATGAACTGGATGAGGTGCCGGAAGGCGCGAGGGTGATCTACTCCGCGCACGGCGTCTCGCCGGCCGTTCGGGCACGGGCTAAGGAACGCGGCCTGAAGGTGGTGGATGCGACCTGCCCGCTGGTGACCAAGGTCCACGTGGAGGCGATCAAGTTCGCCAAGCAGGGATATTCGCTGATCCTGGTCGGGCATCGGGACCACGAAGAGGTTGAGGGAACGCAGGGCGAGGCGCCCACGGTCACCCAGGTCGTTTCGACCGCCGCCGAAGTGGAGGCTCTGGAGGTTCCGGACCCCAACAAGGTTGCCTATCTGACCCAGACGACGCTCTCGCTGGATGAGGCGGGAACGATGATCAAGGCTTTGAAGAAGCGCTTCCCAAACATCGTCGGGCCCCATGCGCAGGACATCTGCTACGCGACCGAGAACCGCCAGACCGCGGTGAAGAATGTTGCTCATGGAGCGGATGTTGTTCTGGTCGTCGGCTCGCGGAACAGCTCGAACTCGAACCGCCTGGTTGAGGTCTCACGCAACCTGGGAACGAGCTCGTACCTGATCGACAAGGCCGAGGACATCAAGACGGAGTGGCTGGAGGGCGTGGCGACTGTGGCCATTACGGCCGGGGCGTCGGCGCCCGAGATTCTGGTGCTGGATGTCGTGGAGTTTTTGCAGGGCAAGGGCTTCGGTTCGGTCGAAGAGGTGGAGGTCATGCCGGAAAACGTCCGGTTCGGCCTTCCGCCCGAGATTGTGCAAGCCATCGCTGCGGCGCCCCCACTGGCGCCGGCTTCGGTGTAGGTAAGGGTTGAACTAGTACGCGATGCAGCGGTTCGAATTTACCTGGATCCGCCTAACAGTCGAGTAGCTGCCCGGGATTCCGGCTTTCACAGTTTCACTTTTAAGAAGTCACATAAGTTATCCAATGAGTACATCTCCCCGAGATTCCAGAGAGACGCAAAGCCCGGCGCAGCCCCGGTTTGGACGTCTGGATCTGGCGATGGATCGCGTGCGCGACGGCATCCGCCGCTCCGTCGACTGGATGCTCGGCCAGCAGCATGAGGACGGCTACTGGTGCGGCGAGCTGGAGGCGGACTCCATGCTCGAGTCCGACTACATCTTCATGCATACGCTTCTGGGTACGGGCGATCCGGGCAAGATGGAGCGCTGCGTGAATGAGATTCTGCGCCATCAGCACGAAGATGGCGGATGGAGTTTGTATCCCGGCGGCCCCTCCAACGTGAGCTATGGCGTGAAGTGCTATCTCGCGCTCAAGCTGATGGGATGGAAGGCCGGCCACCCTGTGATGGTGAAGGCGCGCGAGAACGTGCTGTCTCTGGGTGGCGTCGTGCAATGCAACACCTTCACCAAGATCTATCTGTGCGCGTTCGGCCAGTATGAGTACGATGCCGTGCCGGCGATTCCGCCCGAGATCGTCCTCTTTCCCAACTGGTTCTACTTCAACATCTATGAGATCAGCTCGTGGTCGCGCGGCATTCTGGTGCCGCTCTCGATCATCTATGCGACCAAGCCCTTCAAGAAGCTCCCGCCCGAGCAGACGATCGACGAGCTCTTCGTGGGTGGCCGCAAGAACGCGAATCTGCACCTGCGCTGGGATAGGAAGCACCGTATCTCCTGGCGCAACTTCTTTCTCTTCTGGGACCGCCTCACCCACCGGCTGGAGAGCGTGCACATCCGGCCGTTGCGCAAGATTGCGTTGAAGGCGGCGGAGAGGTGGATGCTGGAGCGCTTTGAGCGGTCCGACGGCCTGGGCGCGATCTATCCGGCGATGCTGAACTCGATCGTCGCGCTGCGCTGCCTCGGATACTCGCTCGACGATCCGCAGATGATCCGTGCGATGGACGAGTTTGAGAAGCTGGGCATCGACTGCCCCGACGGCGAGCCCGGTTATCCGACGCCGACCTTCAGAATGGTTCCGTGCTTCTCGCCGGTCTGGGATACGGCGCAGGTTCTGTCGACGCTCGGCGAGGCGGGCGTAGCGAAGACCGACCCGCGCATGCTCCGCGCCGCCGACTGGCTGCTGTCCAAAGAAGTACGCCACAAGGGCGACTGGGCCCAGAAGGTCAAGAATGTGGAGCCGGGTGGATGGTACTTCGAGTTCAACAACGAGTTTTACCCCGATGTTGATGACACAGGAGAGGTTCTGCTTGGCCTGAAGGCTGTGCAAAACCCTCGCGAGCGGTACCAGTATGAGGTCGAGCAGCGCGCCATCAACTGGGTCTTCGCCATGCAGTGCAGGAATGGTGGATGGGCCGCGTTCGACAAGGACAACACCAAGTCGATCTTCCAGCACATCCCGTTCGCCGACCATAACGCGATGCTCGATCCCCCCACGGTCGATGTCACCGGGCGCATTTTGGAAATGCTGGCCGCCTACGGCTACACGCGCCGGGACAAGCGCGTCGACAAGGCGGTGCGCTTCATCCTCAAGGAGCAGGAGTCGGACGGCTCGTGGTTCGGGCGCTGGGGTGTCAACTATCTCTACGGCACCTTCCTCGCGCTGCGCGGCCTGCAGGCCATGGAGTACAGCTACCTTGAGCCGGTGGTGCAGCAGGCGGCGGAGTGGATTCGCATGGTGCAGAATTCCGATGGCGGCTGGGGAGAGACCTGCGGGACCTACGACGATCCGAACCAGCGCGGCATCGGCCCCTCGACGCCCTCGCAGACCGCCTGGGCTCTCCTGGGTCTGCTGGCCGCGAACGATACGCGCTCGGACTCGGTGGCCAAGGGCGTTCGCTGGCTGATCGAGCGCCAGCACGAGGATGGAAGCTGGGACGAGCTGATGCCCGGAACCAACGGCGAAAGTTATTACACCGGAACCGGCTTCCCGCGCGTCTTCTATCTGGGATATCACTTGTACAAGCAGTATTTTCCACTGCTCGCCTTGACGACCTATGAGAAGGCGTTGGAGCGCGAACAGCAGCAGGCGGCGGCCTAAGCCGCTGGGAGGGTTTTGAGAGATGGCCGTACCCGTATCGCAGGCATGGACCGTAGCCAGCTACGTGCTGAAGCAGAAGCTCAAGGGGCGCAAGCGGTATCCGCTGGTGCTCATGCTGGAGCCGCTGTTCCGCTGCAACCTGGCATGCGCCGGCTGCGGCAAAATTCAGTATCCCGCGCACATTCTGAAGTCGGAGCTGACGCCGGAGCAGTGCTTCAAGGCAGTCGAGGAGTGCGGCGCGCCGATGGTGTCCATCCCCGGCGGCGAGCCGCTGATGCATCCCCAGATGCCCGAGATTGTCGCCGGTCTGGTGGCGCGCAAAAAGTACGTCTACATGTGCACCAACGCGCTTCTGCTCAAAGAGAAGCTGCACCTCTTCAAGCCATCAAAGTATCTGAGCTTCTCCGTCCACGTCGACGGCGAGCGCGAGCATCACGACTTCAGCGTCTGCCGCGAGGGCGGCTACGACATCGCGATGGAAGGCGTGCGCGCAGCAGTGGCCGCCGGCTTTCGCGTGACGACGAACACCACGCTCTTCGACGGTGCCGATCCCAACTCCGTCCGCCGCCACTTCGATCAACTGATGGCCGCGGGCGTGGAGTCGATGATGGTCTCGCCCGGCTACACCTACGACAAGGCGCCGGACCAGAACCACTTCCTCGGCAAGGCCAAGTCCAAGCGGATGTTCCGCGCCATCCTCTCCAACCGCAAGAAGGAGTGGCAGTTCAACACCCATCCGCTCTTCTCCGAATTCCTCATGGGCAAGCAGGACTTCGAGTGCACGCCCTGGGGCATGCCAACCTACTCGATCTTCGGCTGGCAGAAGCCCTGCTACCTGCTGCAGGACGGATACGCCGACACCTTCGCCGAGCTGATGGAAGCGACCGAGTGGGCGAACTACGGCGCGAAGAGCGGCAATCCGCGCTGCGCGAACTGCATGGTGCACTCCGGCCACGAGGCCTCCGCGGTGGATTACAACTTCAGCTCGCTGAAGGGATTTCTGGTCACCGCGAAGAAGTATATGTTCCCGTCGCTCTATCCCGATGACGGTGCGATGAAGCTGCTGAACGAATGGCAGCCCGAGGGACATGGACCGCTTGTGCAAATTGCAAAGGAAGCGCCGACGCCGGTGGTCGTTACCACATCGGTGAACGAGAACATGACCAGCATGGCGGGAGACTGACGATGTCGACGGCACAGCAGGAGCATCTCAAGATCGAGCAGTTGCAGCATGCGAGCGCAGACGATCTCGAACATATAGCCGGGCGCGAGCGCGAGAACCTGGAAGGATGGGTTCCGGAGCTGGCCTCGGACGCCGAGGTCCGCGAGGTGCTGGAGAAGGCCTTCGACTATCGCGGCGACATTACGGTGACGCGCAAGGACGGGTCGGTGGTCGAAGGCTATCTCTACGACCGTCGCAATGGGTCGACTCTTGTGGACTCAGTGGTGCGCATTATTCCTGTTCCCAAGCCGGGTGCGCCGACGGAGCGCGTGAATATCTCCTACACCGACATTGCTGCGCTGAAGTTCAGCGGGCGCGATACGGCCGCGGGCCGCAGCTTTGACGCCTGGGTGAAGAAGTACTGGGAGAAGAAGGCCGCCGGCGAGAAGAATATCGGGATTGAAGCGGAGAAGCTAGACTAGCGCGCATGCGGCTTTTTCTAACCGGTGCGACGGGTTTTGTCGGCTCGCATATAGCAGCGCTGGCAGCGGAGCAGGGTGCGGATCTTCGACTGCTGACTCGGCGTAGCTCCAACTTATCGAATCTGCCAAAAAATGCGGAGTTGGTGCAGGGAGACCTGCGCGAGCCCTCTGCATTTGCTTCGGCGTTGCGCGGATGCGATGCGCTGATTCATGTCGCCGCCGACTACCGGCTCTGGGTTCCCGATCCCGCCGAGATGTACAAGGCCAACGTCGAGGGCACGCGCGAGCTGCTGCGGCTGGCGCGCGAGGCAGGCGTGCCGCGCGTCGTCTATACCTCGAGCGTAGCCACAATGGGCTTTCGCAAAGATCGCTCGGTCGTCGATGAGCAGACACCCGTCGCCGAAAGCGACATGATCGGCCATTACAAGCGGTCCAAGTGGATGGCCGAACAAGTTGCGATCGAGGCTGCGCGCGCGGGCCAGGAGGTCGTAATTCTGAATCCGACCACGCCCATCGGTTCCATGGATACCAAGCCGACGCCGACGGGAAGAATCGTCGTCGATTTTCTGAATCGCAAATTCCCGGCCTATGTCGAAACCGGATTGAACCTGGTCGATGTCGAGCAGATTGCCCAAATGCATCTCCTGGCGCTGGAGCGCGGCCGGCCGGGCGAGCGATATATTCTCGGCGGCGAAAATCTCACTCTGAAGCAGATTCTGGATAGGCTGGCGGCTATTACCGGACTACCTTCGCCAACGATGAAGGTTCCTCACGCGGTAGCGATGGCATTTGCATTTTTCGATGAGACATTTACGGGCAAGCTGCGCGGCAAAGAGCCTCGCGCGACCATGGAAGCTGTGCGCATGGGGCGGAAGATGATGTGGGCCAGTTCAGCCAAGGCTGAGCGCGAGCTCGGGTGGCGCGTCTTGCCGGTCGAGGATGCGTTGCGCTCGGCATGCCGGTGGTTCGTGGCCAATGGATATGCGCCAACTCCGCCGAAAATGGTCTAGCAACAATTGATGCGCCCGAATAATGCGATAAGAACGCGAAAAGGGAGCCAATTTGGCTCCCTTTTCTTAGCTACCAGCAGACCCTGACTACTTGGATTCTTTTTTCCCAGCTTTGGCTGAAGAAGATTTGCCTGCAGCAGCGCGGCGCTCAGCCCAGCGGCGTTTCATCGCATCGGCGATGCGCTTGCGCCCCTCGGGGCTCAGGTTCCGCTTCCGCCTCTTGGTCGCCGTCTTGTTTACGCTTCCCTTGGGGCGTCCTCGTTTTGCCTTTGCCACTGTTCCACTGCCTGCGATTCCCGTCAACGCGCTGCGTGCCTGCTGCAGCCGTGCGATCTCCGCATCAATCTCAGAAAGTATGCGACCTACGTCCATAATCCATCCTTTATCTACTATGAATGATCGAGCGCTTCTACGGATCTGCCAGCGTCGACGTTTGTGTGATGCAGAGTTTACTGTACGGCTAAGTCAACCTGGCGCGCAAATAAAGTAACTCTTTTCTCTGATGCCCGCCGCCGTTTGGACATGGAAATATTCTGAATAGGACCAAGCCTTCGCTCATCATTCGCTCGGAAGCTGGCCGACATCACGATGGTAGACTCTGGTCGTGCGCAATATTCCATTGAGGCTTTATTGGCTGGCGGCTCTCTCAGCCATTTTGCAAGCAATTCCATTTCCTATCGCCGGTCCGGTACCCATCTGGAGACGCGCTTTCTGCTGGATATGTCTTGTCCCTCTTTTGATGGCGTTACTCGGCAGTCAGCGTTCGGGTAAGCCCCTGCGGCCCACGCAGGCTGCATGGCTCGGCTATCTCTGCGGCATCGTCTGGTATCTGCTGAATTGTTACTGGATTTACCCAACAATGCATTTGTATGGCGGCCTGCCGGAGGCTGCTTCGGTCGGAATCCTTATTCTTTTTTCACTCTACTTAGGCCTGTACCTCGCGCTCTTCGGTTTGGTCCTGGGCGGCCTTCGGCGTTTATGGGGACCGCATGTGGCGCTGCTCAGCGCGCCGGTCTTGTGGGTTGCGGTGGAGTTAGCCCGGGATCGCGTCACAGGCTTTCCATGGGACATGCTGGGTTACACGCAGGTGGATAGCCTGGTGTTGACACGAATAGCCCCATGGACCGGCGTCTTCGGTCTCTCGCTTCTCATCGCGATAGTGAATATGCTGTGGGCGCTCCCGGCCGCGCGGATCACTAAGTGGGTCGCTATTCCGGGCGTCGTGCTCGCGGCATTATTCACGGGTGCGGCAACCTGGGTTGAAATTTATCCTCCGCACGTGGCGCCCGCATCGACAGGCGCTTCGGCAGTGCTGCTTCAGGAGAATCTTTCCGTCGGCGCGGGCACGGAGAAGGGAACCGAGAGCAGGGATGCGATGCTCAAATCTTTCGCAAATCTAAGTCAGCATCCAACATCTCCTGCGACGACATCGGCCTTGGGCACAAAGCCGCAGCTTATCATCTGGCCGGAGTCACCCGCATCCTTTCTCGATTCAGCGCCGGCCTATCGCGATTTTATGGAGCGTCTCGCACACTCAACCTCGACACCTGTGCTCGCCGATGACATAAGCATCGGGTCACGAATGGAGGATGGGAACTATAGCTTGTATAACTCGGTCAGCTTTTTCAACGCGGATGGGAGTTACGGAGGGCGATATGACAAAATTCACCTCGTCCCTTTCGGCGAGTACGTTCCTTATAAGCCGCTCTTCTTTTTCACAGGCCACCTGCTCGACGGCCTTCCCTTCATACCGGGCACGCAGCGCCGTGTATTCCAGGCGGACGGTCATAGCTACGGCGCCTTTATCTGCTATGAGTCGATCTTCGGAAATGAGATCCGCCAATTCGTAGCCGAGGGCGCGCAGGCTCTCGTTAATGTAAGTGACGACGGATGGTACGGCGACACCAGCGCGCCGTGGGAGCATCTGGATATGGCTCGCATGCGCGCGATCGAAAATGATCGCTGGCTATTGCGTGCTACCAATACCGGAATTACGGCCGCCATCGACCCTGAGGGCAGGGTTACGCAATCGATGCCACGCCACATTCGCGGATCGTTGCTGGCTTCTTTCGGCTATAACACGTACGAGACCTTCTATACACGCTACGGCGACTGGCTGGCGTGGATCTGCGCAGCTCTTACGGCATTGCTGCTCTTTGTGGGAATCGCGCGTTCGCAGCGGCGGGCTGCGACCCGATAAGCGCTCGGGCACAGTAGACTAAAAGACATGTTGAACGATCTCGAATTTGCTTACTCCCCGGTCCGCGAGAAGGTGCGCGATCTGCGGGAGTATCTTTGACGCCCCTCGCCTGAAATCCGAACTGGCCTCCCTCGAAACCAAAATCTCCGACCCCTCGGTGTGGGCCGACGCCGCGCGCTCGCAGCCGTTGATGCGCGAGCGCAAGCGGCTGGAGTCTTTGCTTGCCAATGATGCTGAACTTGGCCGGCGCAGCGATGATATTGAGGCTTACTTCGATCTGATGCGCGAGGGCGAAGGTTCGGTCGAGCCGGAGCTGAAGCGCGAGATCGACTCGCTAATTGAATTTACAGAAGCGCTCGAATCGCGCACTATGCTCTCGGAGGAAAACGATCTGCTGAATGCGATCGTTACGGTGCACCCTGGCGCGGGTGGAACCGAGAGCCAGGACTGGGCGGAGATGCTGATGCGCATGTATCTGCGCTGGGCAGAGCGTCAGGGCTTCAAGACGGAGATCAACGAGCTGCAGGATGGCGATGAAGCGGGCATCAAGTCCGCGACTTTCACGGTGACTGGTGAATATGCGTTTGGGCTGCTCTCGGGCGAGACCGGCGTGCACCGCCTTGTGCGCATCTCGCCCTTCGACCAGGCCAAGCGGCGCCACACCAGCTTCGCCAGCGTCTTTGTTTCGCCTGAGATCGACGACTCCATCACCATCGACATCAAGCCGGATGATCTGCGCATCGATACCTACCGCTCCGGCGGCAAGGGCGGCCAGCACGTAAATACGACAGACTCCGCCGTGCGCATTACGCATCTTCCCACCGGCATCGTCGCCGGCTGCCAGAACGAGCGCTCGCAGCATAAGAACAAGGATCGCGCGATGAAGATGCTGCGCTCGCGGCTGTATGAGTATGAGCTCGAAAAGAAACGCGCGATCAGCAGGAAGCTCGAAGATTCGAAGCTGGAGATTAATTTCGGGTCACAGGTCCGCAATTATGTCTTGCAGCCATATCGAATGGCGAAGGACTTGCGCACGCGCGTAGAGGTCGGCGATGTGGACCGCGTGCTTGACGGCGACCTGGAGCCGTTTATCCGCGGCTATCTCAGGATGCGTCGCGAAGGCGGCGTGCCCGTCGTAGTCGGCGAAGAGGACGACCTGAATTAGTAACTCGTCGCTATCTGCTAGTCGTTCCTGCCATCGAGCCAGTGATGCAACCAGCCGGTGTTCATCCCCATGCGGATGGCGGTGTAACTCAGCATCTCGTGCAGCATGCGTTCGGCTGCATCGATATCGTCGATATGTCCCAGCGGAGCCCGCGGCGACGTGTAGACGCTAAGCCCGGCACGATGGCATAGCTCGGCGATGCGGAAGAGGTGGGTTCCGTCGCTGACGACGACAAGTGTTCTGAAGTGCTCACGCGCGGCGATGGCCGCCAGCCGCTGCACCTGTTGCTCCGTATCGGTGGAGTGCGTCTCCGCAATGATCTTGTCGTAGGGCACGCCGTTGGCCAGCAGATAATCGCGACCCACGCCGCCTTCCGTCAGTCCTGAATCTCCGGCCAGTCCGCCGCCCAGCGTAATCACGACCGGAGCGATGCCGTGGTTGTAGAGTGCGACAGCCTTATCCAGTCGCGCATGCAGCACCGGCGAAGGGCGTCCCGCGTACTCCGCCGCACCGAAGACGGCGATAGCATCCGCACGCTGCGCGTTGTCGATGTGCGCGGTCTGCTCAATCTGCCGATAGACCCAGGTAAACCAGAGGGCGGCCGCGATGATCAGCAGCAGCACAATTCGACCCAGCAGACGAACTCCTCTGTGGCGCGGCTCGGTCGCGTTCCGGAATCGTTGGACAGCACTCATCATCAATCAGGCGGATCGGGGAGTTCAGCCCCTAGTATCGCGCGGGCATGCAGCTTGTGCCAGCCTTCCACCAGCAAAGATGCGCGAATTTTGATGCCGAGTCTTTTATCGTTGCAACGTCAGAGCGATCTCATGAGTCGGGATGGCGCCTTCGCGAAGAATCATCCACGAGTTCGGTCCGCCACTCAAGTCGACGATCGTAGTTGCCACCGAGCGCGCCGTCGGCCCGCCATCGACGATCAGCGGAATCTTGTCGCCGAACTGCTCACGCACGCAGCCCGCATAGGTGCACTCGGGCAGGCCGCGAAGATTGGCCGAGGTCGCGGTGATGGGCAGCCCCAGCTCGTGCACAACGCTTCTGCACAGTGTCGCTTCCGGAACGCGCAACGCGACGTTGCCGGTATTCGCCGTGACCCGCAGCGGCAGCTTGCTTCCGGCCTTGACGATGATCGTGAGCGGGCCCGGCCAGAAGCGCTCTGCGAGGCGGTCGAAGGTGCCGTCCAGGCCGCGCGCCAGCTCATAAGCCTGGGCCATGTCTTCGATCAGCAGCGACAGCGGCTTATGCCGTGCGCGCGTCTTCAGGTCGTAGATGCGGTCCACCGCGCGCAGGTTCACGGGGTCCACGGCGAGCCCGTAGAAGGTGTCGGTCGGCAGTGCGACAACCTCGCCCGCCTCCAGCATGCGCGCCACGCGCGCGATCAGGTGCGACTCCGGCTCGTCCGGCTGAATGCGAAGCATCTCTGCAATCAAGTTCAGGGATCTCCTGCCTTTGACTTTATCGCATTGCGGGCGAATGTATGCGCCCGCGTACACTGAGGGGCGATGACTCTGCCGCCGCCCATCACCAGCCGCAGTAACGCCCGCGTCAAGGCGCTGCGCGCTGCCTTCAGCGGCAACGCCTCGCAGCCCGGGGATCGGGTGGGCATTGAAGGCACAACGCTGCTGCTCGAGGCGCGCCACTCCGGTGTGCGCATCCACACATTTTTTTTGCGCGAGGGCGAGGAGGCGAAACTTCCGGCGGAAGCGCTTGAGCTTCTGCGCACTTTGGAGCCTGGGCAAGTTCATGTGCTCAGTCCCGAGGTCTTCGACAGCGCCGCCGGCACCGTATCGCCGCAGGGAATTGCAGCCGTTGTCGAAATCCCCGTGCCCGCGCGCAACCTCGAGGCGCATCGAGGAACGACGCTTGTGCTCGAAGACATTCAGGACCCCGGCAACCTCGGCACGCTCCTTCGCTCCGCCGAGGCCTTCAATGTGGCCGAGATCTACGTCACACCCGGCTGCGCGAACCAGTGGAGTCCGAAGGTGATTCGCGCCTCCGCCGGTTCTGTCTTCCGCAAGCCCGTGCGCCGTATGCCGATCGCGGACGCCCTTAATCTCTTGCGCGGTCACGGCATTCGCATCGCCGCTGCCGTCGCGCACTCCGAACAGGCAACGCCCTCGCCGTCAGCGCATCTATCAGAGCCGGTAGCGATTGTGATTGGGAGCGAAGGCGCTGGCCTCACGCAGCAAGCACTCGCACTCGTCGATGAGCGCATAAACATTCCCTGCCGCATCGAGTCGCTCAATGCGGCCATCGCAGGCTCTCTGCTGCTGTATGAGGCGCAACGGCAGAACGCGCAGCGCATCCTACAGGAAAAGGATGGAGTCGAAACAGCATGAGCCTCTTCGACACGAGCCTGCCGCCGCGCACCTCCGGCCTGGCCACCGCGCCGCTGGCCGATCGCATGCGCCCGCGCACGCTCGACGAGTTTGTCGGCCAGCAGCATCTCATCGGCCCGGGTAAGCCGCTGCGCTTGCAGATCGAGCGCGACGACTCCGCCTCGCTAATCTTCTGGGGGCCGCCCGGCGTCGGCAAGACGACGCTCGCGAAGATCATCGCGCGCGCCACCAGCGCCAGTTTCATCGAGTTCTCCGCCGTGCTCTCCGGCATCAAGGAGATTAAGCAAGTGATGGTCGAGGCCGAGAAGGCCTCGCAGTTCGGATCGCGCACCATCCTTTTCATCGACGAGATTCACCGTTTCAACAAGGCACAGCAGGACGCGTTCCTTCCCTACGTCGAGCGCGGCTCCATTCGCCTCATCGGCGCGACCACCGAAAATCCATCGTTCGAGATCATCGCTGCGTTGCTCAGCCGCTGCCGCGTGTACACCCTGCAGGCGCTCTCGCAGGAGGACATTCTTGCGCTCGTGAAGCGCGCGCTTGCGGACGGTGCCGACAGCCCGCCGGATCAGGCTCGTGGCCTGGGCGCGATGAAGCTTACCGCGGAGGACGGCGCGCTCGAAGCGATCGCCTCCTACTCCAGCGGTGATGCACGCACCGCGCTGAACGCGCTTGAGGTTGCAGCGAAGCTCGCTGAAGGACGCGGTGAATCGGTAATCACGCGCACGCTGGCCGCCGAAGCTCTGCAGCAGCGTGTGCTGCTCTACGACAAGAAGGGCGAGCAGCACTACGATCTCATCTCGGCCCTGCACAAGAGCGTGCGCAACTCCGATGCGGATGCTTCGCTCTACTGGCTGGGTCGCATGCTCAAGGCCGGTGAAGATCCGATGTACGTCGCGCGCCGCGTGGTGCGCATGGCTGTCGAAGACATTGGCCTGGCCGCGCCCGAAGCTCTTAATCTATGCATCTCCGCGCGCGATGCCATGCATTTTCTCGGCTCGCCCGAGGGTGATCTCGCCCTGGCGCAGGCGGTCGTCTATCTGGCGCTCGCGCCCAAGTCCAACGCGATTTACACCGCCTACGGCGAAGTCCTGGCCGACATCGAAGCCACACCCGCCGAGCCCGTTCCACTGCATCTGCGCAATGCGCCCACGAAGCTGCTCAAAGAGCTCGACTACGGCAAGGACTATCAGTACGCGCACGATGTAGAAGGCAAGGTCGCCGCCATGGAGTGCCTGCCGCCTTCGCTCGCCGATCGACGCTACTATCACCCAACGCAGGAGGGCAGGGAACGCCTGCTCGCGCAGCGCATGGATGAGATCGCCAGGCTTCGCGAACGCAATAAGAACGACTAACGCCCCGACAGATTCTGGACTGCTTGAGATCTTCCCTGCATCTCGCAGCGCGCATCGAGCGGGCAGGGTATTCCCACCGATCACACCATCAGCGGCGAGTCGCGGAAAACCCGGCACGATATAATTTGCTCCAAGCGCACCCACCCTATGGGCCTGGATAACTTCACGAGCATCGTACGCAGCACCTCCGGACTTAATGCTGCCAAGCTTCTGTTGCTGCAATCGATGTACAGCCACCCTCGTTATCGCGGAGTGGCCTCCGCCCTGTTGCGGCCGTTCTACAAAAACGGCGAACTGGCGGTCCACTTCCACAGCTCTGGACGGAAGTTCACAATCCATATCCGCAAGTCCGACCAGGCGAGCGATTTCTACAGCCTGATGGAAGTTGGCGTGCGCCACGTCTACAATCTCGATCCCGCGTTTACTCCCGATCTGGTAGTCGATGGTGGGGGCAATATAGGGTTGTTCACGCTAACCGCCGCGGCGCTCTATCCGCGCGCTCGGATACGGACCTGTGAGCCGGTGCCCTGGAACCTCGCACAGATCCGCAAACACCTCGAGCAAAAGAAAAGGGGCTGTACCAGATAATGTCGTGAGGATCTGGTATGGCGAGCGGGTTTCGTAAGAGTCGTTTGTCGTGGGGCAAGCAGGTTCGCTTGGTGGAGCATTTTGTGGCCGGCAGCACAGCGCGGACTGCGGCG
>DATCFM010000072.1:0-2663 GCA_036509515.1 Acidobacteriaceae bacterium
CAGCTTGGGCAGGCGTCCCTGCGTTACCGGAGCGAGATCGTGCTGGCCGCCACCGCCGCCCATGCGCTGCTCGCGCGGCATTACCGGCGGCGGCGGTGGAATGTTCAGCGCCATCACCGTCTGCTTTAGCGGAGCCGTCAGATGCACGTGGTTCGCGATCAGCAGCGCCACGATTAGGATCACCAGCGCATGGAAACCTACTGCTGTCCAGAGCGAGAGGGGACTACGTTTGGCGGCGACGCTCTCTGCGAAGGCGAACGGACGGGCTGTCCACAGCTGCGCCGGTGTGGCCGCGGGCTCACTCTGCAGGAGTCTCGCGAGCACGCGCTGCTCCATGCCAGCCGGCGCTTCAGCGGCCTTGCGCTCTTCGTTGAGTACATCGTCCAGTAGATCGTCGAATTGCATCGTCTCTGTCCTGTTCGTCTGCTGCATAACGTCCTCCTCGCGGTGCACATCAACTCAACGCGAGGAAATCAGAGCGCCTCGCATCGCTTCCCATCTCTCCCGCAGCTGCGCCGCGCACGCATCAACCGCGTGCGGACGGTGCCTTCAGGCAAACTCATGGCCTCACCTATCTCGCGCGAGTTCATCTCCTCCATCACCGAGAGCAGCAGCGGATCGCGCAGCTCAGGCGGAAGCTCCTCAATCATTCTTCGCAGCAGCGCCCGCTCGTCGCCCGCAGAGATGGCGGCCTCCGGCGTGAGGCGGCTATCTTCGAGCAGCGATTCCGCCGCGCTGTCCGCCGCGTCCGGAGGGCGTGTCTTTCTGCGATCGAGTGCGAGATGCCAGACGACGCGTGCCAGAAACGCGCGCTCGTTGTCCATCTGCCTCCAGCTCTCGCCGCGATACAGCTTAAGGAGCGCCTCCTGCACGCAGTCCTCGGCGTCTTCCGCGTGGCGCAGAACGCTCCACGCGACGCGATAGAGAAATCGCGCGTGTTCGAGTGCCAGTCTCGTGAAGACGGCCTGGCGATCGTCATCGGGTCCAGGCGGTAGTTGCCGCTGCATTCGTATGCCTTCACTTCTCTAGACCCCGCCGGCGGCCAAAGTGTTCACATGGAGGCAAAGATTTCTTTCGAGCAGCCAAAGGCCGGGCGCTCGGCCCGGCCTTTGGGTTCATCGAACGCGAAACAGAGCTACTGGCCGCCTTCGTTGTCGCGAATGAACTGCGCCGTGCGGTCATGCAGCCCCTTCAGCGCTTCCGGGTTCACGTAGACCATGTGCCCGGTCGGAAAGAACTTGTAGGCGATGTTCTTTTCGAGCTCCGCGGGGATGGGCAGATGTTTCATCTCATAGGTGGCGCCGAAGTAGAGTGTGCCGAGGTCAAAGTAACCGCCCATCAACAGCACGTGCATGTGCGGATTTACCTTCATCGTGTAGGCAAGGTCGGCCGAGACGTTAGTGCTGGTGCCCTCCCAGCCCTGGGGACCGGGACCGTGGTGTTTCATGTCCCAGTCGAAGCCTGGCGCGCGCGCGCTGGGTTTGTAGGTCATGTTCTCGCCGAAGTTCAGCGTCTGGCGGGCGTAGGCGTTCATCGCCGATAAAAACGCCGACTCGATGGACTCACTGAAGGGGTCGTAGTCGGCGTCGCGACCCAGGGGATCGAGCGCCGGGCCCTCGTAGCGCGAGTCCAGGCGGCCGGTGGTGATGTCTGCCGAGTCCTGCAGATACTTCGAGAACTCGCCGCCGGTCATGCGCAGGTTCGCCTTGATCCACGTGGCGGCGGGAACGCCGGTGTAGCTCTCGAGCCTGGCTGCAACGGCGGCCTTCCTGGCCGGATCGAGGTCGGAGCCCTGCAGCAGCGCGCTTGCATAGTCGCCGAGCGCGTACTGCTCCACCTCATGAATCCAGGGCTCGAGCGTCGCGGGCTGGTTGGGCACCTTGTGGTGATACCAGGCGGTCGCCGCAAAGCTGGGGAGGGCGAGGAAGGATCCGTTCTCCGTGCCGGGGTTCGAGTCCGATCCGTCCGCCGAGTTATCGAAGCTCAGGATCTGGCTAAGGAAGACGACGCCATTGAGGTCGACACCATGATGCTGCAGCGTCGCGGAGAGGACAGCGTCGCGCGTGGTTCCATAGCTTTCGCCGAAGAGAAATTTGGGCGAGGTCCAGCGGTCGTACTTGGTGAGGAAACGGCGGATGAAGCGATCGAAAGCGGCCGCGTCCTCATCGACTCCGTAGAAGGCCTTGAACGCGTCTTTACCCTGCACGCGGCTAAAGCCGGTGCCGGGCGCATCGATGAATACAAGGTCCGCTGCGTCCAACAGGCAATATTCATTGGGCACGATCTGGTAGGGACCGCCGACCTGATGATGGGTGTCCGGCGTCAGCACGCGAACTGGCGACATGCTGCCCATGCGCAGATACATCGTCGCGGAGCCGGGGCCACCGTTGTACAAAAACACGATCGGCCGTGTGCGCGCGTCGGTGCCCCTGGCGAAGTAAGCGGTGTAGAAGATTCGCGCGGTGGCGGGCCGGTCTGCGGGTTTGGGGGCCTGGTCGGCTGCGTACTCCGGCAGGGGCCTGCCATCCAGTCCAATCTTGGCATCCTCGACGTCGGTTGAGCCTACGGTTAGCATGCCGGCGACGGCGCGATAGGCGATTGCTTTGCCGCCTTCGATGGCGACCGAGCCTTCGGTCACTGAGTCGGCGGGCAGCGCGGGGGTG
>DATCFM010000073.1:0-25053 GCA_036509515.1 Acidobacteriaceae bacterium
GAACCAGGCTAAGCGTCATCTGCGCCGCTTCAATGGCATCCCAAAACAGAGCTTCCACCTCTTCCTCTGCGAGTGCGAGTGGAGATTCAATACCCCCAGCCCAAAACAACAACAAAACCAATTACTTCAATTAGTTAAAAACACTATGAAATAGTTATCTGGTACAGCCCCCACCGAAAAGCCTGGCATGAAGAGCAATCCCTTCAGAATCTGGCCTCTAAGCACTATGTCCGATAACACATATTCTGTATCATGGGCCTCGGTATTGCTTTCCACCCCGCTGCCCTTGTGTCTTGCCAGTGTCTTGCTAGACTCGTCAGAGCCTCACGTCCCCACCCATGCAGATCGTCCAGACCGTCTTCGGCATCTTCCATCACTTTGAGCTTGCCCGCGAACTTGAACATCGTGGGTATCTTAGCCGCGTCTACTCCACCTGGCCGTGGGCCCGGCTCCGCCGCGAAGGCCTCCCCCACTCCAAAGTCGAAACCTTCCCCTGGCTCCACGTCCCGGAGTACCTCGCCTCGCGCGCTCCGGTCGACCTCACCTGGCTCCGCGACCCGCTCGGCTATGCCGTCGCCCTCACCTTCGATCGCTGGACCGAGCGCCGCGTCCACAAAATTCTCCGCACCACCCGCATCGACGCCCTCATCGGCATCTCCGGCACAAGCCTGCGCACGGGAGCTCTCGTGAAGCGCGCCGGCGGCGTTTTCATCTGCGACCGGGGGTCCACCCACCAGCGCTACCAGCAGGAGATTCTGGTCGACGAGTACCGGCGGTGGGGGGTCGACCTCGCTCCGTCCGATCCGCGCGACACCCGCCGGGAGGAGGCCATCTATGCCCAGGCCGACGCCATCACCGTCCCCTCCAGCGTAGCCGCCCGCTCCTTCGTGGAGATGGGAGTACCTGCCGCCAAGGTCCACGTTCTGCCCTATGGGGTTCGCCTCGAAAGCTTCCACCCTACAGACGGACCGCCCGCCGCCGAGTTTGCCGTGCTATTCGCTGGGGCCGTCGGCCTGCGCAAAGGCGTGCCCTACCTGCTCGAAGCCTTCGCCTCGCTCCGCCATCCACGCAAGCGGCTGCGCATCGTGGGCGCGGTTCAGCCGGACCTGCGGCCTGTCCTCGCGCGGCTTCCGCAGGAGGCGGTCGAGTTCCTCGGCCCGCTGCCGCAGCCTGAACTGGCGCGCCTGATGAGCCGCAGCCATGTCCTCGCGCTGCCCAGCATCGAGGAGGGCCTGGCGCTGGTGCAGGCCCAGGCGATGGCCTGCGGCTGTCCGGTGGTCTGCTCTACCAACACTGGCGGCGAGGACCTCTTCAGCGACGGCGTTGAAGGCTTCATTGTGCCCATCCGCGATCCGGAAGCCCTCGCGGACAGGCTTCAGCGTTTGGCCGACAGTCCGGATCTACAGCGCTCCATGCGAGCCGCCGCCCTCCAGCGTGTTCAAACCATCGGCGGCTGGAAGGACTATGGAGACCGCTGGGAGAAGCTGCTGAAATCTTTAACCGGACGAACTTAAACTGGCTACGCTCGGCTCCCGATCTGACGTCCTCAACGTCCGATAACTAGCTGGCCGGGGCTGCTCCCCCACCCCTGTTTTCCTGCAAAGTCTTCGAAGGACAGTTCTTAGGTCCGGACTTCGGGCTGCTGTAAGCCTTAAAGTCCCATTTTCCCCAGCTGTTGTCTGCAAAGTCTTGGTATCTAAGGCTTTCGAAGAGCGCGGAAATGGAAAAGCCCGGCCTGGGCCGGACTTTTGTTGACTCCTCTATTGTAAGGGGCCTGTCAAGAGCTTGAGGCCTGATTCCCCTTAGCGCCGTCCTCCACCGACGAAGTGCACGATCTCGATCCGGTCGCCATCCGCCACCGTCCTCTCGTCCCAGAGGGTTCGTGGCGCGATCTCGCCGTTCAGCTCGACCGCAATCCGATCCGCCCGCAGACCGAGCGTCTCCAGGACACTCTTCAACGAGGCCGGCGAGCCGATTCCCTCCAGGCTCCGGGGCTGTCCATTCACCGTGATCTTCAAGGTCTTCAAAGCCGCGTCCATGGCTCAAGCGTAGCAGCCGTCACTCGCTATCTCCGCAACGGCCATAGAAGGTTCAGCGGACCGCGCCCATGACCGAGCCCGGGCGCCGAGCGCAGCGCCTCGACCACGTAGGCCTTGGCGCCCGCGACAGCCTCAGCCGGGCGGTCGCCCAGGACGAGCCGGGCCAGGATCGCCGATGAGAAGGCGCAGCCCGTGCCATGCGTGGAGCGCGTCTTGATCCGTTCCCCGGCGAACTTCAGCATATTTCCATCCGGCATCCGCAGCAGGTCGATTGACTCCGCAGCAGGCTCGGCCGCGTCGCCGCCGCTCGCGAGCACGTGCAACCCGGGATAGCGCCGCCCCAGCGCCTCGGCCGCGGCTCGCGCCTCGTCCAGATTCCCAACCGTCCAGCCAGCCAGCAGTCCCAGCTCCGCCCAGTTGGGCGTGACCCAGCCCGCCGAGGATTCCACGAACGGCAGCAGTTCGGTTTGAAGCGCCTCCAGCGCCGCGGCGGGCAGAAGCTCATGTCCCGAGCTCGAGCGCAGGACCGGATCCAGGACGACCGGAGTTCCGTTAGCCGCGTTCTCAGACTCGATCCCGCGCAGGAACTCCGCGACTACCCGGACTGCCTCTTCCGAGCCCAGCATGCCGATCTTGACGCCCGCGGCCGGCAGATCGGCCCAGAGATGCTCCAGAGTTCGGGCCAGAAACTCGCCCTTTATTGGCTCGACGGCGGCAACTCCCATAGTCGACTGCACCGTCAGACTAGTGATGGCGGACACCCCGAAGAGCCCGTGGGCGGCGAAGACCTTGAGGTCAGCCGTCACTCCGGCTCCACTCGAAGGATCGAAGCCTGCAATCGTCAGAGCGACCGGCGGCGTCTGCCCCACCCGCGAACTCTCGGCCTCATCCCCCAGGTCCGTCTTTGGTTGCATTCCCGCATCCCCCATTGGCGTCATTTTGCCTAGCATACCTGCTTTGAAGATACAACCCCCTAACTGAAGGAAAGTACCTTTTTCTTGTTTGACTTAGGGGTACCTGACTGGGGACAATAGAGAGATGAACGAAACCTCGAGACGGAACACACGAGGGCTTCGGTCGAACTGGAGGCGCAGGCCTGTACGGGCCGCCCTTCTGGCCGCTACCCTCGGCGCGACGGCCAGCCTCATCGCCAGTCCCGCCAAGCATGACATCCCAGCCTCGCCGGTCAATCCGGCAGCGCATCACCACCACCATTGGTACCAGATTGGCAGAGCCTCCTGGTACGGAGAACGCTTCCAGGGCCGCAAGACGGCCAACGGAGAGCGCTACGACATGCACGCCTACACCTGCGCCCACCGGACGCTGCCGCTGGGCACCTGGCTGCGGGTCACCAACCTGCGCAACCACAAGACGGCGTTTGTGCGGGTGAACGACCGCGGACCGGTCCCGACCAGCCGCATCATCGATCTCTCCTATGCCACGGCCCAGAAGCTTGATATGGCCGGGCTGGCGGAGGTCAAGATCGAGCGCGTGACCTCCGACAACAGCGCTATGACCCAGGAGCTGATCGCCCAACTGCAGGAGCCGGGCGGCCCGATCGCCCTTGAAAGTGAGGCCGACCAGGCCCCGGCAAAGTAAAACGGAAAGTGAACCGAATTGAAGAGGTTGCGAAAAAGCCTCTTTGTGGCACTTGAAGACAAGACCCTGGGTTAAAGCCCCACGCTAATCCTAAAAGCACTAACAATGGAGTTTTTTCGCAGCCTGCGATGCGATGAAAAAATAGCCCCGCTCCTCAACCGATGAGCGGGGCTTCCCTTTTCATGCACTTCAATCTTTCGAGTTTTCCGGGCTTTCCGCTAGGCCGCCTTGGCCGAGCCTACGAGCCCGTGGGTTACCGGGAGGTCGCTGAGTCGCAGCGCGAGCGCCCCGGCGCCCCCTCCGCCCTTGATGAACTCGCTGAGCTCGAGCTGGACAACATCGAAATTCAAGTCGAAAAGCCGCGTTGCCAGCTCGCGGCTGATCTCGCCGGTAAAGACCGTGCGCCCGACGTTCAGAGCACAGCAGGCCATGCGGGTGGCGTCCTCCTCGCTGACAGCGACGCGCCGCTCAGCGGGGTACACGCGCTCGATCTCGGCGCGGGATGGGACATCGAATGCGCCGGGATAGTACATGAGGTAGCCGCCGTGGAGCGGAACGAAGCAGGTATCGAGGTGGTAGAAGCGTGGATCGAGCAGGTGCAGCGAACGGACCGGCACATGCCAGGCGTCGGCCACATGGGCATGCGCGGCACGGCAGGTGCGGACGCCGTGCGCGGCCCAGAGGCAGCCGCCCTCGTCGTCAAAGGTGACGTCGCCCTGGCCTTCGAAGGCCGTTTCGCGGGGCGTCTCCCAGAGCAGAAATCCCTGGCTGGTGAGCCACTGCTTGAGGAACGCGGTTTCGGCGCGGCGCTCGGTGCGGCTGAAGCTGGCCAGCGCGGCTACGCCGTGGTGGATGAGCGCTCCATGACCCAGAAAGGCCATGTCCGGACAGCCTGGTTCGGGATGCAGCAGGCGTACGTCGGCAACGCTGTGCAGCACGTTGTAGAGACTCTTCCACTGCGCAAAGGCCAGGTCGCGCGAGGATCGATGGACGTTGCCGGCCATCCACGGGTTGAGCACATAGTCCACCCCGTACCACTCTGGCGGGCACATTAGAAAGGTTGGGCGGGTGTAGTGAGGGGTTGAAGCAAGTGTTTCCTGTGGGAGGGAGGTGGTGCTGGTAGCCATAGTTCCTGATTTCCTACTTTCCGTCAGGGAGTCTGCCCCCGGCGGACAACCATAGTCAAGTGGGTATGTTGCAAACTAGATGCGTCTTTACGGGACGCCTCTCCCACCTAAGATGCAGAAGGCAAAGAAAAAGGGCCCACCGCAGGCGGTGAACCCTTTCTGTGAGTGCTGTGAAAATTGAAAAACTTTTACAGTTTTTCGTAAAAATCGCAGGCCGAGCAGGAGATGTAGACCCCGCCCGGGACGCCGCGCTCGCGGTCCTTGACGCGCTTGACGATGCGCGTCGGCTTCGAACACTTGGGACAATCGGTGCTCTTTTGTGTGTCCATGACCTTCTTGCGGTCACCGGTCTTGGCAATCTTCGCCATGGTTCTCATCTCCCTGCAAGCTAATGTGTTGGCGTACTCGAAGCTGCGTGCTTGGAGCAAGTCGAGCGCACGAATCTCCACGTTCTCTTCCGAGCTGGCTCTTTAGCTGGGCCGTACAGGAGGGATCGAGAGGCAAGCGCCGTGCACTACGCCATACCTAGAATACACGACGCCGTGCCTGGAAGAGAGATCCGTCGCGCCCGATCAGGGCCGCGAGGTGTCGGTTGCAAGCTGCTTGGGAGCGTCGGGCTGCAAGGGCTTCGGTCCGTCACCCGGCTGTGCCTGGGCTGGGGTCTGGGGCTGCGGCTGGGCTGGGGAATCCGCGGGCAGCTTTACCTTGCCCACGCCGCTGACGGTTCCTTGGAGGACCTCGCCGGGCTTGCGCAGCGTCGGGGCTGTCGCGTTGCCGCGATCGTCGCCGGCGCCGGGCTGGGGATCGCCGTTGGCAATCGTACGCGCTTCGAGCGCGGGCTCGGGCGGGCCGCCGATCTCGTTCTTGTCACGCACCTCGATGGGCTTGCCCAACGCCGCGATCTCCAGCCGGATCACGTGCCCGTTCTCGAAGCGCACGAACTGGATGGGCTGGGGCGTGTCGCCGTAGATCCACTCCTCGTAGAGCGGGCTGTTCTCGTCGCCGCTGGTCATGTGCTCGCGATGCTTGGTCTTGGGCTCTCCCATCGCGGCCAGCACCATGCGCTGATTCATCCCCACCAGCACCTCGTGCGCCGCCACCGCGTCGCGCACCTTCGGCGGCAACGTGTCCGCATACGCCTCGGAGCTGGACTTGGCACGGAAGTCCACTACTGGATCGAGGAGCGCCTTGACCTCAGCCGCAGTCACGTCCGGAATGCCGCCCTCGAAGATCAGCGTCACCCGGCAGCCGGTAGCGTCCGGTCCCCGCTGCGCCACCTGCATGCCGTCAAGCTGGATGTGGCTGAGGAACCGATGCTTCGCATATGGGCCGCCGTTGAAGTCGATCTCCAGGCGATTGGCGCGGAAGTGCAGCGCGGTAATCTGCACGCGGTCGCCCGGGGCGGCGGACTCGCCCTTCTCATACAGCATGCGCTTGTAGTCTTCATCGCGGGGGCTCATCGTCCCATTGGCGACCAGGGTCAGCCCGGCGCCCAGCGGCAGCTCGCGGTGCGCGAAACCCTGCTCGGACTCCAGATCGCGAATCAGCTCGCGCACGCCGCGCTCATCTAAAGGTTCGGAGGGGAGTTCTACACGAGTCGGATGGAAATCGGTGACGACGTCGGCAGTCGCGGTCTTCATTCCCACGGTGAAGACCTGCGCGCTTGCTTGCGGCACGGCGCATAGCAAGCTCCCGCCCAGAACAAGCCCGCACACGCCGATCCCGGCGAGCGAACAAGCGGCAGCCTGCGGTCTGCGTGCGCATGGGCCCATGCAGTCACCTGCGAATATCCAGATTGTGCGCCTTCTGTACGCGTCGGTGCAAGACCCGAGGCGCAGCAATTGTGGGGAGATAAAACTTGAGAAGCCGTGCCGCTACGTCCGGGGTGCAATCTCGGAAGATTCTGAAGGCTGCGAAGATTCTGTCGCCGTCTCCGCGTTCGCGCGGGCTGCGGGAGCGATCTGCACCAGGGCTGCGGTTTTGGCCGCTGCCTCCTGCTCCATCGCCGCATGCGCCGTCGGCGGTGGAACATCCATCGGATATCCGGCGGGAACAATGGGCGGATGCGTGTAGTTCCAGGCGTACTCCCGGGTGGCGCGGTAGACCGCCGCCATCGCCACTACGAACACGACGCCGGTCAGCAGCGCGCCCTCCGGCCCGTAGGCTCCGCCGGTGAGCCACGCGGGCCCGCTGGCGTCGGTCTGCACCAGACTGGAATAGGTCGCAATTCCGCCCACCGGCAGGCCGAAGACGATCGCCGTGGCCGCAGCCCAGGCAAAGTGCAGCCCCCAGCCCAGCCACAGCGCATGCGTGCGCAGATAGGCCAGTGAAAACAGCACGCCGGCCAGAAGCGCGATCAGAAAACTCAGACCCGTCGCGTTCGGCCGCAGGCTTCCCAGCAGCGCATAGAGTCCGGAGAGCAGCAGCGTGGCCGCCGTCGGCCCGATGGCTTCAATCAGCCGCCGGAAGATGAATCCGCGAAACGCCACCTCATTGGCCAGCGCGCCTAGCGCCAGGGACAGCGCGGACAGCAGCATCATTCCCCACGCGCTCGCACTCCAGGAAAACTGTGGAAGCAGTGCACCCGCCAGCGTCATCGGCAGCACAGCCAGCAACAGGACTGCCCATCCAATTACCGCTCCTGTTGCCCACTCGCGGCTGGCCGTCCCGCGCCTGGGTAGAGCATTCGCCTCGCGCACACTTCCCTGCCGCATGCCAATCCAGCTCAGCAGCGTAAAGCCGAGCAGCAGCAGGAACAGAAAGAACGCCTCGGTCAGCAATGACTGCGCGGCTCCCCATCCGAGCCGGTCTGTGATCCGTCCGGCGATACCCTCCGCCGCGCGCACAGCCACCGCATGCGCGGCGAGCAGCCACAGCACGCCGGTGGCGAACAACGCGACCTGGAGGGAGCGTGTAACCCGAATTTGTGCCGGGGCAGAAGACAAGGCCGCTTTCGCTCCTTCGCGTGAGCTCATGGATTTAGAGCCCGCGCGGGTTGCGGCCAAGCTCAGGCCGTCGTGTAAAACTGCGCGATGTTCCGG
Organism: Acidobacteriaceae bacterium; assembly: GCA_036509515.1. Taxonomy (GTDB): domain Bacteria; phylum Acidobacteriota; class Terriglobia; order Terriglobales; family Acidobacteriaceae; genus Granulicella. Next base: position 7,807 of record DATCFM010000073.1, read on the forward strand.
AACTTCCCGTAGCGCGCTTCCAGAAGCTGCTCGATCGATAGACTCTGCAGCTCTCCCAGATGCCATTGCAGGCGCTCATCCACCAACTGCATGGCTTGCTCCGGATCGTTCTGCGTTCCACCCGCGGGCTCGCCAATGACATCGTCGACGCAGCCTAGTGCTTGGACGTCCTCAGCCGTATATCGGAGAGCCGCCGCGGCCTGCTGCTTCCTGGCCGCGTCCTTCCACATGATCGAGGCGCAGCCCTCGGGCGAGATCACCGAATAGATGGCGTTTTCGAGCATCAGCACACGGTCGGCAACCGCCAGCGCCAGCGCGCCGCCCGATCCGCCCTCGCCCGTAATTGTCGCAATGGTGGGAACCCGCAGGCGGCTCATCTCGCGCAGGTTCCGCGCAATGGCCTCACCCTGCCCGCGTTCTTCGGCGCCCAACCCGGGGTTGGCTCCGGCCAGATCTATAAATGTAAACACCGGCCGCCCGAACTTCTCCGCAATCTTCATCGCGCGCAGGGCCTTGCGATAGCCTTCCGGGTCCGGCGAGCCGAACTTGCGGGCCACGCGCTCCTTCAGGCTGCGTCCCTTCAGGTTGCCGACGACCAGGACGGGCTCGCCATGAAAGCGCGCCATGCCTGCGGTCATCGCGGCGTCGTCGGCAAACTGCCGGTCGCCGTGGATCTCGCTGAAGTCGGTAAATAGCGTCTGAATATAGTCCATCGGATACGGACGCTGCGGGTGACGGGCCAACTCGGTCTTGACCCACGCCTCCGGAACCGGAGCTTCGGGCGTGGGCATAGGCTTGGGCTGCGTAGTCTCGGCCATCGGGATACCTCACCGATTGTAAGCGATAGCGCCCGGCCCCTTCTTGCAGGTCAAGGATTACGGCTCGAAACTGAGCGGAAGACCCCAACCCAGCTCAGGTCCAGCCGCTCCCGCGCATAGAGCAAGATTGCCAGGACCAGGCCATACAAGAGCTGCTGTCCGGCGATGTTCCTGCTAGGGCCGCAGGATGGAAATGCGGAGGATCTGGTATGGGCCAGAGCCATCGCCTGTGAAGTTCCAGCCCTTATGCCATGGCTCTATAACTGCCTCATCGGCGCGTTTGTACGCCTGTTCGGACTCCTGCGCGCTGAGAGCGTGATTCGGAATCCGGATCAGGATTACATCATGGTTTGGGTAATGCAGTTGGCAATCACCCGTAGAGGGGCAGATGATCCGATCGATGCGAAGCTGTGGACTGGCATAGGCGACCGTCGTTCCGGGAACGAGCGGCGGCTTCGGCGCAGAGCCGCGGAATTCGTGGGCGATGGTGCCGGGTGGAAACCTTTTGAGCTCGATCCGCAGATAGTCGGAGGGCAGCTCGCTGAGGTTCTCGACCGAATGCCTTTCGATACGGCCGGGGGAGACGCGGAATGCTCCAGCGTGAGTCGGCGGCCGAACGATGTCGAACGGCTTCGCTTCTTCCGAGTGCTGGAAGCGCACCGGTCCGGAGTCGTTGAGATAGACATAGATGGTCGAGTAAGCCGAGTGGTCATGCAAGCCGACATTTTCGTGCGGACGGTAATGGACGCGAAGCACTGAGAACTCCGGCGAATCCAGAACTACCTTGTAGTTTTGCGGGAAAGCTTTGACCGGGTTCTGAGCTGCCGAAGCCGTCGCAGCGGCAAGGATAAGAACGAGTAACGATCGAGCAAGCATGTCGCCTCCAGCTTACGCGATCACCTGCACAGCGCCCTGCCCTACCAGTGCCTCGACGCGCTCGATAAACTGGACGTCGGCCGCGACGGAAAAGCCCTGCGGCTCGATGTCGGCGGCGAAGACCTCGGGCTCCTCCAGCCGCAGCATCACCTTGCCGGTGCCGGGCGCGCCGCGGAACAGCGCTTCCAGTTCGTCCAACAGCGCCGCATCGGGGCTATGCAGTGGAACGCGAATACGCAGCGCCTCCGGCAGCTTGATCTTTACGTCTTCGAGCGCCGTGATCTGCGAGATCGCCAGTTTGGACGCCGCGTCTTCTTCGCCGCGCAGCGAGCCTCTTACTAAAACAGGGACGTCGATCTTCAACTTTTCTGCTAATTTTTCGTAGCTTTGCGGGAACGCGATCAGCTCGATCTTGCCGACCGTGTCTTCGAGCGAAGCCTGCGCATACATCTCGCCCGAGCGCTTCGACTTCGCGACCTTGAGACCGGTGATGACGCCCGCGATCTGGATCTCGTTTTGCGGCTCCTGCTGCCCGCGGCGAAAGACCGGAGGCTCGGGCTTCATTTCGCATGCCGTCGCCGTGTCCACCACGCGCAGGTTGCGCAGCTTCTCGCGATAGCGGTCCAGCGGATGGCCCGAGACAAAGAATCCCAGGACCTCTTTTTCGTTCGCGAGGCGCGTGTGCTCATCCCAATCGGGCGCGGCGGGCAGCGCATCCTCACTCGTCGCTGAACCCGCCGACGGCTCATCGCTGAACATCCCAAACAGTCCATGCTGACCGGCCGCGGTGTCTCGCTGCGACTTCTGCGCGCGGTCCATCGCCTTGTCGATCGCCGCCATCACCTGCGACCGGCGGCCAAAGGAATCGAGCGCGCCGGCCTTGCACAGCGACTCCAGCACGCGTTTGTTCATCAGCCGGAGATCGACCTTCTCGCAGAACTCCCACAGCGAAGTAAATCCAAACTTGCCTGCCGCGCGCAGCTCTTCCCTCGCCTTCACAATCGACTCAATCGCGTTGTGCCCCACGTTTTTGATCGCCGCGAGACCGAAGCGAATGCTGTCGCCGGTCGGTGTAAACGTCGCCGCCGAGATCTGCACATCCGGCGGTACAACCGAGATGTTGATCTCGCGGCACTCGCCGATGTACTTCACGACATTCTCCGGCTTGCTGGTCTCTGAGGTCAGCAGCGCCGCCATGAACTCCACCGGATAGTGCGTCTTGAGCCACGCGGTGTGATACGCCAGCAGCGAGTAGGCCGCCGAGTGCGACTTGTTGAAGCCGTATCCGGCAAACTTTTCCATCAGGTCGAACAGCTCGCCGGCACGATCTCTCGGAAACTTGTTCTTCGCCGCTCCCGCCATGAAGATGTCGCGCTGCTTGGCCATCTCCGCCGGGTCTTTCTTGCCCATCGCGCGGCGCAACAGGTCCGCTCCGCCCAGTGAGTAACCGCCGATCACGTTCGAGATCTGCATCACCTGTTCCTGGTACACGATCACGCCGAGCGTCTCTTTCAGCAGCGGCTCGAGTTCCGGCAGCAGATACTCCACCTCGCGCCGTCCCCACTTGCGCTCGATGAAGTCGTCGATCATTCCCATTGGCCCGGGACGATAGAGAGCATTGAGTGCGGTGAGGTGTTCAATCGAGCTCGGCTTATAGCGCCGCAATACATCGCGCATGCCGCCGGACTCAAACTGGAAGACACCGCTGGTCAGCGCGCGGTGAAATACCTGCTCAAAGGTGTGCTGATCGTCGAGCGGGATCGTGGCCATGTCGACATCCTCGCCGCGGTTCGACTTGATCAGCTTGAGGCAATCGTCGATCACGGTCAGCGTCGTGAGGCCAAGGAAGTCCATCTTCAGCAGGCCCATCTTCTCGACGGCCTTCATGTCGTAGCTGGTGACGATGGCGTCGTCCTTGGTGCGGGTCACCGGCACAAGCTCCGTCAGCGGCTGCGGCGCTATTACCACTCCGGCCGCGTGAACGCCAGCGCCGCGCACCAACCCCTCCAGCCGTTGTGCGGTGTCGATCAACTCTTTCACCTTCGGGTCCGTGTTGTACGCCTGTGACAGCGGTGGCGAGTCCTTCAGCGCCTGCTCGATCGTAATGCCGATTGTCGCGGGAATCAGCTTCGCGATGCGGTCGACCTCGCCGTAGGGCATGTCCATAGCTCGGCCGACATCTTTGATCGCCGCCTTCGCCGCCATCGTGTTGAACGTGATGATCTGCGCGACCTGGTCGTTGCCGTACTTTTGCCGGACGTACTCGATGACTTCACCGCGCCGATTCATGCAGAAGTCGATGTCGATATCCGGCATCGACACGCGCTCCGGATTCAGAAACCGCTCGAACAACAGCTCGTTTTGCAACGGATCGATGTCGGTGATCTCCATTACATACGCGACGAGCGATCCGGCTGCCGATCCGCGCCCCGGCCCGACGGGAATGTCATGCTCCTTGGCGTAGCGGATAAAGTCCCAGACGATCATGAAATAGCCGGGAAACTTCATCTGCTTAATGCAGTCGATCTCTCGCTCCAGCCGAGCTTCGTACTCCGCGATTGACTTACGCAAAATTCCGCGCGACTCTAAGTGCGCCACCGCCGTTTCGCGCCGCTTCTTCCACCCCGCACGGCAAACCTTCTCGAAGTAGCTGTCGATGGTCTCGCCCACCGGAACCTCAAACTCCGGAAACGGGTTCTTGACCTTCGCCAGTTCCAACGCGCAGCGTTCAGGGAACTGCATCGTGCGCGTGCAAACCTCAGGAGCGTGCGCAAACAGCCGCTGCATCTCGTCGGCTGACTTGACGTAGAACTCCTGCGTATCGAACCTGAACCGTTTCGGATTGTTCATCGAGTCCGCAGTCTGCACGCATAGCAGCACCTCATGCGAGCGTGCGTCCTGGTCTTCGATGTAGTGCGAGTCGTTGGTTGCGATCAACGGAATGTTCAAGTCCTTTTCGAGCCGGAACATCGCCTCTGTAACCTTCTTGTCAGGCTCCAGTCCGTGGTCCTGAATTTCGAGAAAGTAGTTCCCTTTCCCAAACATCTCCTCATAAAAACCTGCGCTGGTCTTGGCCGCTTCGTAGTCTCCAGTCATGATGTGCTGTGAGACCTCGCCCGCCAGACAGCCAGAAAACCCAATCAATCCATCGCAGTGTTCCGCAAGAAACTTTTTCGACACACGGGGCTTGCGATAGAACCCATGCAGCGCCGCCTCGCTAGTCAGGCGAACGAGATTTTTGTAGCCGGCCTCGTTTTCGGCCAGCACCAGCATGTGGTTGTACTTCGACTCCGGGTCGGCCTTGGCGCGATGGTCCTCTTCCTTGCAGATATAAAGCTCGCAGCCAAGAATCGGTTTCAAGTCACGCTTCTTCATCGCATCGAAGAAGTGCACCGCTCCATAGATATTCCCGTGATCGGTAATCGCCGCCGAGGTCTGCCCAATCTTCTCCAGATGCTTGGCCAGCTTGTCGACATCGCAGGCGCCGTCCAGCAAGGAGTAATCGGTATGCAAATGCAGATGCGTAAATTCAGCGGCCATGCTTCAAGTTTACGACTTTGTTGCGAACAGAGAGCATGAGGAAAAGCCGTACGCATTTGGGGAATCCAACGAGCTTCCTGTTACACGCGGGACTAACTCACCCTGTATCATCGCTGCTCATGCGCACGGTCACGCACAGATATCCCGCCTGTCTTGCCGCCGCGCTTCACAGCCCAAATAGATGAACGCTCTCGATTTCTCCCTGCTCGTCGCGCTCGCCTCGCTGGCTGCAGGCCTTCTCGGCTCGCTCACGGGACTGGGCGGCGGCGTGGTCATCGTTCCTCTGCTTGCTCTCGCCTTCCACGTCGACATCCACTACGCCATCGGCGCGTCGCTCATGGCGGTCATCGCTACATCGTCGGGCTCGGCCGCAGCGTATGTGCGCGAAGGCTTTTCGAACATTCGCATCGGCATGTTTCTCGAGATCGCTACGACGCTTGGCGCACTCGTCGGCGCCTACCTCGCGACCATCACGCCCACCAAAGGCATCGCAATTGTCTTCGGCTGCATCCTCATCTTTTCCGCCGCAATCTCCAATCGCAGGCGCAGCGCATCCGGCGCGGAGACTCCCGATCCGCTGGCCCGCACGCTTCGCCTCAACGGCTCGTACCCCGTCGACGGCCAGAAGCAGCCTTACAACGTGCGTCGCATTCCGCTAGGCTTCGGCATGATGTTCGGGGCGGGCACGTTGTCCGGCCTGCTCGGCATCGGTTCGGGCGCGGTCAAAGTTCTTGCCATGGATGAGGCCATGCGCGTGCCGTTCAAAGTCTCCACCACCACCAGCAACTTCATGATCGGCGTCACCGCGGCGGCCAGCGCAGGCATCTACCTTAGCCGCGGTTACATCGACCCGAGCCTTGCCATGCCTGTGACTCTCGGCGTGCTCGCGGGCTCGCTGATCGGCGCCAAGCTGCTGGTGCGTGCAAGAACGAAATTCATCCGCATCCTGTTTGCCATCGTCATCGCCGCGCTCGGCATCGAGATGATCTTCAGCGGCCTGACGGGGAGGCTCTAGTGACCGATTCGCACCTGATCGGCGCAGCCGGCGGCACTCCCAGTGATACTACCGACGACACCCCCGACGATACCAAGATCGACAAGCGCATCGGCATCCTGCTACGCACCGGCATTCTCGCTTCCGCCTTCGTGATTCTGACCGGCGGCATCCTCTATCTGGTCCGCGAGGGCAGCGCCAGGCCAAGCTATAAGACTTTCCACGGAGTCTCGCCGAGTCTGCGCACGTTCAGCGGGATTGCCAGCGGCGCACTGCACGGCAACAGTCTCGCGATCATTCAGTTTGGCCTTCTGATGCTTATCGCCACGCCTATCGCACGTGTGATTTTCTCCGTCGTCGCCTTCTTTCTCGAACGCGACTATCTCTACGTTGTCATCTCGACGATCGTGCTTGTGGTGCTGCTCTACAGCCTTATCTGGCACTGAGTTGGACGGCCTGCAAGTCAACATCATCGCTACTGACGTCCGGTCAAACGTTCCGCGAGCCGCACATACAGATCGACACACTCGAGTAGCTCGCGCTTGGCAATTTTTTCATCCGGCGTATGCGCGACATGAATGCTTCCGGGCCCGAGCAGAAACGGCTCGCCCCAGTTTGTCAGGCTTGGAATATCGGTCGTAAACTTCGCGACCATCGTTTCGAAGCCATCGACTGCGCGCATCTGCACGAATGGCAGGTCGAGCGAAAACTCCACCTCGCATCGTCCATCGATGGCCCGCACGATCGCGTCGCGTATCTCTTGCGACGGCCCTACCAGCCGCGCCAGCAGATGCGCCTCGGCCTTGTCCGCGACGACGTTCGGCGCGCGCCCACCGGAGATCAGTCCTATGTTCAGTGTCGACTCGCCGATGCCGTCGACGATCGGAAGCTCCAACGCCTGGATATCATGCAGCGCGCCTAACAGCTTATCGATCGCCGATTCACCCAGCTCCGGATACGCCGAGTGCGCCATCTTTCCCGTGGCATAAAGCTCCACGCGAAGACAGCCCTTGGAGGCCAGCGCCAGGCGATTGCCGGTGGGCTCGCCATTGATCAGGAATCGTGACCCGCGCGGATTCTCATTCGCAATCTTCGCGCCGGCGGAGTCGCGCTCCTCGCCGACGACAAACAGCAGGCCGACCCGCGCACCATTGGCGCGCAACCGCTCCGCTGCGGCAACTTGCGCTGCGAGAATTCCCTTCGCATCGCAGACGCCGCGTCCGTACAGGAAATTCTCGTCTTCACGGCAAGACCCGAGGAATGGCGGCACCGTATCGAAGTGCGTCGAAAAGACGACCTCGGGCGTCACACCCTTCATCGCCGCATAGACATTGAAGCGCGGCCCATCGCTGCCGCCGGGAGTCCGCGCTGAGTCAGGCTGCGGCACTGGCTGTCTTTCAACCTCCCAGCCTTCATCCGCCAAAATCCCCGCCAGAAACTCGCCGCACGCTCCTTCGCGATACGTCGTCGAGTCGATATCGACAAGCTGCTTCGTAAACTGAATCGGATCGATGGCCATGCCCCCTCAGCATACCTTGCGGTTCGCCGATGCCTTTGAGGCCGCTGCACTAAACTCAACCCAGATACTTATCCCAGATGGCCGATCCAACATCCTTCCGCTCGCACGTCCAGACCATTGAAGACCTGCGCGGTCCCGCAGGCCGCCTAGAAGCGATCCTCAACACCGGCCGCCCGGACGCGCTCTACGCCGCTCTGGTCGCACATCCACATCCGCTGGGCGGAGGGACGCTGCACAACAAGGTCGTTTACCACGTAGCGAAAGTCTTCTCCAGTTTCGGTCTTCCCGTGCTGCGCTTCAACTTCCGCGGCACTGGCCTCAGTGAAGGAACGCACGACGATGGCCGCGGCGAGGTCGACGACCTCCGCGCCGCGCTCGACTGGCTCGACCTTAACTATCGTCTGCCCATTCTCTTCGCAGGTTTTTCCTTCGGAGCCAACGTCGGTCTTCGCGCCTGCTGCGGCGACGCGCGCGTCCGCGGCCTCGCCGGTCTCGGCCTTCCTGTCCGCGCCGAAGGCCGCGAGTACCACTACGACTTCCTGCCCGCGTGCAGCGCCGTGCCGAAACTTTTTATTTCCGGCGACCACGATCAGTTCAGTCCACGCAATATCCTCGAAGCCGAGCTCGCCTCCGCGAGCAATCCCAGGCGCATCGTCTGGATCGAAGACGCCGACCACTTCTTTGCCGGAATCCCGGCCTCACCCGCGTCCAAACTCGATCGCATGAGCGCAGCCCTGCGCGCTTGGATGGAGGAAGATTTCGGCCTGCAAGCATAAACTTGCAGCTAAACCACCGCGTGAATCAGTGCCTCGGAAGCCGCCGTCGCACGGCTTTTGCCGCTCGCTGGACTCAGCAACAACCGGTGCAGCAGCTCCATCGTCGCATCCACGTGTTTGCGTTCCAGTAAGAAAGGCGGCAGGAACCGCAAAATATTTCCCTGCACGACATTCAGCAGAAAGCCCTCGGCCAACCCCGCTTCCGCAACAGGACGCGCCGGCCGCCCAAGGTCTAGCCCCAGCAGCAGCCCTTGTCCGCGTGCATCGACACCCCCGCCCATGTCGGTCGCAAGGTCGCGCAGGCCATGCAGCAGATACGCTCCCGTATCGCGCACGCGCTCCAGCAAGCCCTCGTCTTCGACGATCTGCAAAAACTCCAGCCCCAGCCTGCAGGCAAACGGGCTTCCGCCGAGCGTGCTTCCGTGCTTGGCCACGCCGAACGCATCGAACAGCGTCTCGTTGACCAGGATCGTGCTCAGCGGAACGCCTCCGCCCAGCGGCTTGCCCAGGATCAGCACGTCCGGCCGCACCCCGCTGCGCGTCGACGCGAACCACTCGCCCGTGCGCCCGAGGCCCGTCTGAATCTCATCCAGGATCAGCAGCGCGCCGTGTTTATCCGCGAGTTGCCGCGCCTCCGCCATAAACTCCGCCGAGAGCACGTGCACGCCGCCCTCGCCGAGCAGCGGCTCCATCAGCACGGCCGCCGTATCCTCTTTCACTGCCGCGCGTAGCTGCTCAAAGTTCTCGCGCTCCACGAAGGTGACGTCCGGCAGTCCCGGCCCGAAGTCCAGCCGGTACTTCTCCTGCCCGGTTACCGACAGCGATCCATAAGTCCGCCCATGATAGGAGTTCTTGAGCGCCACAATCCCATGTTTCGGGTGGCGGAAGCTCTGCCGCGCGTGCGTCCGCGCCAACTTCAGCGCGCCCTCCACGGCCTCCGACCCGCCGGTCGAATAGAAGACGCCCTTCATGCCCGAGAGCGAACAAAGCCGCTCGGCCAGCTCGCCCGGATAGCGGCTGGCGTACTGCGGCGAAAGATGAACCAGCTTCCCCGCCTGGTCGGCCATCGCGGCCACCATCCGCGGATGCGCATGTCCCAGCGCATTCACGCCGAGGCCCGCCATCAAATCCAGATACTTATTCCCGGAGCTGTCGAAGAGAAATACACCCTCCCCGCGCTCCATTACCACCGGATAGCGAGCATAAACAGGAAGCAGATGATCCGAATCGCGCTCCAGAATGGAACGAGCCTCGGCATTTTGCCGTAAATCAACCATGGTTCCTTCAGTTCACAGGAGTTGCGCCTCAGGGTCAAGCCGACCCTAGATGCAGAATCACTCTAGATACGGCAGAATAGAATGGTGCTTCCAAAAGTCATATCTCTCTATGATTTCCCGCAGGCCTGACAGTAAGAGGCTGGTTTTACACCATTCCAGTGCATTTTAACTTTGGCAACCAACTTGCACCACCTAGGTTAAAGTTTTAAAGCGAGCGCGAGTGTCCATTGTGAGAAGCGGCTACCAAACCCGTCTGCTGGCCTTGCTCCTTGCCATCGTGACGCTGGCAGCCTTCGGCCTGGCGGTGGCCAATCTCATCCAGGAGAGTAACTACGAGACGCCGACCGACGGCGTTCTCTGGCTCGAGACCTCGGGCGGACTGAACGCCTCGATCGTCCCCTCCGGCACCGCTGCCGACCGCGCCGGCATCCGCAAGGGCGACGTCCTCACGGCCATCAACGGCAAGCCGATCACGCGTGTTGCTACGGCGGTGCGCGAGATCGCACGCAGCGGCGCCTGGTCGCACGCCACCTACTCGATTCTGCGCAGAACGCCCAGCTCCGTGAGGCCCACGCCGCTGGATGTGGGCGTCATTCTCGAGCCCTCAGACCGCACCGATAACCAGGTCAAGCGGCTGATCGGGCTCATCTATCTCGCCATCGGGCTCTATGTCCTCTTCCGCCGCTGGACCGCGCCCAAGTCCACCCACTTCTTCGTCTTCTGCCTGATGTCGTTCATCCTCTACGCCTTCAAGTTCACAGGCTCGTTCGACGCGCTGGACCTGACGATCTACTGGGCGGAGATACAAGCGACGGCGCTACAGCCGGCGCTGTTTCTGCACTTCGCGCTGAGCTTCTCCGGTGAGCGCCAGCGCCGCCATCGCAGCGGCCTCATCTACGGCCTGCTCTACATTCCCGGCGCGATCCTCGTGCTGCTCCGCTACCTCTCGCTGGAGCATTGGTCGGCGACTGAGCGCCTGCAGCACCGCCTCGACCAGACTGACTACGCCTATCTCGCTGCGTACTACATCATCGCGGCCATCGTCTTCTGGGTTCGCTACCGCCGCGAGCAGCAGCCTCTGCAGCGCCAGCAGCTCAAGTGGCTCTCGCGCGGAACGCTGCTCACGGTTCTTCCCTTCACCGCGTTCTACGTCATCCCCTTCCTGCTCGATGCCAAGACCCCAGGCGCGCTGGTCAAGATCGCGGTGCTTTCGCTGATCCTTCTGCCCCTGACCTTCAGTTGGGCGATCGTCCGCTATCGCTTGATGGATGTCGATCTCATCTTCAAGCGCGGCGTCACCTACACCCTCGTCACCGCAGCGCTCGTCGGCGTTTACTTTGCGGTCATCGGGGTCAGCGCCGAGGTTGTGCATACGCGTTTCTCCGGGCTCGGAACCTGGGGACTCATCGCCGCCGTCATCATCACCGGCCTGCTGTTCGATCCGCTCAAGCGCATGATCCAGGCCTGGGTCGATCGCGTCTTCGACCCCAAGCGCCTGGACTATCGCGAGACCCTGATCCGTTTTGGCCGCGAACTGAACGCGCAGACCGACCTGCCCACGCTGGTCAACTCCATCGTCGAAAAACTCCCCCAGACGCTGCTTGTCACACGTGTTGCCGTCTTCGTTGCAAGCGAAGATGAGAGGTCCCCGTCGCGCCGCTTTTCGCTGGCGGCTTCGCATGGACTCGCTGCCCAGGTGCCTCCGCAGCCCGCCGCGCTCGACCTCGGCTTCCTCGACTTCGACTCGCCCGACGCCGGCAATCACCTCTTCTTCGAATCGCCACACTCGCTGCTTCGCCTTCCCGAGCCGCAGCGCCAGACAGCCTTCTCGCTTGACCTGAACTACTACATTGCCTGTCGCGCCGCGCGCCATCAGGGAACCGGCTCAACCACGGTCGCGGTCCTCGGCCTGGGCCGCACCGTCGACGGCGACTTCCTCTCCAGCGAAGACATGCTGCTGCTCGAATCGCTGGCCGGCTACATCGGCATCGCCATTCAGAACGCGCAGCTCTACCGCCGCCTCGAACAAAAAGTCTCCGAGTACGAACGCCTGCACGACTTCAACGAGAACATCGTCGAGTCCATCTCGGTCGGCGTCTTCGCTGTCGATCTCAACGACTGTATCGAGAGCTGGAATGCGCAGATGGAGGTCATGTACTCGACGCCGCGCGCCGAAGCTCTCGGCCACCCGCTCAGCGAGGTCTTCCCCAACGAGTTCCTTGCCGAGTTCGACCGCGTGCGCAGCGAGCAGGGCGTCTCGACGCTCTACAAGTTCCGCCTCCTCACACCTTCGGCCGAGGTTCGCACCGCCAACATCACCATCGCTCCGCTGCTCAACCGCGAGTTCCAGGCCGTCGGCCGCATCGTCATCGTCGACGACATCACCGACCGCATCAACATGGAGGCGCAGCTCACGCAGTCCGAGAAGCTTTCCTCGATCGGCCTGCTCGCCGCCGGCGTGGCGCACGAGGTCAACACCCCGCTGGCTGTCATCTCCAGCTACGCCCAGATGCTCAGTAAACAGTTGCTGGGCAGGCAGCTCGCCCTCGATGACGCGACCAACGGCCGCCTGCAGCCGATCCTCGAAAAGATCACGCAGCAGACCTTCCGGGCCTCGGAGATCGTCAACGGCCTGCTCAACTTCTCGCGCATGGGCTCGGTCGAGTTCAGTCGCGTCGACCTGAACACGGTCGTTCGCGAGACCGTGCTTCTGCTCGAGCATCAACTGCGTTCCGCCAATATCGAAGTCGTCACCGCGCTCGACCACGATCTGCCCGCCATCTCCGGCAATCGCGGCAAGCTCCAGCAGGTGCTGGTCAACTTCGTGCTCAACGCCAAGGATGCGCTGCAAGGCAAACAAGGCAGCCGGATTCGCATCTCCACGCTGCGCTCTGCCAACGGCGCTCGCCTGCGCGTCGAGGACAACGGCATCGGTATGCCGGAATCGGTCCTGCGCCGCATCTACGACCCGTTCTTCACCACCAAGAGCAGTCCGGCGGAGGGCCACCGCAAGGGCACAGGCCTCGGCCTTGCCGTCACCTATGGCATCGTGCAGGAGCATGCAGGTACCATTGATGTATCGAGCACGGTTGGCGAGGGCACAGTCTTCGAGGTAGCCTTCCCGGCCGCCGAGTCAACGCCGGTCTCCAGCCCTGCCGTGGGTGGAGTCGAGTCCCTCGATGAGAGACTCGACGAAGGTCTCGGCAAGGGAAAGGTTCTTCATGTCTAGCAGTGCCGTCGGGATGGAGCAACCGGCGCTTTCTTCCTCAGCTTCGCCGCAGCCCATCTCCGCGAGCCAGCCCAGGATTCTCGTCGTCGACGATGAGGCCGGCATCCGCGACTCGCTCGAAACCCTGCTCACTCTCGAAGGCTTCTCCGTCGATCTGGCCGCCGACGGCGCCGCGGGCATGGACCTGCTTACCCGCCATAACTTCGATCTGCTCCTGCTCGACCTCGCGTTGCCCGGCGAGAGCGGCATCGATCTGCTGCCCCGCATTCGCTCGCTCGCGCCCGAGCTCCCCATCATCATGATCACCGCCTACGGGACGGTGGGCAACGTCCTCGACGCCATCCGCGCCGGCGCCTCCAATTTCATCCAGAAGCCCTGGGACAACGAGAAGCTGCTTGCCGACATTCGCACCGCCATCGGCCGTCACCACGCCGAGCGCGAGGTCATCCAGCTCAAGCGCACGCTCAAGCAGCGCTACTCCTTCGCGAACATCGTCGGCAAGAGCGACATCATGATCAAGATGTTCGACCTCGTCGCGCAGGTCGCGCCCAGCCGCTCCACCATCCTCATCCAGGGCGAAAGCGGAACCGGCAAGGAGCTCATCGCCAAGGCCATTCACGCCAACTCGCCGCGCCGCGACAAGGCCTTCATCCCGGTCAATACCGGAGCCGTTCCGTCCGACCTGCTCGAATCCACACTGTTCGGCCACGAGCGCGGCGCGTTCACTTCGGCCGTCGCCGCCAAGAAAGGCCTCTTCGAGGTCGCCGATCAGGGCACGCTCTTCCTCGACGAGATCGGGACGATGAGCATTGATATGCAGGCCAAGATTCTGCGCGTCCTGCAGGACCGCCGCTTCATGCGCCTGGGCAGCACGCAGGAGATTCAGGTCGACGTCCGCATCGTCGCCGCCACCAATGTCAACCTGCAGCTGGCCGTCAAAGAGGGCCGCTTCCGCGAAGACCTCTTCTATCGCCTCAACGTCATCTCGATCGAGCTGCCGCCGCTGCGCAGCCGCAAGGAAGATATTCCGCTGCTGGTCACCCACTACCTGAAGTTCTACGCCGAAGAGAACGGCTTCCCTACTCCCGAGCTCACGCCCGAAGCGCTGCGCATCCTGATGGAATATGAGTGGCCAGGCAACGTGCGCGAGCTCGAAAACGTGATCGAGCGCTGCGTCGTATTGTCCACCGGCCCCCACGCCGGCTCACATACGCATCCCCAGGCAGGTTCCCCATCGAACAGCGGCCATGTCGGCCCCGACCTCTTCCCTGCGCAGCTTCGCGGCAACACCTACTCCACCACGTTGCTCGAACAACGCCCTGACTCCTCGCTCTTCGACGTCATGGAAGATATCGAGCGTCGCATCATCGCCGACCGCCTGGAACGCTGCAACTGGAACCAGACCGATGCCGCCGAATACTTCCGCATCCCGCTCTCGACGCTTAATCAGAAGATCAAGCGCCTCAATATCGAGGTCCGCAAGCGCAGCCGCGAATAACCACTGCCGCCTTAAGACAAACCTCTACGTCCGCCTTACCGCCGCGCAGCCTTCTTCGCACTCTTGCCAGTAGCTGCCGGCTTCTTCTTCGCTTTCTTCGCAGCAGCCGCTTTTTTGGCAGCAGGTTTTGCCACACGCCGTGCAGGCGGCTTCGCCTTCGCGCTCTTGTGGACGGGCCGGGCTGGCGCAGCGTGCCGCTTCGCAACAGGCTTCTTCCCGGCCGCTCTGCCAACTGCCTTCGCAACCGCCTTCGGTTTGTGTGCACCCGAGGCAGAATGAGCTGCAGCCTTGGTCTTCGCGACCGGCTTAACAACTTTTTTCGCCGGGGCAGCAGGCTTCACCGCCTTGGCCGCTATTGCCTTAGCGGGAGCGACGGGTTTCTTCGCCGCCGCAGCTTCAGCTCCATTTACTGCAGTACCCTTGACCGGGGCACCTGCCTTCACCGCCTTGGCGCTCCGGGCCGCTCCATCGCCCACCGGGCCTGACGCCCTCGCTGCCACGGCAATTCCGGCTCCAGCGCTGGCCTCCACCTTCACCTTGGGCGTGCGAGCCTTGGCAGGCTTGCTTTCGCGCTTGGCTGGCCGGCGCCGCAGATTGGGCGGAGGCGGCGGCGCGGGCGGCGAATACGGCTCCAGAAAGGCCTTCGCCAACTCCGGCGTCTCCAGCTTCGCATCCATAATCGCGAAGAAGAGCTTCTCCAGCAGTTCGCCATAGCCTGCGATCTCGGGCGTAATCCGCATCTCCTGCATCAGCGGATAAGGAATCTTCACTCTCGCCTGTGGCCATTCGCTGAAGAACAACTTGAACTTCTGCTGGATCCCGCTGTTCTTCGATCCGTACGCCAGCGACAGCACCGCCTCCGGGTCGGCCGCATAGATCATCTTCCACGCATCCGACGGCGCCGCGCTGGCCTTGCTCGTAAACTGCGCCGCAAAGTCTTTGGTCCGCTTCTCCAGCGATTCGATCTCGCTTACAAATCCGGGCCGCGCAAAGGCCTTCTTCAGCGCCGCCGTCTCCTTGCCTCCCAGCTTGGCCGTCAGCAGCGGGAACAGCGCCGCGGATGTGTCCGCGAAGATGCCCATGTTGTTGAGCTGGCCCGCCGTGTCGCGCAGCTTCTCGATCTCAGCCGCGTTTGCCTTGCTCGCGCTCCAGCCCGCGAACAGGACCTTGCTCCAGCCCTCGGACTCCATCCGCCGTTGAATGCGCAGCGGATCTTCCTCATGGAAGATCTCCTCCAGCTCATAGCTGCGCGCCCACGGCGACAGTGCCGAGATGTAGCCTTCGGCCTTGCCCGTCTCGTAGCGCTGCTGGGTGCGCTCTTCGAGCGTCCAGCCGAAGCGCGCGCTGAGCCGCGCTGCGCGGATCATGCGCGCCGGGTCCTCGATAAATCCGTAGTTTGAAACCAGCCGCAGCTCGCGGTTTTCGATGTCCGCCACGCCGTTCAGAGGATCCATCAGCAGCCCGTATGACCCCTCGTTGAGCGAGATCGCCATGGCGCTGGCTGTAAAGTCGCGGCTGCGCAGATCGTCCAGAATCGTCGAAGGCTTGGCCACCGGCTTACCCGGCTTCGGGTAGGTAATGGCCAGAGTCGAGGCGACCTCGACCCGCACTCCGCCCGGAAAGGTCAGAAAGAGACTCTGGAAGGCATCGTTCGATCCGACAACTCGACCACCGGCCTTCTCCAGGTCTTTCTTCAACTTGAGAGCGTTTCCCTGAACCGTGACATCAATGTCGCGGATGGCCGTGCCGCAGGTAAGATCGCGCACCGCTCCGCCCACCAGAAATACCGTCATCGCCTTGGACCGGGCGACGTCACGAACCTGTTTGAGAGCCTCCCGCTGGGCCGGGCTTAGCCGCGTCTCCAGGAGGTAAATATAATCTGCCATGCCTTTGCTAAACTCCAGAGGGCGGCCGATTCGACAGACGCTAAGTCGCTGTCTTTCAGCAATTTAGGGTGCTTGTGACGCCCGGCGCAACTCCCAATTGTACCATTGAAATTGCGGTTCTGCACACATTCTGTTGCGCTTTGCGTGCGACAATCGGCTTACGGGACGCCGCCCGAAATTCACCATGAGCTCGGCTCAAAAAAAGGTCATCGTCCGCCGCTTCGGCGACCATCTCTCCTGGGGATATCTCCCCCAGGACCGCCCCGCTCACGACGGCCAGGTCGAGCTTATGGATACAGCCGCCCGCGCTACCCCCCTGCCGCTCAAGCAGGTTAAGTGGATCGCGTACGTCCACGACTTCAACCTGACGGATACGACCGCGCCCGAACGCCTCGACCGCCGCCGCTTCCCCAGCCGTCCCCGCACCGAAGGCCTCTGGGTCCGGTTGCGCTTCCACGATGGCGACAGCCTCGAAGGCCTGCTCCAGATCGGCGTCGCACTGCTTGCGGCGCTGGGCGAGTCACAAGGCCTCTTCCTCACCCCGCCCGATACCCGCGCCAATACCCAGCGCCTCTTCATCCCGCGCCTTGCGCTCGAGTCCGTCGAGCCGCTCGGCCTCATCCTTCCCTCCGCCAAACCCAAGCCCATCTCACCTGTGCCGCAGCCAAGCCTCTTCCATGAAGAGCCGACCCCCTAGGGTGTATCCACATATAGCTGCAGTCTGATCCAGGCGCAGGCGAGAGCGGCACAGGAGCGGAAGGCTTCGATGGTACGGCAGTAGCGGGTGCTGAAGCGGCGGAAGTTTTTGAGGCGATTGAAGCAGCGCTCGATCAG
>DATCFM010000074.1:0-26096 GCA_036509515.1 Acidobacteriaceae bacterium
TTCACCACTTCGCCGGATGGGTTTGTTCCCCGCACTCTCGCCGGCGTTCCCGTCACCTGCATCGGCAGAATCGTGCGCGCCGGCCGCGGCCACCCGCAGATCTCGCTGCTCGAAGACGGCAACTCCACGCCCCTGGAGCCGCGCGGCTGGGAGCACCTGCGATGACCGCGCCCGCCGCCGCATTCACCGCAACATGGTCCGCACAAATTCTGAACACCCCGCCGCTCATCGCTCCCGCACGCCAAGTCGTCTGGCCGCAGCGCGTCGCCGGCGAAGAGGACGCGCTCGCGCGCGGCGCTCTTCTGCTGCTCGTCAAACCGGCCAGCGGAGGCAGCTTTCTCGCCACCTGCGCGCTCGGCTTCCGCGACCCCTCGCTGCCCTCGGGTGTGTGGACCTGTCCGCGCCCGGACGACCTGCTCGCCGTCGCCGGAGGGTACGCCTACCTCGTCGACACGCGCTCCCCCGAGCAATGCCTTCACCTTCCGCTGCGTCCCGTCGTGCAGGTTCTCCCCGCACCCGAAGCCAATCTCATCCTGCTCGCCGGCTTCCACACCGTAGCCGCCCTCGGCGCGACAGGCTTGCTCTGGGAAACCGCCCGCCTCAGCTGGGAGGGCGTCACGCTCAACGAGATTCGCGATGGCCAACTGCACGGTCTCGGCTGGAACATGCAGACCGACCGCGAAGTCCCCTTCGCCATCGACCTCCAGACCGGCCAGCACACCGGCGGCGGCTTCACCCGCTAGGTTCTGCCAACTACTGCGGCTACACCAATGAATTGTCATCCTGAGCGTATCGGGGTCCCCGGCGAGCTTGCTCGCTGGGGGTGAAAGCGAAGGATCTGCTTTTCCACCCGCTCCCACCCGATAAAAACTCAACGCCGCATCGCCCTGCTCCAGCACCCGCGTGCGTTCCAACACTCCAAACTGCTCCGCCAGCGGCAGCTTGCGCGCATGCTCCGCAACCACCATCGCCCCCGGAGCCAGCATCTCCGCCGCATGCCGCCCCAGGAACTCCAGCGTCGCGCGATACTCCTCCGCCGCCTCATACGGCGGGTCGAGAAAAACAAGATCCGCATCCGCACGCGCCGCCTTCAGCATCGACTGCAGCAGCCGCGCCACGCCGCGATCCTCCACCGCGCAACCGCCGATCTTCAGCGCCGCAAGATTCGCACGAATCGCCGCCACCGCCGCCGGAGCGTTCTCCGCAAACCAGACCAGCTCCGCACCGCGACTCACGGCCTCAATCCCCACCACACCCGACCCGGCATAAAGATCGGCAAACCGAGCGCCCTCAACCCGCGCGCCCAACACATTGAACAGCGTCTCGCGCAGACGGTCGCTGGTCGGCCGCGTATCCATCCCCCGCGGAGCCCGCAACTGTCTCGACCGAAACTCCCCCGCAATCACCCTCATGTTCCCCGATCCCCGTTTCCTACTTCCTGCTTCCTGCTTCCTGCTTCCTGCTTCCTGCTTCCTGCTTCCTGCTTCCCGAGCATAGCCGCAAACACCGCAAACCCCCGCCCCGAGCAGCGTTCTACAATCAAGCCAGATGCTCACCACGTCCATTCCCCTCGGCAGATTCTTCGGCGTCGAGGTGCGCGTGCACCTCTCCTTCGTCCTTCTGCTGGCGCTCTCGGTGGGCTACTCCGCCATCACGATGAACAACGCCACGCGCGGCTTCGGCCTGTGGGTGGCGCTCTGTTTCGCGGTCCTGGTGCGCGAGGTCGCGCGCGGCATTGCTGCTCTCTACTCCGGCCTCCAGCTCCGCGCCGTCTTTCTGTTGCCCGTCGGCGGCGTCATGGCCTTCGCTCCGCGCGAAAAAGATACCGCGCCCGCAAGCACGCGCCTGGTCACTGCCTCCGCGCCCATCGCCAACTTCGGCATGGGCCTCTTATTGCTCGGCTTCTGCTACGGCGTCGAGCCGCACGCCGGTCTGCTCGCCCAGCCCTGGATCAGTTTCACTCACATCCTGCGCAGCTTCGTCTGGATGCAGATGGTCCTCGGCGTCGTCAATCTTCTGCCCGCCGCCGCTCTGCCCACGCGCCAGCTTCTGCGCTCCCGCTCCAACGCCGGATCGACACCGGCTCCAACCGCCCGCAGCGCCGGCCCTGCCTTCGGTCTCGGCGCGGCAATCGCGATCGCCGTCGTGCTCGCCGGCTTCGTGACGATGAACCTCTGGCTCATCATCATCGGCGGCTTCATGCTGCTCGGCGCCCAGCTCAACTCCGGCTCGCCGCTCGACGTAGCCGAGGCCGGCACCATCCTCGTCAGCGACGTCATGCTCACCGAGTACACGTTGCTCTCCAGCTCCGACACCCTCCGCGGCGCGCTCGACCTCGCCGCCCACAGCCTCCAGGACGTCTTTCCCGTCGTGCGTGGCGATCGCCTCGTCGGCTCCGTCTCCCGCCAGACCCTCGCCAGCCGCCTGCAGTCCGAAGGCGACGGCTATCTGCAAGGGTCCATGACGCGCGGCCTCTCACTCGCTGCTCCTTCGGAGAAGCTTGTTGAAGCCCTCCGCCGCACCTCCTCGCTCGGCGCCACCGAGTTCATCCCCGTCGTCGAAGACGGCGCCATGCTCGGCATCCTCACACCCCAGAATCTCTCCCGCTCCGTGCAGCAGATGCGCCTCACTCGCACGCCGCAACAGGCCGACCGCAAAGACTCCTGAGCCTCAAACTCATGTCCCCCGCCTTGCCCGACAAGCCCGCACCCGATCCCCCGCTCGCGCCCGGCCTTTATCTGGTCGCAACGCCCATCGGTAACCTCGAGGACATCACCATCCGCGCCCTGCGCGTGCTGCGCTCCGCCGACCGCATCGCCTGCGAGGACACGCGCCAGACCGCGAAGCTCCTCCACCACTTCGGCATCCGCACCCCCACCGTCAGCTACCACCTGCACAACGAGACCGCCCGCGCCGAAGAGTTCCTCGAAGCTCTGAAAGCAGGCGCGCGCATCGCCATCGTCTCCGACGCCGGAACCCCGGGCATCGCCGACCCCGGCGTCGCCATCGTCGCAGCCGCCATCGCTGCAAACATCGCGGTCTACCCCATCCCCGGAGCCAACGCCGCTCTCTCCGCGCTCATCGCCAGCGGCCTCTCGACCGAAGCCTTCACCTTCCACGGCTTCCTCCCCTCAAAAGAAGGCCAACGCCGCTCCGTCCTGGAACATCTGCGCGACCAACTCCGCAGCGCGCCCTCGGACGACGGCGCACCCACGCAGATCTTCTACGAGACCCCGCACCGCATCCTCGGCGCGCTGGCCGACATCGCCGCCACCTTCGGCCCCACACATCGCATCGTGCTCGCACGCGAGCTAACCAAGCTGCACGAAGAGTTCCTGCGCGGAACAGCCGCCGAGCTCCTCGCCACTATCGAGCAGCGCTCATCCCTCCGCGGAGAGATCGTCCTTCTCCTCGACGGAACCCTCACCACCGCCAACTCCGCACAACCCAACGGACAATCCCTCGCCGACGAGGTCTCGACCCTCATCCGCTCCGGTCTCTCTGAAAAGGATGCCCTCAAACAAGTCGCCAAGTCCCACGGCCTCGGCAAGAGCGAAGCCTACCGCGAGTGGCAGCGCACAAAACGCTAGTCTGCTGGCTACAGCTACTTAGAATCGCCCGAGCAGTTTGCCGAAGCCGCGTCCCCGGCTTCCTTCGAAACCACAACGCACACCCTGCGTTCCACGCCGCCGAACCGAACATCGACCCAAGCCCGTCCCTCCGAATGTGCCGTCACCAGGCCTGTTCTTGGGTCGACATCGATCGGAGGCTGCCCCGATTGTGGCTTTACATCAAACTTCAGCTTCGCCGCTGCTATGGAGACCGGATATTTGTAACCCGAATACGTGGCTACTCCACCGAGACGCTTGACCCTGTTTTGGTCGAGGTCCATATGCAAAAGGGCAACGGTGGCATTCTCACGGCCGTTGCTCACTTCAAATGTCTTCGGCTTTCGCTTCGGCAATCCCACGTTCACATCTACCGTGGAAACGGCATATCGTCCATCCTTGAAATCCACCCGGATTGACAACGTCGCCGGACCGAGTATCGGCGGATGAACACCGATCACGGCCTGCCCGTTGGCTCCATAGGTGATCAGCCCCTCTTTTTCCTCGCTGTTCTCCGGCGTCGCGCCACGGGGAGACTTCCAGTCCACGATCACCTGCAGGACCGGGTCGCTTGTCATCTGGACCGAGATGTCGTTCGATGACGCCAACTGCAGGTCAGTATCGGGCGGAATGATGTGCAGGCGGTTGCTCGCCAGAACGTCATTTTGTCCCAATGCCGCGGGCACAGTACACATCGCCAGGGAAACACCCAGGGCCAGCGAGCTAAAAAAACACGGGTATCGCATCGGCCCGAATAATAACAGCTATGCCTCTCTGTCCTTCAGCCGGTCGAGCACAACTTGTGACAGGCACTCGGCATTTACTCGGAAACGCCGGAGCAGCTTGCTGAAACCGGATCATGCGCATCCTTCGAGACCACCACGCACACATCGCTTTCATGGCCTCCAAGTTTCGCCCGGACCAGGGCCGTTCCATACGAGTGCGCTATTACGATGCCAGTCCGCGGATCCAGTTCGATCGGAGACTGCGCCGGCTGCGCGGCGAACTTCAGCTTTGCCGCATCCACATTCACCGGAAATTTATACCCGGAGTAGGTTGCAATTCCCACAAGGCGCGCGCTCACACGCTGACCAAGATCCAGATGCAGCAGGGTAACGCGCTCATCCGAGCCATCGCTTAGTTCAAATGTCTTTGGTTTTTGCTTCGGCAATACAGCATTCACGACCGCGCTGGCAACCGAGTATCTGGCGTCCTGGAAATCCACCCGCAGAGACATCTGCAAAGTACCGAGCATCGGCGGATGGACACCGATCATCGCCTGCCCATCGGGCCCGAAGTTCATGATCCCCATTTCTTCCGTAAGGGCGCCTTCCGGGGCATGGCGGCCATCGAGAGACTTCCAGGTAACGATCACCTTCAGAACCAAGTCGTTCGTCATGCGGAGCCCGACGTCGTTCGATGTAGCAGCCTCCATCTTGCCCGACAGCGGAAACAGAGTCACTCGATTGCTCGCCAGAATGTAGCCTTGTCCCAGTGCTGAAGGACCCACACTCATTGCAAGGAAAATAACGAGGGCCGAGAAGCGGAAAGAATACCGGAATCGCATCGGCCCGAATAATAACAGCTATGCCTCTCTGCCCTTCAACCGGTCGTACACATATTTGTCGCTCACCGTGCCCATCGCCTCGTTATAAAGCACCAGCGCCCCCGTGGCCTCTTTCAGCTCCTCGCTGAACTTGTGGATCGCGCGCAGATGGTCCGCCGTCGCCGGAATCTCCAGCCGGCTGGTCTTCAAAAACTTCTGATACCCGCGGTCCGTCAGCCGCGAGATCTCGCCTCCCAGCACCCATCCCGGCTTGGCCAGAATCCGCACCGGCTCGCCCTTCCCCGGTCCCGGCGCCACCTCCGCCGCGCATCCATACTTCGACACGCGCCTCGCGCCCGCCGCGCGGTTTGCACCCTCCGCCGCCGGCGCCACATCAAACCTCTCGTTGCCGAGGATCGACAACACCTCGTCGAACGTCCGTTGCTTAATCGTCTTTGCCATCAGGAAAGCTCATACCCAGAGGCAGGCAGCGAACAGAACGCTTCGCGAAAGGCCTGCGGTAGACTTGAACTTAACTGTCGCACATCGACGCGATGCGCGCCAAACGTCATCACTCGAAACCAACCCGTGAAGTGAAACCGTGAAGCCGCAACCCCTAAGTTGAAATCATGATCGCCGCACCCGCCAAACTGTTCGGAACCTCGCTGCTGGACCGCATCGGCAACACGCCGCTGGTGCGCCTGGATGCGTTGACCGCACACCTCGCGCACCTTGGCGGCAGCATCCAGATTCTCGGCAAAGCCGAGTGGGCGAACCCCGGCGGCAGCGTCAAAGACCGCGCCGCCTCAGCCATCGTCGCCGACGCGCAGCACAAAGGCCAGCTCGGCCCTGGCAGCGCCGGCGGCGACGCGCAAAAAATTCTGCTCGACGCCACCTCCGGCAACACCGGCATCGCCTACGCCATGCTGGGAGCGGCCGAAGGTTTCCCCGTCACCCTCTGCATGCCCTCCAACGTCTCGCCCGAGCGCAAGAAGATCCTCGAAGCCTACGGCGCGACAATTATCTGGACCGATCCGTCCGACGGTTCCGACGGCGCCATCCGCAAAGCGCGCGAGTTATCCGCGGCCCAGCCTGAAAAATACTTCTACGCCGACCAGTACGGCAACGACAACAACTGGCGCGCCCACTACTACGGCACCGCCAACGAGATCTGGGAGCAGACCTCCGGCCAGGTCACGCACTTCGTCGCCGGCCTCGGCACCTCCGGCACCTTCATGGGCACCACCCGCCGCCTGCGCGAGCTGAACCCGAAGATTCAGTGCATCTCCATGCAGCCCGACTCGCCCTTCAACGGCCTCGAAGGCCTCAAGCACATGGCCACGGCGATCGTTCCGCCCATCTACGACCCGCACCTCGCCGACCGCAACATCGACATGCCCACCGAGCGCGCCTACACGATGGCCAAGCGCCTCGGCCGCACCCAGGGCCTGCTCGTCGGCGTCAGCTCCGCCGCCGCCGTAGCCGCCTGCCTCGACATCGCCGAGGAAGAAGCCAAAGCCGGCCGCGAAGCCGTCATCGTCACCATCCTCTGCGACTCCGCCGACAAATACCTGAGCGAGCGCTTCTGGACCGAAGATCAGGAGGCAGATGTTAGAGATTAGATTTTAGATTTTAGAGATTTTGCACCCGCCGCGACTCTCGATTCACAGCTCCACTGCCACACACGTCTGGCCCACCGCATCTTCCTTTAACATCTAAAATCTAATATCTAAAATCTCTTCAACACCCCTATGAGCCTCATCCTCTCCCAATCCCTCTACGACCAGCTCCGCGCCCACGGCGAAGAGACCTACCCTAACGAATGCTGCGGCATCATGCTCGGCAAAGCCGACGCCGGCGCCATCCGCGTCGCTGAACTTGTCCGCGCCGGCAACACCCGCACCGACTCCGCGCACAATCGCTACAACATCGCACCCCAGGAACTCATCGCCGCCCAGCGCCAAGCCCGTCAACGCGGCCTCGACATCGTCGGCTTCTACCACTCCCACCCCGACCACCCCGCCCAGTGGTCCCAGACCGACTTCGCCGAGGCCCACTGGTTCGGCTGCGCCTACGTCATCACTGCCATCGAGCACGGCCATGCGAAGATCACTAACTCTTTCCTCCTCACCGGAACCGGCGAAGACGACAAGCGCTTCGATCATCAAGCCATCGCCGTCGAATAACTGGGGCGCTGCCTCGATCTCGTTCCGATGCGGAAGCATTTGGGACAGACCCAGATTTCGCCGCAGCTAAATTTGAACGATCTCCGCTTTCGCCTCAGAGCTTCCGGCAGGGACACGGAATCGCAGAACATTCCTTCCGTCAGGCTGGAACTCCTGCGTTTCACCCCCACAGACCATCTTGTACCGATGCGCCGGCAAGCCCACGACCAGAAGCTGCACTTCGCCGCTGCTCGTACTTTCCGTCTGCAACGTGAGGAGAAACCGTTGCCGATCGGTGAACCACTGGATCGGCTGCTCTTTGGCAAACCGTGCGCCTGTCAATTCAAGATCGATCTTCTGCCCCGCAGGCCGCAGGTGCAGACGCCGCCGTACGCCATCGCGCGGAATGATATGCAGCGACGACTTCTCCGCGCGCATCTCACCCCCGAAACAAAAGCGCCCAAAGACCGGATCGTCGGCAACGATAGTCGCGGCCGTTCGCAGCGCGCCGCAGTACCCCAGATCTGTCTCGGAGGAGTAATACCAGGGGCCGCGGTGGTGTTGCTGTCCAAGCCAGGTCATGCCGTAGGCCGCCGGCTCGAACCCACCGCCCGTTCCGCCATCGTTCGCCTCACTGGGGAACCAGTATCCGAAGCCGCTCTCCTGCGTTCCGGTATTCATCAACGACCATGAGCTAAGGAAAGAAGCAAATCCGAGCCGTATCGTAGCCTCGGGCTCGCTGTGATCGTACAGCGCGTGGTTCAACACGCCCCAGCCGCCCATCGGCGACATATAGGACAGCGTGAACGAGTCGCCCGCGCCACCGCGATAGTCGCTGCCGTAGTAGTAATACGCCTTCTCTACCATGCCCCGACAGAAGATATTGGCCCGGACCTGCGTCAGCGCGAACGTCGCCGCAGCCTCCGGTGTAACGCCCGGCATCGTTGGATGATCGAGCGCGTATCGCGCAATGGCCTGGGTCGACTCGAAGCCGGTGGAGTCAAACGCATACTCCGATCCAAAAAGATTCGGTCCGCCGCTGACGAAAAACGCCACCTTCTTCTCCCAATGCGTGCGCAGCTGAGCCGCCTCATCGTGCTTGCCCACCAGGTCCAGCTCTTCGATCAGCTGCGGAATCACAACCTCGTTATAGAAGCCCGTCTTGTACGCGGACCAATGCGAGACCTCCATGGGGATCGTGAACAAGCCGAGCGCCGTGCCGTACGCGCGTTCCAGGTAGGCCGCCTTGTCGAGCTTCATCTTCATGCCCGGATAGTCGCGCGCAATCTTGTACATGCTGAAGTACATCACGATGATGTGCGGATAGTCGTAGCACCGCCAGATGTGCAGCTTGCCCTTGGGTCCAGGATCGCTGCTGTCGCGATTGTGCTTCCAGTCCGGAATGCCGTAGATGCCGTAGCTGTGCGTCTCCTCTGTGGTGCGCTGCAGGCCGCCCCACACGAAGTGCTCAATGTAGTAGTCCAGCGCCTCCACCTCGGCCGCACTGGGAAACTCTGCGTTCTTGCTCGCGAGATGGGCTGGCTTGCTCAAGCCCGGGTCGTCGCACGTCACCTCGTAGATGCGCCAGCCCTTGATGCGGTCGTAGTTGTCCGGGCTGAGCTGCACATGTGTATCCATGGCCCACTCCGCCAGCAGGCCGTTGTACCACTTGCTCGCATCGCGCACCTGATGCTTCGCGATGAACGCCGCCCGTTTGTGCATCAGCGTCTCCAGCGGCTCGGCGGAAAAGAACTCCAGCCGCGTCGTGCGGCCCTTGCCGTGGTTCACCGTCAGCAGATTCTCGCCCAGCCGCTTGAACGTCACGCGATAGAGCCTCCGCCCCTCTCTCTCGCCCAACGGCTCGATCGTCGTCTGCTCCGGATGCTCAGCCACCATCGCAATCGGCGCGCGCGACCGAATCGCAATCGTAGTCGACAGATCCGCCGGCACCGTCATGCCCGGCGCAACCTCGACATCGATCCCGCCCGCATCCACCAACCGCTGCCGCACGCCCGCATAATCCTGCGCCCACGCCAGCTGAAATCCATACTCACGCTCCGCATCCGCTTTGCCCTTCGCTCCCAGCGTCACGCTCGTGCGAGGCTGCCGCCACCGCCCGCCAGCCGCCTGCACCGCCTCACCCACCGCCGCCGAGTGCACATACGCGCGATACGCCGGCCGCTGCCCCGTCCTTGCCACCGTGTTCGGCGCCTGCGGCTCTGTCGTCCCCGGCAAATGCGCCTCAGGCTGCCGCCGGTGAAACGGCGTGTGGTCCCAATACTCCAGGTGCGTCTCCCGCTCCGGCGTCATCACCAGGTACGGTCCCACACTGTTCGACCGCATCCAGAACAAAAACGACCCATGCCCCGACACAAAACTATGCTTCAACACCGACGCCGTCGGCGGCTCCTTGCCTCCAAAGCTCGAATGCATCGGCAGCGGCACCGCCAGATCGCCTACTTCGATCGGCTGATCCGAGAGGTTGCGCAGCGCAATCGTCCACCGCATCACGCTCGCCTGCGGTTCCATCTTCACCGTCACCGCGAGCGCCTCGCCGTGATCGTCCTTCGCCTGATACTCCACCGCGGATCCCGCACCTGCCGGCGTTACCTTCTTGTCCGCATCGGCAGCCTCGCCTGAGGTAAATGTCTGCCAGGCTCCGCCCGGCCGCCGCCACACCACATCGACCTCACCCAGCTTCTGCCCCGTCCCGATATAGTTCGTCGGAAAGGCGTCCCCCACGAAGCGAAGGCTCGTCACAGCCCCGCCCTCGAACTCAACCAGAAACGGAGAGGCTGCGTTGTCCGTCCTCGCCTTTTGGGGGCCGGCTTGTGCAAGTGCAACGGAAGGAAGGGCAGTGTTGGCCGCTACCGTTGCGGCTCCCAGCAAAAACTCACGACGGTTCGCAGCCATTCAGCCACCTCACTTTTGAATGTGTATACAAAAATGTATTCAATCGGAGTGGGCCTGTCAATTTGATCGAGAATGCGAGCGGCACAAAGCTCCGATTTGTCCGCTACTTCTTGTAAGTCGATCGCCGACGATCCATCACGGCCAGCGAAGTCGACCAACTCCGCTCACCGAAATCATTGAAGATGACAGGCAGTTCCATCAGCGACATCGCCGTCGAGTAGCTGAAGCACGAACGCCAACACCGCCTCCTTCATCATCGGTTCCAGCTTCGTCTGCCTGTGGTACGCTTCGTCCATCTGTGGCCAATTTCGAAAAAGCGCCGGCGGAGATCCAGGAAATTCTCTCCAAGCCGATTCAGCAGCTCGGCCTGAAGCTGGAAGGCTCGCCTCTCGAACGCTTCGTCCAGCAACTCTACAAAGAGCTGGAGCGCAAAGGCCTCAAGAGATTTCACCCCAGGTGCTACCTCACCGATGAATGGGGCTGCCCCAACATGGAGCCGGTCATCGGCATCCCGTTCTATCTGGCCGATCCCAAGCTGCAGCGCCTTGAATCCGAGATGAACGATCTCGAAGACACGCGGCAGATCATGATGTACATGCGCCATGAGGCCGGTCACGCGTTCAACTACGCCTATGCCCTGTTCAAAACCGAAGAATGGCGCAACCTCTTCGGTCCGTTCCGGCGGCCTTACCGTGACGCCTACAAGCCGGTGCCGTTCTCTCGCCAGTTCGTACGCCACATGGAAGGCTGGTATGCGCAAAAGCATCCTGACGAAGACTTCGCCGAAACCTTCGCCGTCTGGCTGACGCCTCGCTCCGACTGGCGGAAGCGCTACAAAGGCTGGGGCGCGATGAAGAAGCTGCTCTACATGGATCGCATCGGCCGCAGGTTCGGCGATATCAACCCTGTGGTCGCACACGGCGATACCGACATCACCGTCGACGAAATGGATCAGACGGTGGGCGAGTTTTATCAGCGCGCCCTCGATCAGCAGCTCGCTCCCGGTGAGCTTCCCCTCGACACCGATCTTCGCGACATCTTCAACGTATCGAAGCGCCGCAGGAAGAATGTACGTCCGGCGGTCGATCTTCTTCGCGAGAACCGCAAGGTCCTCATCGACAAGGTGAACTACTGGACGGGCGCCCAACGTCCGCTGATTAAGAAGTTAGTGGAAACCATCGAAGCAAAAACTGCCGAGCTTGGTCTGTGTACCGATATAAAGCGTGAAAGAGAATCTCTAACCGAAGTCACGGTGTACGCGACCGCGCTGGCGATCAACTACATCACTCGAGGCAAGTTCATTCTGCCCTGATGGGTGCTTGCATCTGCCTGGGCAGATGCAGCCCATACCGAAAGGTGTTGAGCACCATGGCAAACCTGAAAATAACGATATTGCACGACTTTTGGGAGGACGGTCCGCCTGAGCCTGAACCGGAGCCGGTCAAGGCGCCTCGCGGCAAGAATGGAAAGCGCCGCAAGAAGAAAAAAGATCCGCTACACGATCGCGAAGAGATCTTCGAGGCCTTGACCAAGCTCGGGCACGAGCCTTCGTATCACGTCCTCGACGGCAAGAATCAATCGCTGCTTTCGCTCGCCAGGTGTGGCGCGGACCTCGTCTTCAACCTCACCGAGTCCTATGCCGGCCACGACACAATGGACAAGAACATCGCCGCCTACCTGGAGCTGCTGCATCTTCCCTATACCGGTGGCGGCCCGCAGGGCCTCTATCTCGCCCAGGACAAGTCGATTGCCAAAAAGATCTTCGATTTTCACAAGATAAAGACCCCCGACTTCGCAACCTCTTACAAAGGCCGCACCGATCACTCGCACGATATCGAGTTCCCGCTGATCGTGAAGCCTGTCTCCGAAGACGGCTCCATCGGCATCGACAACGGCTCCGTCGTCGATAGTGTGAAAGAGCTGATGGAGCGCATCCACTACATCCACGAAGAGTTCGACAGTCCCGCACTCATCGAGGAGTACATCGAAGGCCGCGAGATCTACGCTGCCATTCTCGGCAACGATAATCCCGAGGTGCTTCCGCTCATTGAGCTCGACCTCTCCAGGCTCCCCAAGGGAACCCCGCGAATCGCCGGCCAGGACGTTAAATTCGATCACGAAACCGAAGCCTACAAGGTGACAAAATCCGCACCCGTCGACAACCTCGACGAGGAAATCACGAAGAAACTTCAAGACACCGCGCTCGCCGCCTATCGCGCCCTCAAGCTGCGTGACTACGGCCGCATCGACATGCGATTGAATAAGAAGGGCGAGGTGTATGTCATCGAAGCCAACCCGAATCCCTGGCTCGCCAGCTCCGCCGAGTTCGCCATGGCAGCCAAAAAGGCCGGCTACCCGTACACGGACGTGATCCATAAGATCGTCGAGCTGGCCCGCGTCCGCTCCGTCTAGCTTAGAAACGAGGCCTTCTCGGGGAGTGCTCTCTTCAGAATCCTCCCCTTGCCCTCCCGCATCCAAAAAACGGCATAATAGAAGACAATGAACATCCATATCCCCACACCGCTGCGCGCGTACACCGAAAAACAGGAAATTGTTTTGGTGCCCGGCGCAACCGTCGCCGAGGGGCTCGAGCATCTGGTCCAGCAGTTCCCAGCCATGCGCCAGCACCTCTTCACCGCCGAGGGCAAGCTGCGGTCCTTCGTCAACGTCTACGTCAATGACGAGGACGTCCGCTATCTGCCTGAGAAAGAAAACACCTCCGTCGCGCACGCCGACGAACTCACCATCATCCCGTCCATCGCCGGCGGCTGTTGTCCCCTCCTCTCCGATTCTGCCGGTTCTTCGACCGGTTGTTGCCGCTAAACGCGAGAACCCGCCCGAATCATCCCCTTCATTCAAAGCATCTGCTCTTAGAGAGCGCCACAGCGCGTCCGGAGATCGCTTGACAGGCCTGCTAAAATTACGATGTAGCCCGATGCCGCCCAGGCGCGCCATCGGGCGTTCGTGTCTGGCCTCAAAACCTTTACTTTGAAGACTTTGCAGTCACCGTTCTTTACTATCAAGACTTTGCAAGCCTCCCACGCCGAAAGTCCAGAGCTAAACCCTTTCCCCTGAAGACTTTGCGCAATAAGTGACGGGGAGGGGGTCACCCCGAAGGAAACGAAATGCCAGCCACACTCGAAGCACTCGAAACCGAACTTCCCAAGCTCTCTAACGAGGAAATCGCCCGCTATTCGCGCCACCTTCTGCTCCCCGAAGTCGGCATCGAAGGCCAGCAGAAACTCAAGGCCGCCAAGGTCCTCAGCGTAGGCACCGGAGGCCTCGGCGCGCCGCTCGCGCTCTACCTGGCCGCCGCCGGTGTGGGCACCCTGGGCCTCATCGACTTCGATGTCGTCGACGAATCCAACCTGCAGCGCCAGATCATCCACTCGGAAGCCACCGTCGGCATGCTCAAAGTCGACTCCGCCGAGCAGATGATCAAAGGCCTGAACAAGAACACCAACGTCATCAAGCACAACACGATGCTCACCAGCGCCAACGCGCTCGACATCTTCAAGGACTACGACATCATCGCCGACGGAACCGACAACTTCCAGACGCGCTACCTCGTCAACGACGCCTGCGTCCTCACCGGCAAGCCCAACGCCTACGGCTCCATCTTCCGCTTCGAGGGCCAGGCCTCCGTCTTCGCCACCGAGCAAGGCCCCTGCTACCGCTGCCTCTACCCCGAACCCCCACCCCCCGGCCTCGTCCCATCCTGCGCCGAAGGCGGCGTCCTTGGCATCCTCCCCGGCCTGGTCGGAATTATTCAGGCCACTGAAGTCATCAAGCTCATTCTCGGCATAGGCGAGCCGCTCATCGGCCGTCTGCTTCTCGTCGACGCGCTGGGCATGAACTTCCGCACTCTGAAGCTGCGCAAAAATCCCGAGTGCCCCGCCTGCGGCACGCACGAAATCAAAGAGCTCATCGACTACGACCAATTCTGCGGCATCCCCAAGCCAACCCAGACGGAAGGCCAGCCCGGCCCGCTCGAAGTCTCTTCCTACGGCTCAGTCGCCGCACTCCCGGAGGTCGAAGGCATCCCCCAGCTCTCTGTCGAGCAGCTCAAAGCCGAGATCGATGCAGGCCAGAAGCCCTTCATCCTCGACGTCCGCGAGCCGCACGAGTACGCGATCGTCAACCTCGGCGCGCGGCTGATCCCTGTCGGCCAGCTCCCCGACCGCCTCAAAGAAATTCCCGTCGGCAAAGATGAAGAGATCGTCGTCCACTGCAAGACCGGTGGCCGCAGCCAGAAGGCCAGCCTGACTCTGAAAGCCGCAGGCTTCACCAACGTAAAAAACCTCGCCGGCGGCATCACAGCCTGGGCCGACAAGATCGACAAATCATTGCCCAAGTATTGAATTCCGCAAATGCCAAGGCAGGCCTTCGAAACGGAGGCCTTTGCCATTGTCTCTGCGAGTGCATTTCTAGTCCGGGTCGCGGTCCTCGTCCACCAGAATCTCCAGCACCAGCGGGGGTTCCAGCATGAACTCCATCGAGCTCATCTCCGCCATGGCCTTCTCCAATGTCGAACGCATGCAAGGCTCCGTCGTCACCACAAACGGCAGGTGTTCGCTCGCGTGTCCGCGGTGCTGCAGGATCGAATCGATATTGATCTGCTGCTTGGCCAGCGCGCCCGCAATCGCCGCAACGATGCCAGGCCGGTCCGCCACCACCAGCCGCAGATAGTGCGGCGCGTTCACATCGCCGGTCACTTTCAACTTCCGCGCCGGCAACCGCACCGCTGCGCTTCCCTGCGCTACTGCCAGCACATCGCTCATCACTGCCACAGCCGTTGGATAACCGCCTGCGCCGTGCCCGCTGAACACAACATCGCCGCCAAATCGTCCGCTCGTAACAATCATGTTCTGCGTTCCGTGCGACCACGCAATCGGCGAGCTCTTCGGCACCAGCATAGGCCCCACACGCGCGCGAACTATGTCCCCGTCAAGCTGCGCTCGCGACACCTGCCGGATCGTGCAGCCGAGCTCCATCGCGTAGGGAAAATCGACCGCTCCCACACGCTTGATCGTCTGCGCCGGAACATCCTCCGGATGAATCTCCGCATGCAGTGCCAGCCGCGCAAGGATGCATAGCTTCGCCCGCGCATCCAACCCATCTACATCAGTCGATGGGTCGGCCTCCGCATAACCTGCGTGCTGCGCGTTCACCAGCGCCTCAGCGTAGTTCGCTCCGCTCTCCATCGAACTCAGGATGAAGTTGCATGTCCCGTTCACGATGCCGCTGATGCGGTGAATATCATCACCGCTAAGCCCCTGCACCATGCCTGGAATCACCGGAACGCCACCCGCCACGGAAGCTCCAAACAGAAGCTGCACACCTGACTGCGCCGCCAGCTCCAGCAGCTCCGTCCCCCGAAACGCGATCAATTGCTTATTCGCAGTCATTACATGTTTACCGGCCTGCAATGCGCGACGCAGCCAACCCTCAACCGGATCGAGCCCACCCATCAGCTCCACGACCGCGTCGACATCATTTGACTCGATCACATCCTCAACCCGTTCCGTCCATACCGCGCCGGCCGGAATAAACTTCGCGTTCCCATGCGCCCGCTTGCGCTCCACACCGCGATTGAAGACATGCGTAATGCGAATAGTCTCTTGCCCGGAAGCCGCCAGCACCTCAGCAAACGAGCCCCCCACCGTTCCAAACCCAAGCAGGCCAATCCTCAATGCATTACCATCCTTTGCCATCAATACTTCACCTTGTTCGGGCTCGACTCCCACGCAGCAAAACTCTCCCAGGCCTGCTCCGCCAGCATGCGCCGAATCGGAATCGCTCGTTGATCCAGGGGCTTTTTTACCTCTTCATACAGAATCGAATCGTCGAAGCCGATCTTCGCCGCATCCGCCGCGCTGTTGCCATAGTAAATCGTGCGACAACGCGACCAGTACAACGCAGCTAAACACATCGGACACGGCTCGCAGCTCGTATACACATCGCAGCCGTCAAGCCGAAAACACTCAAGCGCCTTGCACGCTCCCCGAATCGCGACGACCTCCGCATGCGCCGTCGGATCGTTCGACGCAGTCACCTCGTTCACTCCCGTCGCAAGTACGCGGCCTTCTCGAACGATGACAGCGCCAAACGGACCGCCGCGTCCGCTGCGGACATTCTCCGTAGCCAGCGCGATCGCCTGCTGCATAAACTCGGGCTGCCCTTCGCTCAATGTCCGCGACCTCCGCTCCCGTCTCACGGCGCATAATCAGCATCATGGTACACGCTCTCCACTCCCGCCGCGTCATCACCCCGCGAGGCGAGCGCGACGTTGCCGTTGTCATCGACGACGAGTGCATTGTCGCGGTGAAGCCTGTCTCCGAACTTGCACCCGGCATTCCGCTCGAAGACCTCGGCGACCTCGCTTTGCTCCCCGGCCTCATCGACGCGCACACGCACCTCAACGAGCCCGGCCGCACCGAGTGGGAGGGCTTCGCTACCGGAACGCGCGCCGCAGCCGCCGGCGGCTTCACAACGATTGTCGACATGCCATTGAACTGCCTGCCCGAAACCACCGACGTCGACGCCCTCGAGCTCAAACGCGACGCTGCGCGAAACAAAGCAATGGTCGATTACGCCCTCTGGGGCGGCGCCGTCGACGGCAACCAACTTGAGCTCGAACCGCTCGCGCTCGCCGGCGTCGCAGGCTTCAAATGCTTCCTCATCTACCCCGGCTGCGACGGCTTCACCGAGATCGATCGCCCCAATCTCAAACTCGCGCTTCCACACATCGCGCGCACAGGGTTGCCGCTGCTAGTGCACGCCGAGCTTGCAGCCTCCATCGACCTTGCCTGCGCCAGACTCAACACAGGCGGCGCCGACTGGCACAGCTACGCAACCTATCTAGCCTCGCGTCCCGACGAAGCCGAGCTTGAAGCCATTGCCATGATGCTCGACCTTTGCCGCCAGCACCGCTTCCGCCTACACATCGTGCATCTCTCCACGGCCAAAGCTCTCCCCATGATTCGCGCCGCACACCGCGAGGGCCTTTCGCTCACCGTCGAAACCTGCCCGCACTATTTGCACTGCGTCGCCGAAGATATCCCCGACGGCGCGACACTCTTCAAATGCGCTCCGCCCATCCGCTCCGCGCATAATCGTGAAGCTCTGTGGCAGGCGCTGCTCGATGGCGACATTGATCTCATCGCCACCGACCACTCACCCTGCCCGCCGGCGATGAAGCGCCTCACCGCCACGCAACCCGGCGAAGAGACAGGCCGCTTCGACGAGGCCTGGGGCGGCATCCCCTCGCTCTCCACCGCGCTCTCCGTGCTCTGGACCGAGTGCGCTCGACGCAACATCCCGCTCACGCAGCTTATGCAATGGACCTCTGTCGCCCCCGCAAAGCTCGTCGGCCTCAGCACCGAAGTCGGTTCCATCGAACCCGGCAAACACGCCAACCTCGTAGCCTTCGACACCGAAGCGACCTTCACCCTCAAACCCAACCGCCTGCACCACCGTCATCCCATCTCCCCTTATCTCGGCGAAGTTCGCTCCACCTGGCTCCGCGGCCAGCGCATCTACCAGCACGCAAACAACACCACTACTTTCGCCGACACTCCCCGCGGACGCGAGTACGCGCTATCCTGTTCCCTCGCGTGATGACGATGTCTGCTGCCGATACGATTCTTGACGAGTGGAATGGCCTTGGCCTCGACGATGCGGCTGAAGTGATTCTGCCGTGCAATGGGTCCTCAATTTGGGCGACGCTGCTTGCTTATAGCCGGCCCTTCGATTCCCCAGGGGCCCTCTTCGCAACGTCCGACAAGATTTGGAGGTCGCTCCCTGAAGAAGACTGGCAGCAGGCCTTCGACTCGCATCCGCGTCTAGGCGAATCCAAAGCCAGGTCCGCCACCGCGCAGAGTCTCGCCTGGAGCGTGCACGAACAAAGCCCAGCCCAACCCGACGAAGCAACACAGACCGCCCTCGCCGAAGCCAATCGCGCCTACGAAGAAAAATTCGATCGCATCTTCATCCTCTGCGCCACAGGCCGCACCACAGCCAAGATGCTCACCATCCTCCAACAGCGCCTCAACAACGATGCAGCCACAGAGCTCCGCGAAGCCGCCGAACAGCAGCGCCTCATCACGCAGCTTCGTCTGCGCAAATGGCTCCAACTCCCCACACTAACCTGCGCGGAACTCACAGCCGGCAACACCGGAGCATAAACAAGCATGCGACTCTCCACACACATCCTCGACACCGCACTCGGTCGCCCGGCCGCCAACATCGCACTCACGCTCTCCCAACAAACACAAGACGACTGGCAAGAGATCGGCCATGGAACCACCGACGCCGACGGGCGCTGCCGCACTCTGCTAGGCGATCACCCCCTCGAAGCCGCGACCTACAAAATCCGCTTCGCAACCGCTAACTACTTCGCAACCCAAAAACTCACCAGCCTCTACCCCTACGTCGAGATCGTCTTCACCGTCGCCGACTCGATGCAGCACCACCACATCCCTCTGCTGCTCGCCGCCAACGGCTACACCACCTATCGAGGAAGCTGATGCCCGCAACCAACCCTGCTTGCAAACTCACCAGCAACCGCTACGGCAAATCGCGCGTGCGCCTCATGCGTGTCACGCGCCACGCCTCACACCACGACCTTGACGAATGGACCGTCCAGGTCCTCCTCACCGGGGACTTCGAAACCGCGCACACCCTCGGCGACAACAGCAAAATCCTGCCCACCGACACCATGAAGAACACCGTCTACTTCGTCGCGCGTCAGTCCAAAGCCGAGAGCATGGAGGAGTACGCCAAAGAGCTCATCGACTTCCTCCTCTCGCGCAACTCGCAAGTCTCGCGCGTCGAAGTCTCCATCGCATCGCACCTCTGGAAGCGCCTCACCATCGACGGCCAACCCTACCCTTCAGCCTTCATGCGCGGCTCCGACGAGCGTCAGACCGCCACCGTCTCACGCGCCCAACGCGAAGCCTTCAACATCACCAGCGGCTTCGACGGCCTCAACATCCTCAAGACCGCGCAGTCCGCCTTCACCGGCTACATCAAAGACGACCTCACCACACTCCCCGAAACCACCGATCGCCTCTTCGGCACCGTCGTCAAAGCCCAATGGCCCTACACGTCCCAGGCCATTAGCGATGGCATCGACTTCAACAAGGTTCGCCGCCACCTGCGCGAGGCCATGCTCTCCACCTTCGCAAAGCACGATTCGTTCTCCGTACAGCAGACCTTATTCGCCATGGCCGAAGCCGCACTCGTGCACACTGACATCATCGACGAGATCTATCTCCTCATGCCCAACAAGCACAACCTCCTCGTCGACCTGAGCCGCTTCGGTCACGACAACCCCAACTGCATCTTCGTGCCGACCGACGAGCCGCACGGCGTCATCGAAGCCACCGTGCGCCGCGGATAAACCGCATACCCATGACCGAAGCCAGCCCAACTCGCGCCGAAAGAATCATCTCCCGCTGCCGCGAGCTCGCGCGCCTCACTGACGTTCCCGGCGAAACCACCCGCCTCTTTCTCTCACTTGCCACGCGCGAAGCCCACACAAAACTCCTCGGCTGGATGCGCGAAGTCAACCTCGAAACCCGCACAGACGACACGGGCAGTCTGCGCACAATACGCCGCACCGCCAATCCCAACGCCCCCACACTCCTGCTCTTCTCGCACATCGACACCGTCCTCAACGCCGGCCCCTTCGACGGCGTCCTCGGCGTCGTTCTCAGCCTCGCAGCCCTCGAAGAGCTCAGCACATCCCCGCTTCCCTTCAGCATCGAGCTCATCGCGCTCTCCGAAGAAGAAGGCATACGCTTCGGCTTCCCCTTCCTCTCTTCGCTCGCGCTGACAGGTCAGCTCACCGCCGAACATCTCGCACGCACCGACGCCGATGGCATCACCGTCGCCGACGCCATCCGCAACTTTGGCCTCAACCCCCACCACATCTCATCCACCTGTCCACTCTCACCCAATACCTTCGCCGCACTCGAGATCCACATCGAACAAGGCCCTGTCCTCGACGCCGCCAACGAGTCCATCGCCGTCGTCGAAGGCATCATCGGGCAGTCACGCCTGCGCTTCATTTTCGAAGGTCACGCCAACCACGCCGGCACCACGCCCATGCCGCTGCGTCACGACGCTCTCGCAGCCGCCGCGCAGTGGATCACCGCCGTCGAACAATATGCCGCAACCCACAACCCTCTCGTCGCGACCGTAGGCCGTCTCGAAGTCTTTCCCGGCGCCGTCAACGTCATTCCCGGCCGCGTCGACGCCAGCCTCGACATCCGCCACCCCGACGACACAGCCCGCCACGAGGCAGTCACCGCGCTCGAAGCTGCAGCACAACAAGCCGCCACATCGCGCGGCGTCCGCGTCACAGCCTCTCTGCAATCCGAGCAAGCCACAGTTTCAATGAATCCCGCGCTGACCACGCAACTTCAACAAGCCGCCCACCGCGCAGGCCACACCGTCCGCACCATGTCCTCCGGCGCGGGCCACGACGCAATGATCTTCGCCCCACATGTTCCCACCACGATGCTCTTCGTCCGCTCCCCCAACGGCCTAAGCCATCACCCCGACGAAACCGTCCGCGAACAGGACGTCGAAGCCGCGCTAGCCACCACCCTCGACTTCATTCGCGCACTTCACGAACCACTAACTACTAATCACTAACCGCTGTTTTCCCCTTACAATCATCCCCTATGCACCACCTTGGCCACACCCGCTGCGCCAACCGCCGCGACCATCTGCTGCTCACACCGGACACCTTCATCCGCACACCATTTCCCGGCCTCACCAACGGCATGGCAATCGTGCACGTCGCTCCACAGGGAGGCGCGGCCTTCACCATGATGACGATTGAGCTCCAGCCCGGGGGCACCCTCACGCAAGGTCCGACGCAGCGCTTCCTCTACGTCCTCGAAGGTGACCTCACGCTTACCGAGCCTGGCAAAGCTGAGCCGCACACGATGACTGCCGGTGGCTACACATACCTTCCGACCGATTACCCGCATACGCTCACCGCACAAACAAATGCACGTGTCGCCATCATCGAAAAACCGTTCCTCCCGCTCGCCTCCGAGCACGGCGAGCAGCTCGACGAACCTTGGCCCTGGTTCCTCATCGGCCGCGAACCCGAAGTTGCACCCACTCCACTCAACGGAGACGACGACCTGCAAGTGCGCTCGCTCCTCCCAGACTCCATCGTCTTCGACTTCGCCTGCAACACCATGACCTACGCGCCCGGAGCCTCGCTCTCTCAGGTTGAAACCCACTACATGGAGCACGGTCTCCTGATGCTTGAAGGCGGCGGCATCTACCGTCTGGGCGATCAGTGGTATCCAACGCAAGCCGGAGACTTCATCTGGATGTCGCCCTTCTGCCCACAGTGGTTTGGAGCCATCGGCAAGCAACCGGCAAAATACTTAATCTACAAAGACTTCAACCGTCACACACTGGCATGACAATGCCTATGCGCCTCTGCACAATCGCTCTCACATGGATCGCAACCGCCGGCATCGCTGCATCTGCACAGGAGCCCGCGACCTTCAACTTTGTTACCGCCAATTCCCGTGGCCGCATCATCCTTCCGCCCGGCCCGGATTGGGCGTCCGACAGCATCATGCTTCTCGATGACGGAACTCGCCCCGTAATCACCTATCAAAACAAGACCACGGGAATCGTTCTTTCGATAATTCTCTTCCCCAATGAGACGGGACAGCCTACTTCGGAGTCCTGTCGCGATGCGGTCATCCGTCCCGTCCTCGATCACCTGGGCGGCTCTGCGACCGTCGTCGATCAGAAGAAGGATATGAGGACCGGCAACAACGGCCTGCAGCTTGCCCTTGAGTCTTACAGGATCGAGAAGGTTGGTGACATCTCACTTCAGCAGCAGAATGAGTTTGGTTTTTACGGCGACAAATCAACATGCGCCGAGGTGCATCTCTCCAAGGCGCGCTACACCAACGCGGACGCGGCGCAAATCGAAAGCGCACTCAAACTCTTCAAGTTCGAGCCAGGTTATGAGCCCACCGCGCACGACTATAGCCTGCTCGGCACCGTCTACTTCAGCGGGACGCACAACTCTGCGGCTGCCGCGGTCTACTATCAGCGAGCTCTCGACACACTTCCTCCCACCCCAGAAAATCTAAACACTCGCCGGGTCATCACCGACCAGCTTGCGATGTCGTATGGTATCTCCGGCGATATCGATCGCTCGCGAAAGGTCAACGAAGCGGCGATCGCGCGCGATCCTGACTACCCGCTCTACTACTACAATCTCGCCTGCGCGGATGCAGAGCAGGGTAACGCGGATGCGGCCCGCGAGCATCTACAGCAGGCGTTCGACCGCCGCCACAACACACTTCCCCACGAGCAGTTCCCCGATCCCTCCTCTGATGATTCGCTCGCCAAGCTGAAAGACAATGCTCAGTTCTGGGACCTCGTCACCAGGATCAGCGCACAGGAGAAGAAGGAGGCGAACAAGTGACCCTTCACCTCAACGCCGACCGCCTCCTCGCTGAACTTCATCACCTTGCCCACCTCACCGACTGTCCGCCGACCGAGGACAAGTCTCTTCCCAAGCCGACACAGGCCGTCACGCGCATCGTCTTTACGCCGCGCGACCTCGCAGCCCGCGCCTGGCTGAAATCGCTCGCCACAAACGCAGGCTTCTCCGTCCGCGAGGACGCAGCCGGCAACACCTTCCTCCGTTGGGAAGGCACCGACCCAAAGCTCGGCATCGTCGGCACCGGCTCACACACCGACGCCATCCCCCACGCCGGCATGTACGACGGCACGGTCGGCGTGCTCGGCGGCCTCGAAGCTCTCCGCGGGTTAAAAGAATCCGGCTTCCAGCCCAGGCGCTCGCTCGAAGTCCTGATGTTCACCAGCGAAGAGCCCACGCGCTTCGGCATCGGCTGCATCGGCTCGCGCCTGCTTGGCGGCGCCTTCGATCCAGACTCCGCCGACAAAATTCGCGATCGTCTCCACGAGATCGACCCCAACGCTCCCGAGGGCCTCACGCTCCGCGAAGTCCGCGAGGCCGCCGGCTTCCACGGCCCGCTCGCCCGCGTCAAGCTTCCCGCAAACTACTTCGCCGCCTGGATCGAACTTCACATCGAGCAAGGCCCTCTGCTGGAGCGTGACAACATCCAGCTCGGCATCGTCACCAACATTGCCGCGCCCGCCAGCTACCGCTTCACCGTCGAGGGCTTCGGCGGCCACGCCGGCGCGCTCTTGATGCCCGACCGCCGCGACGCGCTCTGTGCAGCCGCCGATCTTATCCTCTCCGTCGAACGCCACGCCCTCACCGCCAACGCCCGCGCGAAAGCAGCAGGCCACAGCGGAGTCGACACCGTCGCTACCGTCGGCATGGTCGCCGTCCATCCCGGCGCCGTCAACTCCGTTCCCTCGCGCGTTCAACTCACGCTTGACATTCGCGACACCGACGTCGCGCGACGCAACGCCGTCATGGCCGCGCTCCACGCCGACATCGAAACGATACAGAGGCAGCGCAACGTCCACATCACCGAAGATCTCATCAACGCCGACAGCCCCGCGCTCTCCGACCCGCACATCCTCGCCACCCTCGAATCCGTCTGCAAATCCGAAGGCGCCTCGTATCGCAGAATGGTCGCCCGCGCCTATCACGACACCAGCTTCATCGCGCCCATCGCTCCCGTTGCCATGCTCTTTATCCCATGCCGCAACGGCGTCTCGCACCGGCCGGACGAGTACTCCACTCCCGAAGCCATCGCGCTCGGCGTTCACGTGCTCGCGCTCACTCTGGCTAAACTCTCAGCGGAATAACGGCCCTGCGTCTACACTGAGACGAGCAGAATCCTCGTCCTCCAGCTCATCTGGCGCCATGCCCATTCAGTCTCTCAACCCGGCCACAGGCGATCTGCTCCGCAGCTTCGATGCGCTCGCGCCCGAGGCGATCGAAACCAAGCTCGCGCTCGCCTTCGAGGCCAGCCGCACCTACCCCGCCGAGCCGCTCACCCAGCGCACCTTCTGGATGCGCCGCCTCATCCTTCTGCTCGATACCGAGCTCGAAGATCTCGCCGCCACCATGGTGGCCGAGATGGGCAAGCCCATCACCCAGGCCCGCGCTGAAGTCCGCAAATGCGCGCTGGCCTGCCAGTACTACGCGGACAACGCCAAAGGAATCCTCGCGCCGGAGCTGGTCCCCTCTGACCACGCGCGCAGCTACGTGCGCTGGGATCCGCTCGGTGTCGTGCTCGCCGTCATGCCGTGGAACTTTCCGCTGTGGCAGGTCTTTCGCTTCCTCGCGCCCGCGCTTATGGCGGGT
Source organism: Acidobacteriaceae bacterium (assembly GCA_036509515.1). GTDB lineage: Bacteria > Acidobacteriota > Terriglobia > Terriglobales > Acidobacteriaceae > Granulicella. The sequence continues at coordinate 24,535 of DATCFM010000074.1, forward strand.
AACGTCGGCCTCCTCAAGCATGCGTCCAACGTTCCGCAGTGTGCACTCGCCATCGAGGCGCTCGTCCGTCGCGCCGGCTTCCCACGCGGCGTCTTCCAGACCCTGCTCATCGAATCCGCCCAGGTAGAAAGGGTCCTCGCCGACGATCGAGTCGCGGCCGTGACCGTCACCGGCTCTGAAGCCGCGGGCCGCGCCGTCGCCGCGCAGGCCGGTTTCCTCATCAAGAAGACTGTCCTCGAACTTGGCGGCAGCGATCCCTTCATCGTCATGCCGTCTGCCGATCTCGATGCCGCCGTCGCCAACGCCGTCAAAGCCCGCTGCATCAACAACGGTCAGAGCTGCATCGCCGCCAAGCGCTTCATCATCCACGAGTCCATCTATCGCACCTTTGCCGAGCGCTTCGTCGAAGCCATGGCGGCCCAACGCGTCGGCGATCCCATGCTCGATGACACCGAGATTGGCCCGCTCGCCACCGCCCAGATCGCCGATGCTCTCCAAGTGCAGGTCGACGCCGCCATCACCGCCGGCGGTCGTCTGCTCACCGGCGGCCGTCGCCTCAGGCGCAACGAAAACTACTTCGCTCCCACCGTCATCGCCGATCTCCCGCACTCTGCGCCCGTCGCGCGCGAAGAGACCTTCGGCCCGCTCGCCTTTCTCTTTCCTGTCAGCTCGCTCGATGAGGCGATTGAGATCGCCAACGACACGCCCTTCGGCCTCGGCGCAAGCTGTTGGACAGATGAGATCGCCGAGCAGCAACGCCTCGCGCTGCAACTGCAATGCGGCTCTGTCTTCTTCAACGCGACCGTCGCCAGCGACCCGCGCCTTCCCTTCGGCGGCATCAAGAAAAGCGGCTATGGCCGCGAGCTCTCCGCCGCCGGCATGCGCGAGTTCCTCAACGCCAAGACCGTCGTCTTCGCCGCCGCAGCCCAGCTCGCACTGGTCCCGGAGCCCGTTGCCGCCGAACCCAAACCCGAATCGCTTGAATCGCCCGCATCTGAATCCCTCGCACCTCAGCAGCCCGCCGTCGCCGCCAAAGCCGCGCGGCCCAAACGCTCGCGTAGCCCTATCGCAACGCTCGGCCTCTCCACGCCCGACGAATAGCTCAACGCCGGCAACTCACCTCCGGCAACCGAAAACACAAGATCCACTCCGACTCCACATTCGGAGCTCTTAAACACGAGGGGCAGAGGCTCAACATCCGCCTCTGCCCTTCCCGCCTTCCGTGTTTAGAAGTTGAAAGACGCCTGCAACATAATTCGCCGCACAGCGCTCTGAGACGTGTAAGGTCCGCCGGTCAACTGCGTGGACTGCCCAAACTGCGGCGAACTCAGCGTTCCCTGCGGAGTTCCCAGGTCCTTGTTGCCGAACAGGTTCTGCACCTGCAAGCCCAGTGCGAAGTTGTAATGCTTGCCGGTACTGGAACCACCGCCGCCGCCGAACCCACCGCCACCACGCCCACCACCGCCGCCGCCATGGTGTCCATGTTCACCGCCACCAGGGCCTCCCGGTTCGCCACCGGGGCCTCCGGCGTTGGCCGCAGCCTTCGTCTCTCCAAAGCCCCA
>DATCFM010000075.1:0-40910 GCA_036509515.1 Acidobacteriaceae bacterium
TTCGAGCTCGAGAACCTGGGGCTGGTGCGGGTGCTGGCGGATGCGCGGGTGTCGAAGTTTGAGCACCTGGCGTATGACCGGCTGGGGTTGCGCCGGCCGGAGATTGCAGTGCTCGGGTTGCTGCTGCTGCGCGGGCCGCAGACGACCGCCGAGTTACGGGCGCGCGCGGAGCGGATGTATGCCTTCGACGATGCGGCGGCGGTGACGGCGACGCTGGAGCGGATGGCGGCGCGCGAGGAGGGTGGGGATGCCGGCGGGCCGCTGGTGGTGCAGATGGCGAGGCAGCCTGGGGCAAGAGAGAGCCGGTGGATGCATCTGCTGGGTGGCGAGGCCGAGGGGATTTCGACCGGTGAGCGAAGTGATTCGGTGGCGGCGTCTTCCGGTCGCTCCATCGGTGAACGAATGGCTACGCTGGAACAGTTGCTGCAGACATTGGAGGAGCGGGTGAAAGCCTTGGAAGGCAGTGTCCGATCTTCGTAGCTTGGACTGCAAGATGATGTAATTCCACATTGGAGTATGTTGGAAGTGAGAGGCCCATTATGGCAGTTCGCGACATCCGATTGACCGATGAGCAGGAGGCCTTTGTGTCGGCTCAGGTGAAGAGCGGGCACTATGCGGATGCCGATGAGGTCATACGCGCTGCGTTGGAGACGCTGGAACGCGCTGAAGTTGAAGATGAGATGAAGGCGAAGGCGCTCGATGAGGCAATTGCGGCGGGATTTGCCAGTGGAGTGGCTAAAGGGGATGTGTTCGCGCGTGTTCGTGAACGCGCTGGATTGCCGCCGAGAGCACGGCGTTAGTGGCGACGGTACGCTATGCGTTGTTGGCCGGATCGGATCTCGACGACATAGCGGAGTACACGCGACGCGTCTGGGATGAAGACCAAGCCGTACGTTATCTGGATGAAATTGAAATGGCCTGTCTGCGGCTTGCCGAGAGTCCGCGTCTTGGACGGCTGCATCGCGGCCCAGTGCCGGGGCTGCGTCGCATGGAACAAGGTAGCCACGTCATCTTTTACGTTGCTGACGAGGATGGCATTTATGTCGGCCGCATCCTGCACAAGAGCATGCTGCCGAGTAAGCAAGGCTTTTGACCTCTTTTGCTGTTGCGGTCGTATGCAGTATGGCCAGATCAAAGAGGCCGACGGGCTTTCATCGCGCTACGGACAAAATACGGAGGTCCTTCCGCTGCGCCCCGGGATGACGGCTCCAGGAGAATGGCATTCAAGAAAAGGGCGCAGCCGAAGCTGCGCCTCTCGCATTTTGAGCGGTTGAGAGTTAGTGGGCGGCCCACTCGATCTTCGAGAGGTCGATGCCTTCCTTGACCATCTCGTAGAGCGGGGAGAGCTCGCGGAGCTTCTGAACGACGTCGATGATCTTGTCGCTGACGTAGTCGACTTCGGCTTTGGTGTTGAAGCGGCCGAGACCGAAGCGGATGGAGCTGTGCGCGACGTCGTCGCCGAGGCCGAGGGCCTTGAGGACGTAGCTGGGCTCGAGCGTCGCCGAGGTGCAGGCTGAACCGGAGCTGACCGCGATGTCATTGATGCCCATCAGCAGGCTCTCGCCTTCGACGTAGACGAAGCTCATGTTCAGGTTGCCGGGCAGGTGGTGCTCCATGTTGCCGTTGAGGTGAACGTAGTCGAGCGCTTTCTCGAGCTTGGCGCGGAGATAGTCACGGAGCTCGATCTCGCGCCTGGCCTCGGCTTCCATCTCCTGCTGGCAGATCTCGCAGGCCGCGCCGAGGCCGACGATGCCCGGAACGTTCAGCGTGCCCGAACGCATGCCGCGCTCGTGGCCGCCGCCGTTCTGCTGCTCGGCGATTTGCACGCGCGGGTTGCGTCTACGCACATACAACGCCCCAACTCCTTTGGGCCCGTAGATCTTGTGGCCGCTGAGACTCATCACGTCGATGTTGTCGGTGAGGACGTTGACAGGAATCTTGCCGACAGCCTGCACACCGTCGGTATGGAAGAGAATGCCCTTCTCGTGACACAGCGCGCCGATCTCCTTGATGGGCTGGACGACGCCGATCTCGTTGTTGGCGTACATGATGGAGACGAGGATGGTCTTGTCCGGCCCCTCGGTCACGAGGGCGCGCTTGAGGTCTTCGAGGTCGATGAGACCGTCGGCCTGGACGGGCAGGTAGGTGACGCGGAAGCCCTGCTTTTCGAGCTTCTTGCAGGTGTCGAGCACGGCCTTGTGCTCGGTGACCTGGGTGATGATGTGGTTGCCGCGCTCACGGTACATCTCGGCAATGCCCTTGAGGGCGAGGTTGTTGGACTCGGTGGCGCCGGAGGTGAAGATGACTTCCTTGGCGGTGGCGCCGATGATCTTGGCGACTTGCTCGCGGGCGCGCTCGACGGCGGCTTCAGCCTCCCAGCCGAAGCTGTGGTTGCGGCTGGCGGCGTTGCCGAAGATGCCGGTGAGGTAGGGCATCATGGCTTCGAGCACGCGCGGATCGAGCGGAGTGGTCGCGTGATTGTCCATGTAGATGGGCAGCTTGACGCCCGCAGGCAAAGCCTCGTTGCTGTGGGTGACGTTCATTCCGAGAGTCTCAGCCATGATTGTTGCTCCTAAACAAGGTACGGGGCGCAGGGCCCAGGGTTCAGAAAATTTATAACGCGATGGAGACCAGGCCGCCGGCGACGGGCGCGGCAGGTGACGATGTATCGGCCGGTTCGATGAGGTCGGCGATGCGTAGGCCGCTCAGCATGTCCTTGAGGCTGTCGTTGACTTTGCGTAACGGCTCTTTGATGGTGCAGGTGCCGTGCAGGTCGCAGGTGCCGTGAATGGTGATGCAACTGGTGATGAAGAGTGGGCCGTCGATCGCGCGGATGACTTCGAAGGCCGTGATGTCGCCGGCCGGCCGGGCAAGCGCGTAGCCGCCGTTGGTGCCCGCGGTGGAGACCAGGATGCCGGCGCGCGTGAGCGTCTGGAGGATCTTGGCGAGAAGCTGCGGCGGAATGTGGTAGGCCTCGGCGATGACTTTTGCGGAGGCCGCGGCGCTGGCAGATCGCGCGACGCGGCGTTCGTCCTCCTGCGTCTGCTCGGCGAGGTATTTGAGGGCCATGAGGCCGTAGTCCGCTTTTTTGGTCAGGCGCAGCATGGGGAGAGTGGGGCGAAAACGCAAGTGTGCGTGGATTGTGCCCATTCTTAGTGTACGGCGCGGGCGGCGGCGAAGCAAGACCGATCTGGTCTGAATTGATGTGGACTGGTTGGGATTGATCTGAAAGCAGTGCGGGTCGCCGCGAGAACAGGTCCGGACGAGATAATAGCTGGCTATGGAAGCGGGGAAGGTCAAGGACGTTGAAGTGACCATGAGGCCGCTCGAAGCGGACGATGCGGAGCGGGTCGTCGAGCTGATTCGGCAGCTGGGCTATGAGCGGACGGTGGAGGATGTTCGGCGGTGGATGGCGAGATCTGAGAGCTGCATAGACATTCAGGCCGGATTTGTTGCGTGTCTCGGCGGCGAGGTTGTGGGGTGGATCGAGGTTTCGATTCAGTGCAGGTTGCAGTCCGCGCCGTTTGCGTTGATTGGCGGATTGGTGGTGAGGGATGGGTTGCGCGGCCGGGGGATCGGCGTACGGCTGTGTAAGGAGGCGGAACGGTTTAGCCGGGAGCATGGCGTGGAGAAGCTGCGGGTGACCTCGCGCAGCAGCCGTGAGGACGCGCACCGGTTCTATGCGCGGGAAGGCTATCGGCAGACGAAGACGTCGATGGTTTTTGAGAAGCGGATCGGAACGGCTGCGGGCGAAGGCTCGCAGCGGAGTAGTGAGGAGCCTTTGCGTAGCGCCAGCGAGAAACCTCGGGCCAGCGAGAAATCGGCTACCATCGAAATTCCACCTAAATCGACTGTGGCCGATTTGTGATTGATTCGTGAACAGCTTGAACAGCTTAAGACAAGTCCGCTCGGCGCCGAATGTGTTGACCATGCTGCGGATGTTTGCCGTGCCGTTTCTGGTCATCGAGATACTGGACGCGCACTGGGTCTTCGCCTTTGTGCTGCTGTGGCTGGCAGGGCTTTCCGACGGGATGGATGGGCTGCTGGCCCGGGTGCTGAAGCAGCGAACGACGCTGGGGCAGTATCTCGATCCGATTGCCGACAAGGCGCTGCTGAGCACACTGTTTCTGGTGCTGACGCATGTGGGGGTGATTCCCCGGTATGTGACGGTGCTGGTCTTCAGCCGCGACCTGGGGATTCTGCTGATCTCGACGCTGCTGTATGTGACGAATATTCTGCGTGACTTCCGCCCGACGTGGCTGGGCAAGGTGAATACGTGTCTGCAGATCCTTACGGTGCTGCTGGTAATGACGGCGCAGGTAGCGCCGCATATTCGGTTGGGCGGTTTGCTGGTGGCGCTGCTGAAGACGGTTGCGGTGCTGGCGCCGCTGTCGGCTGCACAGTATGCGTGGATCACGCTGCGCAAAGTGCAAGCGCAGAGCGACGCGTCGAGTTCGGCGGCGTGAGAGCGGGAGTGAGTGCCGGATGAGTGTTATCTTGGCTGAACTTCAATAGGCACGAGGTGGCTCGATGAGGACAGGCCAGGGACGCGCGATCTGGCTGCTGGTCCGCAGTGCGCTTACGGGGGCGCTGGGTGGGCTGCTGTTCGGGTTCGATACGGCGGTCATCGCCGGGACGACGCATGCGCTGCAGATTCACTATGTGTTGACCGAGGCGCAGAAGGGCCTGACGGTCGCGGTGGCGCTCTACGGCACGATCCTGGGTGCGATGTTCAGCGGGCTGCTGGGGCAGCGGATGGGCAGTCGGTCGGCGCTGCGGCTGATGGCGGTTCTGTATGTCGTTTCGGCGGCGGGGTGCGCGTTTGCGGGGCCGTGGTGGGGCCTGCTGGCGTTTCGCGCGCTGGGCGGCCTGGGGATCGGCGGCTCGTCGGTGCTGGGGCCGGTGTACATTGCGGAGCTGGCGCCGGCCAAGTGGCGCGGGCGGCTGGTGGGGCTGTTTCAGATCAACATCGTCGTCGGCATCCTGCTGGCGTATCTGTCCAACGCGATTGTGTCGCACTATGTTGTGGGGCCGGCGCAGTGGAGGTGGGAGTTCGGGGTGGGTGTGGTCCCAGCGGTGTTCTTTCTGCTGCTGCTGCTTTCCGTTCCGCAGAGCTCGCGCTGGCTGGTCTCGCGCAACCGCTTCGACGAGGCGCAGCGGATTCTGTTTGCCATGGGCGCACCGGACTCCGAGGCGGAGGTGGATGCGATCCGGCGGTCGCTCGAGGCCGAGAGCGGCGCCACGCACGATCACCTGTTCACGCGGCGTTACCGGCTGCTGATCTTTCTGGCCATCTCGATCGCCTTCTTCAACCAGCTCTCCGGCATCAACGCCATTCTGTATTACCTGAACGACATCTTCCGCAGCGCGGGGTTCAGCGCGGTGTCGGCGAATGTGCAGGCGGTGGTGATCGGCGCGGCGAACCTGGCGGCGACGCTCGTGGGCATCAGCCTGATCGACAAGGTGGGGCGCAAGACGCTGCTGCTGATTGGCGCGGCGGGGGATGCGGTGTGCCTGGCAGGCGTGGCGGTTGTGTACGGCACGAACTCACATCAAAATCTGCTGCTGCCGCTGCTTATCGGCTTTATTGTATTTTTCGCCATCTCGCAGGGCGCAGTGATCTGGGTGTACCTGAGTGAGGTCTTCCCGACCAATGTGCGGTCGAAGGGACAGAGCCTCGGCTCAAGCTCGCACTGGGTGATGAATGCGGCGATTGCGACCGCGTTTCCGGTGATCGCGGCGTATTCGCGGGCGGCGCCGTTCTGGTTCTTTGCGGGGATGATGGTGGTGGAGTTCGTGGTGGTGCTGGCGATCTATCCGGAGACCAAGGGCTACAGCCTGGAGGCCATGAGCGCGCACCTGGGGCTGCATTAGGGGGACTGCACTGAGGTGCGCTCGACGACCTTAGAAGCAACATCCGGCAAGGATCGCAAAAGGAAGCGCCAGGTTATGATGGGCGGACTACGTCAGCGGAGTTTCATTGACCATGCAAGTTCTCTTCAGGCCTCCGATTGGAGGATTCAAGCGCCTCGCGAAGATGACAGAGACATTCTCTCGCCGAGGTCGGTGTTCTGCTCTTTGTATTCCCCGTGCTCGACGAGTACGTGCAGCACGGTCACTCCGGGATTACGACGCGTTTGATCGGAGGTAGCCTGGCCGCTTCTGTATGCTGTTATGCCGCTGCCGGCCTTTTAGCGGTGTACATTAGGGATTAGCTGGAATACTCGGAAAGGGGCTCGTGATATGACGGCAGTAATTGCAACAATCGCAGTAGGTTTGGTAATTGCCGGCGTGGGCCTTTATGCGGCGATCATGAGCAACCGAGAAGACGAAGAGCGTTCCGCGAAGCAGGAGCGCTGAACCGCTCACCGGTTGCCGCAGGTGGCCGTCCAAGGTACACTAACGTGTACGCACTTTAGGCGCGTAGCTCAGTTGGTTAGAGCGCTACCTTGACACGGTAGAGGTCGTTGGTTCGAATCCAATCGTGCCTACCACTCCCTCACCGCAGGCCCTCCTCTCCGTATGGGGATTTGGGCGCCCAGAGCTGGACCGGGTAGGCTGCGCGAGCGAGTTTGCGACACAAGTTTGGTTTTCTGGAGATCGGTTATGGCACAGGTATGTGAGCTTTGCGGCAAGGGACCGCAGTTTGGCAACAACGTCTCGCACGCGCATAATGTGACGCGGCGGCGGTGGAACCCCAACCTGCAGACGGTGAAGGCCTTTAATAATGGCGTCGCCAAGCGTGTTCGGGTTTGCACAAGCTGCATCAAAGCTGGGAAGATCGTCAAGGGCTAAGGCCGGGCAGATTCAGGCAGGGCCGACGCTCGAGAACGCAAAGAGTGAGGTCAAGGCGTGATAGACACTGGGCTGATCGTTCGTACTCTCCGCCAGCGGGGCCACAAGGTGGAGAGCGTGATTCCTGTCCCTGAAAATGCGGGCGAGTATGAGTTTCTCGTCGATGGGGCGCTCCTGACCCTGGAAGAGACCCGGGCTTTAGTGGAGCGCGACAGCATCCAGCCGCGCCAGCCGAAAGCTGAGACTGCCTAAAAGAATCCAGAACTGAGACCCGTCGATCTTGGCTGTTCGATTCTGTAGCGGCGTTGCCGCTATCATTGAGTTCCGCTGCTTTTGAGAACTCGATGAAGAACGCACTGCATTACAAACTCCTCACTGCCGCCACGCTGGCGCTGTTCGCCTTCAGCGCAACCGCTCAGTCAGCAACTCAAGTATCCGCGTCACCCCAAGGCGTTGCTCCCGTGCGCGCGCAGCACGCGATGGTGGTCTCGATCCACCATGACGCGACGGACGCGGGTGTGGAGATTCTGGGCGAGGGCGGCAACGCTGTCGATGCGGCAGTGGCTGTCGGGTTTGCGCTGGCTGTGGTCTATCCGGCGGCGGGCAATCTCGGCGGCGGCGGCTTCATGCTGATTCGTCCGGCGTCCAAAAAGCTTGCGCAGGGGCAGCCGCACTTTCTCGACTACCGCGAGAAGGCTCCCGCCGCGGCGAACGCCAACATGTATCTCGACGCGCAGGGCAACGTGATTGCGCACATGAGCACGCAGAGCCCCGAGGCCTCCGGCGTTCCAGGGACCGTTGCCGGGCTTGTCTATGCGGAGAAGCATTACGGCCGGCTTGGCTTGCGCAAGGTGATGCAGCCGGCCATTCGACTCGCCCGCGATGGCTTCGTCCTCACTGAGCCGGAGGCCGGCAATCTCCACGCGCGCATCCTGACAAAGTTTGCGAGCTCGCATCGCATCTTTCAGCGCGACGGCAACTTCTACAAGGCCGGCGAGCGCCTCCGGCAGCCGGAGCTGGCGCACACGCTCGAGCGCATTGCCGCGCAGCCCAGCACGTTTTACAAGGGCTCGATGGCGAAGCAGATTGCGGCGTACGAGAAGGCCAATGGCGGCCTCATCACCGCGCAGGACCTGGCCGACTATCAGGTGAAGGAGCGCACGCCGCTGGTCGGGCACTATCGCGGGCTGCAGGTTCTCACGTCGCCGCCGCCCAGCTCCGGCGGTATCGTGCTGATCGAGATTCTCAACATCCTCAGCGGCTACGATCTTCCGAAGCTTGGTCCGGACCGTTCGCCCGCGCAGGTCCACTACATAACCGAGGCCTTTCGCCGCGCCTATATGGACCGCGCCGACTATCTCGGCGATCCGGACTTCAACCCGCACATGCCGCTCAAGCAGATGGCGGACCCAGCCTATGCGGCCGCTTGGCGCAAGAGTATCGATCCGCTGAGGCCATCGCCCTCGGCAACGCTGGTGCGCCCGGCAGGCTTTATGCCGGAGCCGCCGAAGCTGGCGCCTCTCGCGCCGGAGTCGAACCAGACGACGCATTTTTCGGTCGTCGATGCGGACGGCAACGCGGTCGCTTCCACCTACACGCTCAACTTCGGCTTCGGCAACGGCATGACCGTCGATGGCCTGGGCTTCCTGCTCAACGACGAGATGGACGACTTCGCCAGCAAGATGGGCGTGCCCAATGGGTTCGGGCTGATTCAGGGGCCGGCGAACGCGATCGCTCCGGGCAAGCCTCCGCTGTCGTGCATGACGCCGACCATCGTCAGCCACCCTGATGTGCTCGATGCGCACGGCCACATCAAAAAGTTTGGCGCGCTCCGGCTCGTGCTTGGCTCGCCGGGCGGGTCGACGATCATCACGACGGTCGCGAATGACCTGATCAGCGTGGTCGACAATGGGTTAGATATCCAGGCGGCGGCAGATGCTCCGCGCTTCCATCACCAATATCTGCCCGATGTCCTGCAGTTCGAGAAGGCGTTCCCCACGGACGTCGTGGACGCGTTGGCAGCGGACGGCTACTCAGTCGAACGCGCCGGGGCCAAGGATGAGAACAGCTCCGGCACCTGGAGCGACAGTGAACTCATCGCGCGCGATCCCAGCACTGGCGAGCTGACCGGCGGACAGGACCAGCGCCATTCCTACGGCAAAGCCGCAGGGTATTGAGGACCATACTTCTCTGCACTACTGCGCCAGCGCCGCCTCGGCGAGCGGTTCCATGATGGCGTAGCCGGCCGCGTTCGGGTGCACGCCGTCGAGGCTGATGCCGGGCTTCATGCCGCCATCCGGCCCCACCATTGCCGAGTAGTAGTCGAGGTAGGTGATCTTCTGCTGCTTGCAGTAGCTCGCGATCCACTCATTCAGCGTGTGGATTTTCTCCGATGGATCACCCGCTTCCGGCTTCCACGGATACTTAGCCGCAGGCAACACAGACGCGAGAATGACTCGAATGCTGTTGGCGCGCGCCAGCTCGGTCATCGAGCGAAAGTTGTCTTCGATCATCTCCTGCGTCTCCGGCCCGGTGTTCCCGGCAATGTCGTTCGTCCCGGCCAGAATCACCACCGCCTCAGGATGCAGATCGATGACATCCTGCCGGAACCGAACCAGCATCTGCGGCGTTGTCTGGCCGCTGATGCCGCGGTTCAGGTAAGGCTTGCCGGGAAAGAACTTGCCGCCATTCAGCGTCCATGCATCGGTGATCGAGTCGCCATAGAAGACCACCCGTCCGGGCTGCGTCGCGGGCAGCGACGCGTTCGCCTGGGCGTAGCGCTGCAAGCCGCCGAAGTCGTCGTATTTTTTCTGGAGAACCTGAAGCTGCTCCTGTGCATCCTTGACGCTCTGGCCCAGGGCCGGAAACGCACTACTCCCCGAGGCCACTATCCCCACCGCGATCACCACCTTCAACCAACGCCGCATGCCATTCCCTCCATCGCTACGCATTCTATTCGCATCCCTGCCAAGGCAAAGAATTCCTCTCCGCGCGGATGCACACCGCAACGCGTTACTCTCATAATTGATGCAACCTGGAATCTCTACTCACATTTTTCTGCCCGAGCGCCTGACGCCCGGCCGTCTCGACACCCTGCACGCCGCCGGCGCCCAGGTGATCGAGGTCTTCGCCTCGCGCCACCACTTCGACTACGCCGACCGCTCCGCCGTGCGCGACATTGCAGCGTGGTTTCGCGCCCATCCCGTGGCCGCCACCATGCACATGCCGCTCTTCACGGCGGAGGATGAGGCCATCTGGAGCCGCCACACCGCGGCCTCGCTCAACCTCATCGACACCAGCAAATCCGCGCGCATCGCCGCCATGGACGAGGTGAAGCGCGCGCTCGAAGCCGCCGAGCAGATTGCCTTTCGCTCCTGCGTGCTCCACCTGGGACGAAATGACGACACGTGGGACACGCGCGCGCTTGACGACTCGATGACCTCGCTCGAACACCTGAAGGCCTTCGCCGGCCCGCTTGGGGTCAAGCTCCTGCTGGAGAACCTGAACAACGATGTGGCCACGCCCGAGCACCTCGCGGAGATCGTGACCGTTGGGCACTTCAGCACGGTCGGATTCTGCCTGGACCTGGGCCATGCGAACCTCGTCCAGGGCACGCCTGAGACCAGCCACGCCCCTGCAAAGACCGGCATCGATCTCGCCTTCGAAGCGTTTAGCTCGGTGCTCGGTGACCGGCTAATTGAACTTCACGTTCACGACAATCACGGCGGCGACTCCGGCAGCGGCAAGGACGAACACCTGTGGCCCGGCGACGGCACCGCCGACTTCGCCGCAGTCGACCGGCACATCGCCGCGCTCAAGACCAAGCCCGCGGGCATTCTCGAAATCGCTTACGACTTAACCGCCGATATAGCTGAGATCACCCGCCGCGCCCAACGAGCGACGGAGATCATGGCGAATCTTTAAGCGGTAGCTGAAACAACTACAATCAACGCTGTCATGAGCGAAGCCGAAGCCATCCCCGCAGCCCCCGTCACCACCATCGCCAACCTTCCGCAGCACATCGGCCAGACCGTTACTCTGCGCGGCTGGCTCTACAATCTGCGCGCGTCCGGCAAGCTGCTCTTCCCGATCTTTCGCGATGGCACGGGCACCGTGCAGGGCATTGTCCCCAAAGCCGCTGTGCCTGAGCAGGTCTTCGACACGCTCAAGAACCTCACGCTCGAGTCCTCGCTGGTCGTCACCGGCTCTGTCCGCGAAGACGCGCGCGCGCCCTCCGGCGTCGAGCTTGATGTGCACGACGTCACCATTACGCAGCGGATATCGGAAGAGACGCCGTACCCCATCTCGCGTAAGGAGCATGGCGTCGACTTCCTCATGGAGCATCGCCATCTATGGATCCGTACACCGCGCCAGTCGGCGATCCTTCGCGTTCGTGCAGCGATTATGCGGGCGGCCGCAGAACACTTTGATATCAATGGATTTGTCCGCACTGACCCGCCTATCCTCACGCCAAATGCATGCGAGGGGACATCGGATTTGTTTGAGATGAAGTATTTCGACGATGAGATGGCGTATCTCACGCAGTCCGGCCAGCTCTATATTGAAGCTACAGCGCTCGCGCTGGGCAAGGTCTACAGCTTCGGCCCGACTTTTCGCGCTGAAAAATCCAAGACCCGCAGGCATCTCACCGAATTCTGGATGATCGAGCCGGAGGTCGCCTATCTGGGCCTGGACGGCCTGATGGACCTGGCCGAAACCTTCCTCGGGCACATCGTCACGCGCGTGCTCGCCGAGCATCGCGCGGACCTCGCCGTCATTGGCCGCGACGTCGCTAAACTTGAAGCGGTTGCTACACCGGAGCCTTATCCGAGGCTGACGTACGACGAGGCCCACGCGATGCTGCAAGAGGCGTACAAGGCCGGCAAGCTCGAGAACGAGCACACCTATGGCGACGACTTCGGCTCACCCGACGAGACCTACATCAGCAGCCAGTTCGCCAAGCCGGTCATGGTGCACCGCTATCCTGGGGTCGTGAAAGCTTTCTATATGCAGCCCGATCCGGCGGACCCAACCAAGGCGCTGTGCGTGGACGTGCTCGCCCCGGAAGGCTATGGCGAGATCATTGGCGGCTCGCAGCGCATCGACGACTACGACCTGCTGAAGTCGCGCATTGAAGCCCACAACCTCCCGCTCGCCGCGTTCCAGTGGTATCTGGACCTGCGCAAATACGGCTCGGTCCCGCACTCGGGCTTCGGGATGGGCATTGAGCGTTGCGTGGCGTGGATCTGCGGACTGGAACATGTGCGCGAGACGATACCGTTCGCGAGAACGCTGAACAGGATCTATCCCTAAGCCCACACTGCAAGCTCACCTGGCCGCGGGAAACATGTCCCCCGCCTTACCCTTTACGAAGCCAAAACCGCATCCTCCACCCGCGGCTTCACCTTACTACCGAACATTTCGATCGCCAGCAGCATCTTTTCATGCGCGATTGGGCCGCCGGACATCATCAGGGTTACTCGCGAAACCCCGCCCAGGGCTTCGCTGATGTGCCGCAGCTTCGCTGCCGCCGTCTCCGGGGAGCCGACTACGAAGGCTCCCGTGGGACCGAGCTGTGCATCGAAGGCGGGGCGCGTCATGGGCCCCCATCCGCGTTCGCGGCCAATGCGCCCGAAGGTATGCGAATACGCCGGCCAGAGTTCCTCCGCGGCCTGCTGGTCAGTCTCCGCGACGTAGCCGATCGAGTGCACGGCGACGTTGAGCGCCTCGGGCGCATGACCGGCTCGGCGGCCGGCGTCGCGATAGAGGTCGATGAGCGGGCGGAAGCGGTGGGGCTCGCCGCCGATGATGGCCACGGTGAGCGGAAGGCCGAGTTTGCCCGCGCGAACGAAGGAGTTCGGCGTTCCGCCCGCACCCAGCCGGATGGGCAGCGGCGTCTGCACAGGCCGGGGCCAAACGCCCTGCCCGGCCAGCGACGGACGGTGCTTGCCCTCCCAATAGACCTTCACCTCATCGCGCAGGTGAAGCAGCAGATCGAGTTTTTCGGCGAACAACTCGTCGTAGTTTTCGAGATCGTAACCGAACAGCGGGTACGACTCGATGAACGACCCACGCCCGACGATGATCTCGGCACGACCTTTGGAGATCAGGTCCAGCGTGGCAAAGTCCTGAAAGACGCGCACGGGATCGTCCGAGCTGAGCACGGTGACGGCGCTGGTGAGCCGGATGTTTTCCGTCCGCGCGGCGGCCGCGGCCAGCAGCACGGCGGGCGAGCTGGCGATGTACTCCTCGCGATGGTGCTCGCCGATGCCATAGACGTCCAGGCCAACGCGGTCGGCAAGCTCAATCTCTTCAAGCAGCTGCGCGACCCGCTCTTGTCCGCGCTGGGCAGAAGGCCGGCTGTCCTGCGTTACCATCTCGACAAAACTATCGATCCCAATCTGCATATCGATCCTTCCCAAATCCATCCACTTCAATTATATTGATGTCGATGGATATGAAAACGATGCAGAGAGCGAAATCCGGCAAACCGGAAAGGTCGCAATCCGACAAAACAAAGGCTGCTGGTGCGAATAAGGCTGCCAAAGCTGCCAAGGCAGACAAAGCGGACTCCCATAAAACCTCGGGAACGCAGCTTTGGCTGGTGCTCATCAAGGCCTACCACTCGCTTCTCGGCTTCACGGAGCACACGCTGCGCGACAGCGGTCTCGGGGAGTCCGAGTTTCGCCTCCTGGAGGCCCTGCTCCACAAAGGAGCTATGCCGGTCAATACGATTGGGCCGAAGGTCTTTTTGACGCCGGGCTCGATCAGCGTGGCGGTCGATCGTCTGCTCAAGCGCGGGCTCGTGACGCGCACCAACAGCTCCTCCGACCGGCGGGTGCGCCTGGTCGACCTTACCGGCAAAGGCCGCGACCTTATCGGGCGTGTCTTCGCCGCCCATGCAGCCCAGGTGGATGAGCTCGGGCAGGCGCTCAGCGCGAAGGAACGGCGGCAGATCGCTCGCGGCCTGAAGACGCTTGGAAAGGCTGCGGCGCGACATCCAGACTGAGGGCTCGGCCTGAACGCTGCCGTCCGAGCCGGCCTTCGCTCCATGTTCCAATAGAAGTGAAGGATTATCACCACACATGCCTCTGAACTGCGGAATCGTCGGGCTGCCGAACGTCGGCAAGTCCACCATCTTCAACGCGCTCACCGCCTCCAAGGCGCCGGCGGCGAACTATCCGTTCTGCACCATCGACCCCAACGTCGGCATCGTACCGTTGCCGGATGACCGCATGGACCGCATCGTGGCGATGGTGAAGCCGCACTCCATCGTGCCCACCACCATGGAGTTCATCGACATCGCCGGCATCGTCGAGGGAGCCAGCAAGGGCGAGGGCCTTGGCAACCAGTTCCTCAGCCACATCCGCGCCACCGACGCCATTCTCCACGTGGTCCGCTGCTTCTCTGACCCCGAGGTCGTTCACGTCGCGGGCGCCGTCAACCCGCTGCACGACATCGATATCATTAACACCGAGCTCCTGCTCGCCGACCTCGACACCGTCGAGAAACGCAGCCTCAAAGCCGGAAAAGCCGCCAAGGGCGCATCCGCCACCGCCGCGCAGAAGTCCGAGCTCTCCGCCATCCAGAAGCTGCTCGCCGTCCTCAACACTGGCAAGCCGGCCCGCACCGCCGAGCTCACCGACGACGAAAAGCTCGCCGCCCGCGAGCTCTTCCTCATCACCATGAAGCCGCAGCTCTATGTCGCCAACGTCGACGAGGCTGGCATCGTCAACGGCAACGAGCTCACCCAGCAGGTAGAAAAACGCGCCGCCGAAGAAGCCTCTGAAGTCGTGCGCATCTGCGGGGCCATGGAAGCCGAGATCGCGCAGCTCGAGCTTGCCGAGCGGCAGGAGTTCCTCGCCGAAATGGGTCTCGAGGAGCCCGGCCTCAACCGCCTCATCCACGCCGCCTACCGCCTGCTCGGCCTCATCACTTACTTCACGGCGGGTGTGCAGGAGGTCCGCGCGTGGACGATCCGCCGAGGAACGAAAGCTCCCGGAGCGGCGGGCGTCATCCACTCCGACTTCGAACGTGGCTTCATCCGCGCCGAGGCCTACAACTGCGAAGACCTGTTCCGCCTGGGCAGCGAGCAGGCCGTCAAAGAAGCTGGGCTGCTGCGCTCCGAAGGCAAGGAGTACGTCGTCAAGGATGGCGATATCCTTTTCTTCAAGTTCAATGTGTGAACGGCAGCGCTATCAGTATCGCTTGAGGTTCCGGTCCGTGCCCTGTGCTCATGCACAAGCCGCTCGTGTCGCACACTGAAAGAGACATGGCCCGTAAGAAACTTCGCGTAGGCATTCTCTTTGGCGGCAGAAGCGGCGAGCACGAGGTCTCGCTGCGCTCTGCGCGCTCCATTCTGAAGGCGATCGACCGCAAGAAGTATGAGGTGGTCGAGCTCGGGATTACCAAGGAAGGGCGCTGGCTGCAGAACTCCGCTGCGCAGCATCTTCTGGGCGGCGAGACACAAGCGGCGAAGGCCAGCGGAGAGATCGGACTTACGCTCGCTGCTGCGGCGGCCGAGCCGGGCGTGCGCACCGGGCTCGACGTCGTCTTTCCGGTGTTGCACGGCACGTTTGGCGAAGACGGAACGATTCAGGGGCTGTTTGAGCTTGCGGATATCGCTTATGTCGGGTCGGGCGTGCTGGGCTCGTCCGCGAGCATGGATAAGGACGCGATGAAGCGGCTCTTCAGCGCTGCGGGCCTTCCTCTCACGCCGCACGTTACGCTGCTGCGTTCTGAATGGCGCGCCGACCCGAAGCGTGCGACGAAGACCATCGAAAAGATGTTGAAATATCCGCTGTTTGTGAAGCCCGCAAACCTGGGCAGCTCGGTCGGCATCAGTAAGGTGCATGATCGCGGCGAGCTGGCGGCGGCGATGGACCTGGCCGCGAGTTTTGACCGCAAGATCGTCGTGGAGCAAGGCGTCGGCGGCCCGGGTGTTAAGCCGCGCGAGCTTGAGGTCGCCGTCCTCGGCAACGACGCGCCGGAGGCCAGTGTCGTCGGCGAGATCGTCCCCGCCAAAGAGTTCTACGACTACGAGGCCAAGTACGAGCTCTCCGGGCCGGACGAGAGCGTCAGCATCATTCCCGCCAAGCTCACCAAGGCCGAGGAGAAGAAGATCCGGGCGATGGCGATTGCAGCCTTCCAGGCGTGCGACTGCGCGGGACTGGCGCGCGTGGACTTCCTGATGGCTCCGGCAGCGAAGGGCAAGCCTGCCGAGATCGTGCTGAACGAGATCAACACGATGCCCGGGTTCACGTCGATCAGCATGTACCCCAAGCTGTGGGCGGCCAGCGGGCTGCCGTATGCAAAACTCATCGACCGGCTGATCGAGCTGGCGATGGAGCGGCATCGCGAAAAGATGGAGACCAGCTTCAGCCGCTGATGGCTAGGCGAAGGATTTTGAGGCTCGCTCGGCTACGATAAGAACAATGAGCACGATTGCAGTTCCCTCTTTGACGCTGGCCGATGTTCTGGCGGCGCGCGAACGCCTGAACGGCGCGGTGTATCGTACGCCCTGCGAGCGGTCGGAGATGCTCTCACGCCAGACCGGGCAGAACATCTTTCTGAAGCTTGAAAACCTGCAGATGACGGGCAGCTTCAAGGAGCGCGGCGCGCTGAACAAGATCGCCACGCTCACAAAAGAACAGGCCCAGCGCGGCGTCGTCGCGGCGAGCGCAGGAAACCACGCGCAGGGCGTGGCGTATCACGCGACGCAGCGCGGCATCCGGTCGGTGATCGTCATGCCGCTGACGACGCCGCTTGTAAAGGTGCAGGCCACGCGCAACTTCGGCGCGGAGGTCGTGCTCCACGGCGCCAACTACGATGCCGCCTGCGAGGAGGCTACGCGCCGCTGCGAGGCCGACGGCATGACCTTCATCCATCCGTTCGACGATCCGCTGGTGATGGCTGGCCAGGGAACGATTGGCCTCGAACTACTGGAACAGGTGGAGAACCTGGAGGCTGTCGTCGTTCCTATCGGCGGCGGTGGGCTGATCGGCGGCGTTGCCTGCGCTGTGAAGGAGTCGCGTCCTGAGGTGCGGGTTGTGGGCGTGCAGACCTCGCGTCTGCCCTCGATGCAGGCAGCGGTCCGCGAGCATCACCCTGTCACGCTGGAGCCGGCGATGACCATCGCCGACGGTATCGCGGTTCGCCGTGCGGGCGAGGTTACGTATCCGGTGGTCGCGCGATACGTGGACGAGATCGTCACGGTGGACGAGGACGAGATTGCGTCGGCGATCCTCACGCTGCTGGAGCGCGAGAAGACGCTGGCCGAAGGCGCGGGCGCTGTGGCGCTGGCAGCGGTCCTGCAGGGGCGGACTTCGCTGCCGGCGCGCACGCGGATGGCGGTGATCGTTGGCGGCGGCAATATCGATGTGACGCTGCTCAGCCGCATCATCGAGCGCGGCCTGGTGCAGGATGGGCGGCTGATCCGGCTGCGCATTCATCTGCTGGATCGTCCCGGCGCGCTGACCGAGCTGACCCAGATCATCGCCGCGCATAATGCGAACATCGTCGACACGCTGTATAACCGCGCGTACTACGGTGTGAACCTTGGCGATACGGCGATCGACATTACCATGGAGACACGCGGACGCGAGCAGGTGGAGGAGTTGCTGGCGGCGTTGACGGCTGCGGGATATCGGCACAGCCGGGTGTTGTAGGGGAGCAGGGATTAGCGAACGGATTTTTGTGGCTGGCTAGGGAGGCTCCCCCTCCCCTCTCTTTGCCGTCCATCCTTTGGAGTCAGTGACTTACAACTAATTTTCACCGCAAACTATTGATTCCAGAGATTTTGTGGGAAAAATCTCTGGAATGAGAGGGTTGCGGCGGGTTCTGTGATGACCCCTAACATCGAACCCCACCCATGCCGACGATGAAGCCGTCGTCATGAATGGGGCACCCAGATTCGTTGGGAGTTTTGATCTCTATATCTATTATAGAGAGTTGAGTGGAATTAATGTGCAGCGATTTTTATCTTTGTTTGCATGGAGTTAGGTGGTTTTGGGGCTTGACAAGATTTTGGGATTTCTCTTGGGCAGGCGGTGTCGGGTGGGGGTTGTGGCGCGGTGGAAGAGGGCAATTCAGGCGCTTCGCCCTTCGGGCTGCGCTTCGGCCTTCGGCAGCTTTCCTGGGGCGTTGCCCCAGGCTGGTATAGGGCGCGCCGTTGGCGCTTGGACCGGTGGCGCTTTGCGAAACCGAATTCTCCAGAGTGAGCCTTTGCCGGAGCTGAGAAACAAGAGCAAAGGCAGAGGCGCGTTCGCGCCCCGGAACGGCCAAAGACGCAGATCCTCTGCCTGTGGCGAAGGATGTCAACCAGAGAAGGCAAAGACAACAGCAAGGGCAACAGCAATAGCAAGGGCAACAGCAACAGCAAGGGCAACAGCAACAGCAACAGCAAGGGCAACAGCAACAGCTGGTCTTGATGCGTTTCGCGTTGTGCGTTTCGAGTTAAAGCAGATCCTTCCCCTTCGGCTGCGCTCGGGGTCAGGATGACAAATTTTTGAAGTCGTGGGGCCTGCGCGGCTAGGAGTGGCGCTTGGGGTCGGGTTGCAACGTCACGGTCAGCTCGCGGTGGTCGCGCAGCACGGTCAGGTTGATGGGATGGCCTTTGCCTGCGTAGAGGCGCTTGCTCCATTCGGAGGTGGAGCGCAGGGATTCGCCGTCCATGCGCAGGATAACGTCGCCGGCGTGCAGGCCGGCGGTAGCGGCCGGGCTGCCGGGGTCGACCGCCTGCACCAGCAGGCCCGAGCCGTGGGGCGCGCCGAAGAAGCTGGCGAGCTGCGGCTGCATGGCCTCGACGAGCAGGCCGGTGAAGGGCGGGGTGTGCAACATGGAGCTGAAGAAGGTTTGATTCTTGATGGGCGCGGGCGAATCGACCGTATAGCTGTCGGTGAAGCCGGCCGCTGCCATGGGGGCTGGGGGAGGAGTGGGCGTCATGATGTGCGCGAAGGCGCGCCGTTCGACCAGCTCGCGGTTGGCCAGCCGCGCGTTGATGGTGAGGGGATTGCCGTCGCGGAAGATGGATAGCTTGACGTTGACGTCCGCGCCTGCGTCGTGGATCATGCGCCGCAAGGCCTCGCCGCTGGCGACGATGTGCCCGTTGAGGCCGGTGATGAGGTCGTGGGGCTCAAGCCCGGCTTTGGCGGCGGGACCGTCATGGTCGACCAGCACCACCTCCACGCCGCGCGGACCGCGCAGATGCATCGCCGCCGCCTGTTCGTTGGTGAGGTCATGGAACTCGATGCCGAGATAGCCCGGCGCGCGCTGAGCGGCGGCATGGGCGCCGGCCTGATGGACTGCGTGGGATGCGGATGCCTTCGCGGGGCAGGCGGGCAGGAACAGCAGACCGGAGAAGGCAAGCGCGCAGACTGCGAGGTGCAACGACCTGGCTGGCTGTTGAGCTGGAGTGTCGCACCGGCTGTCTGCGAGCCATCCTGACGGGAAGATCGCATTCTGCTGCATCGTGTACACCCTACTCGATATCCGCAGAACTCTGAAGTGCCTGGAACGATGCATTGCGGATGGCGGCGTCGGAGTCCTGCGAGGAGACCGAGCGCAGCACCTGGCGCACGCTGGAGTCGGCCTGCACGGGTTCGAGCAGAGAGACGGCCTCGCTGCGCACGTCGGGGCTCTGATCGTTCATCAACGTCTCGAGGACGGCGTTGCGCACGTTCTCATCCTGAGCGACGTAGGGCTCGAGCCCCTGAAGCGCCTTGAGCCGCACCTGCGGGCTCTTGTCATAGCGCAGGCTGGCGAGCAGCGTGCCACGAATGTTGTCGGGGCTGGAGGTGTCGTCGCCGTTGCAGCCGTGGCCGGCGAGGCACTCGCTGGCAAGGAGTGCAACCGAATCGGCGTGGACGTCCTTGCTGGTGGCGAGCTTGGCGCCGAGCATCAGAAGCTGGCGAATCTGCGGATCGTCAAGCGAGCCCTGCACGGTCTCCGGGACGAGGCGGTTGTATCTGACCTTGACGAGCGCGGAGTTCGGAGTCTGCTCGATGCCGGAGACGCTGGCGATGGCGCCCTGGGTACCGCTGGACACGATGACCGGACGAGGAAGCTGGGGCGCGTGCGCGGCCTGATAGCGGGCGATGATGTCGCCGCCCAGGAAGCCGAGGCCGATGAGCAGAACCGTGAGCGCGGGCGCGCCCTGCACGTAGCCGAGCCAGCGGAAGGCGTTGCCCCAGAGGTGCTGCGTGAGGGAGCGGGCGGGCATGGCATCGAGCGCCTCGTCGAGGCGCATGCGGGAGGCGGCGAGAAGGTTGGGGGAGGGTTCGACGACGGGATGCAGCGCCAGCTCTTCGGCGAGAGCGAGCATGGCGTTCCACTCGCGGCGACAGTCTTCGCATCCGCTCAGGTGCTGCTCGAGCGAAAGCTGCAACTCATCAGGAAGCTCGCCGTACTGGGCGAGAACGATATTTTGCTGAGCATTCTCACAATTCATAATGCGTACTCCACAACTGACCTCTGCAACGTTTTGTCCTGCGCCGCCTGCGGATCTCTAACGATCGTGTCCGCGAAACCGGCGTCTCTACGTGGCCCGTACTCGGTGCTGCTGGTTGGACTCCGGCCGGGTGCTACCGGCTTTCGTGTTCATAACTTTCTCTTCCGATTGGCGCGATTAGCGAACATCTTTTCATCGGACATCGATGAGCCGTGCGCGCAGCTTGCGTGTGGCTCGGAAGAGCGTGTTCTTGGCTGTCTCCTCTGTGGTCGAGAGCATTTCGCCGATCGTCCGCAGTTTCAATCCCTGGTAGTGCTTCAACTCAAATACGGTGCGCTCGCGAGGTGTAAGCGCATCGAGAGCGCTCTGGATCGCGATATTCATGTTCTTGCGCTCCAGTTCGCGCGCCGGATTGGCCATGGAGCGCTCGTCCTGGAGATTGGCCATAAGGTCCATCTCCTGGCCGGTGGCGTCGAGCACGGTCGCCGGATCCTCTTTGCGGCTCTTTCTGCGCCGCAGCTGGTCGAGACAGAGGTTGGTGACGATGCGGTACAGCCAGGTGTAGAAGGAGCACTCGAAGCGGAAGTTCGACAGATGGCGGTAGGCCTTGATGAAGGCGTCCTGGTGGACGTCCTGGGCGTCCTGCTCGTTGCCGAGCATGTGCAGGGCGAGGCGAAGGACGCTGCGGTCATAACGGCGGACGAGCGAATCAAAGGCCGAGCGGTCGCCCTTCTGGGCCGCGCGGATCAGTTCATCATCCTCGGCGCGCTGCTGTTGGCGAGCCTGCAACTGCTCGGCAGACAGCTTGGCGCGAGTACCGGATTGAGCGACCACCTTGGACACGGCTGTCGCTGATTTTACGCTGCCAGTCCCCTGCTCGAGGCCACGGGCAAAGGGGCTTGGATGCCGGCGGCCTTCGCCGCCGAGAACAATCACATCGCTGAGGCTCATGCTTGCGCTGACTCCGGAGTCAGGTTCGAACTACATTTGTGTAGACGGCGGGGGTTGGGCGAGGTGAGCGGGGGAAACCGATTTCTTCGCGTGACTTGCCGAACCATGAGTCGCATAGAGTGCGTCTTACGGGTGAGAGCCGAGAGGGCCGATGGCCGAACGTTTCAATCGTTACAAGATGAATCGCCGCGAGTTTCTGCGGCAAACCTTCGCTTTTTCGGCGGTGGTCGCGATGGGCTCGGGTCTGGCTTTCGCGGATCTGGCTTTTGCAGAACAGGCCGGCGTCAGCCCCAAGCCTGCGCCCGCGCCCGATCCGAACGGGCAGCACATGTTCATGCTGGGCGACTGGGGCACGGACAAGTTTGGCGATCAACAGATCGCGACGGCGCTGGCGATGAAACAGTGGGTCGACCAGCGGCATATCCATCCGGGCGCGCTGTTTATGCTGGGCGACAACTGGTATGGCGATATGGGCGTGGGGTATGTGTCGGGGCGTTGGCAGCAGCAGTTCGAGCAGATGTATCCGGCGTCGCACTTTCCGGGGCCGGCGTACGTGGTGCTCGGCAACCACGACTATGAGCGCAAGGTTTCAAGCAAAGTGGATCTGGAGCTGGGCTATGCTGCTCAGGCCAAGGGTACGCGCTGGACGATGCCTGCGCGCTGGTACACGTTTCAATATCCGCCGAAGGATCCGGTTGTCACATTTATCTGCCTGGACTCGAATCTGCCCGGCACCAAGAAGGGCTATAGCTCCTTCCTCCCGTGGAGTTTCGAGATGAAGAAGGCGGAGCGCGATGAGCAGGATGCGTGGTTTCGGGCGGAGCTGGCCAAGCCCCGGACGACGCCGTTTGTGGGTGTGGTGTGCCATCATCCGCTTTATACCAACGGCATCCATCGCGACAATCATCTGCTGATCCATGATTGGGACGGGTTGATTCGCCAGGCCAAGGTCGACTTCTGGATTACGGGCCATGACCATGATTTGCAGCATCTGGAGTTTGCGGGACATCCGACGAGCTTTGTGATCTCGGGCGGCGGAGGCGCGCAGCTGGTGGACTGGACGACGCCGCCGGAGAGCCGTGGGCCGTTCGGCAACAAGGCGCTGGGGTTCAGCGATATGGAGTTTGCGAAGGACGGTATTTTATTTCGCCATGTGGGCGTGCACGGGCAGGTGCTGCACTGCTTCCGGAAGAGTCCTGGAGGAAAGGTGGAGATCTTCCTGCCTACGGTGTAGCGGGGGCGAGAGCATGCGGGGCAGTAGACTTAGGGGATGCCTTCGCTGTTTCCTGAGCCCTCCCAACCTCGCGTTCCCGCTGGACGTGTCAATCCGCAGGCGTGGGTGATTGCGCACTGCGACGGCGGGGCGCGGGGCAATCCGGGGCCGG
Organism: Acidobacteriaceae bacterium; assembly: GCA_036509515.1. GTDB lineage: Bacteria > Acidobacteriota > Terriglobia > Terriglobales > Acidobacteriaceae > Granulicella. Next base: position 22,579 of record DATCFM010000075.1, read on the forward strand.
CGGGCTATGGAGCGACGATCGAGGATGAATCAGGGGCGGTGCTGGCGGAGCTGAGCGAGTTTCTCGGCGTTCGGACGAACAATGTGGCGGAGTACTCGGGGCTGCTGGGTGTTCTGGCGTGGACGCTGGAGCATGGGTATGGGCGGTTGCGGGTGGTGTCGGACTCGGAGCTGATGGTGAAGCAGATGCAGGGGCGCTTCAAGGTGAAGTCGCCCGACTTGCAGCCGCTGTGGGCGGAGGCGCGGCGATGCGTGGGGGAGCTTGAGGAGTTCGAGATCAGGCACGCGCTGCGGCACAAGAACAAGGCGGCCGACCGGCTGGCCAATGAGGCGATGGATCGCGGGATGGGGAGGAGTTCTGGCGGCCGGGCTAGGGAAACGGCTGGCGGGGCGGCGCGGGAGCTTCGCGCTACGCCGTATCCCTCGCATCCGAAGGCCGGGGCGCCGGCACTGCGGGGGTTCACGCGCGATGGGGTGGTGCACTTCCTGGGGGAAGGGCGGCTGCCGGATGGGGTTTTCGTCAAGATTGTCCCGGAATAGGTGAACGGGTATTCTTCGCTTGGCAAGTCTGCAACGGTCCGCCGAAGCCCAGGGGGTGTGTGGACGCAAACTGTGGAGGCAGCCTTGCATCTAAACCACGTAGGATGAATCGCATGCATTGCAGCTTGAAGAGATTGCGGGGGATAGCCCTGCTGGCCGCGACGGTGGGGGCGGCGACCGTGAGTTATGGACAGGCCTCCGATCCGGCGGCGCTTGATGCGGTGCGGGCGGCGGTTAAGAGTGAGCTGCAGGCCGCCAAGACCGACCGAAGCACCTGGATCTATACGGAGCATGACACGACGGCTGGCAAGGATGCAGTGTACGACTCCGTTGAAACTCCGCAGGGCACGCTAAAGCGGTTGATCGAACTCAATGGAAGGAAACTGACGGGCTCTGCGGAGCAGATGGAGACGCAGCGCATTGAGAACTACATTCATGATTCCTCGGCGCAGGCGAAGGCGCGCAGAGCCGGGGCGCACGATGATGCCCAGGCGACCGAGATGCTGAAGATGCTGCCCGACGCTTTTATTTGGACGAAGGCGTCGGAGAGCGGCGGCCTGCTGACCTTGAAGTACCGGCCGAATCCGGACTTCAATCCGCCGAATATGCAGGCGCGCGTGATGAGCACGATGGCGGGAGAGATGGTGATCTCTCAGGATGGGGACCGGATCCGGTCTCTGCGCGGCCGGTTGACCAGCAACGTGCTGATCGGGTTCGGGATTCTCGGCAAGCTGGATCGAGGAGGCACCTTCGACGTGGAACGACGGAAGCTGGAGGGCGGAAGCTGGCAGATTACGGAGACGCGGGTCCACATCGGCGGGCATGCGCTTCTGTTCAAGACGATCGGCCAACAGGAAGACGACATCAAGACGGATTGGAAGCCTTCGACAGCGCACTCGCTTGAAGACGCTGCGCGGTTGCTGCACGCTGAGCGTTAGCGGGTGTCGGACGCAGGGGAGCAAAAAAGCTCCGATTTCGCATCCGCGAACGGCGCGTGGCACTCTAATAGCGAAGTGAAGGAAGTCTCCTCCAAACTTTTAGTCGGCCGCACGGTTCGCGCCTTGAAGGTGCTGCCGATTGTTGTGCTTGCGGCGATGTTTGCGGGTGGGGCGGTGTGCGCGGCGCAGGATACGAATCTGCCTTCCGCGCCGAGCACGATTCTGAAGCAGGATGAATCGCTGGCGCGTTCCGCGGGCTCGGGCTTTACCTTCACGGCGCCAAGTAGCGTACCGGGACCGGCGGGAACGGCGATCGAGATTCCGGCGAGTACACCGCTTGAGCTCTCGCTGGACGATGCGATCTCGCTGGGCCTGGAGCGCAACGTGCAACTGCGCTATGACCGGGCCAAGCAGAAGATGGTGAAGGGCGAGGAACTGGGCGTCATCAACGCGCTGCTGCCTTCGCTGCGGGCGACGGTTTCGAGTGGCGCCGAAGAGTTGAATCTGGCGGCGATGGGTTTCAAGCCGGCGTCGCTGGGATCGATTGCCTCGCAGTTCGGCCTCAGCCCGTCGGCGATTCCAACGATTGTTAAGGTGGATGTTACGCAGGCGCTGCTGAGCGCGAATCAGGACCTGTTCGATCTGCCGGCGTTTGAGCTTTACAAGGGCGCGCGCCGCGAGGCTACGGTTGTCGATCTGGATGTGCTGACGGCCCACGGCGATGTCATCCTTGCTGTCTCCTCTGCGTACCTGAAGGTGCTTGCCGACCAGTCGATGCTGACCAACACGCAGGCGCAGGAGCGCGCGGCGAAGACGGTGTTCGATCAGGCTGTGGCCAAGCGTGACGCGGGTATTGGAACCAATCTCGATGCTCTGCGCGGACAGGTGGAGTATCAACAGCGCGAGCAGGGCCGGATTGCCTCCGAGGCGCAACTGGCTGAAGACACGATCCAGCTGGATCGCATTATGGGGCTGCCGGCCGCGCAGCCGCTGAAGCTCACCGATACGGCGCCGTTCGATGAGGTTGCGCTGATGAATCTCGATCAGGCGAGGGCTACGGCGTATGTGCATCGCAAGGACCTTCTCAGCCTGGAGGCGCAGACGGATGTCGCAAGTCGCGAGCTGCGCGCGGTGCGGTATCAGCGGCTGCCGACGGTGGCATTCAATGGCTTCTACGGTGTGATTGGCCAGACGGACGGGCTCTATCACGGAGCGTTTACGGCGGAGGGCAGCCTGCGCTTCCCGATCTTCCGCGAGGCGGAACAGCGCGGGCAGCAGGAGCAGATTGGAGCCCAGCTTACGGCGCTTCATCAGCGCGAGAGCGGACTTCGAGCTGATATCGATGAACAGATTCGCGCTTCGATGCTGGATGTGCAGGCCGCGGACCAATTGGTGAAGGTGGCGCAGAGCAACGTCGATCTGGCGCAGCAGGAGCTTTCCGATGAACGCCAGCGGTTTGCGGCCGGCGTGGACGACAATCTGCCCGTAGTGGATGCGCTGGCCACGGTGACCGGGGCGCAGGCGCAACTGGTGCAGGCGCTGTATCAGTACAACGTTGCGAAGCTGCAGCTGGCGCGCAATACGGGGATCATCGAGTCGCACTATCGCGACTACCTTGGGAAATAGGCGGAGCGCACTTGGCACGCAAGCGAGTTCTGGTGAGTTGGAGCGGTGGCAAGGACAGCGCGTGGGCGCTGCATCTGCTTCAGCAACAGGGCGAGTACGAGATAGCCGGGCTGCTGACGACGGTCAACAGCCACTTTCGCCGCGTGGCGATGCATGGATTTCGCGAGCAGCTTCTGGAGCAGCAGGCGGAGGCGGCTGGGTTGCCGCTGTGGGCGATTCCGCTGCCTTGGCCGTGCTCCAACGAGGAGTACGAGGCGGCGATGGCCGCAGCCTGTGCGCGCGCGGTGGGCGAGGGCATCGATGCGATTGCGTTCGGCGATCTGTTTCTGGAGGACATTCGCGCGTATCGCGAGGCGAAACTCGCGCCCACTGGCCTCGAGCCGCTTTTCCCGTGCTGGAATCTGCCGACGGCCGAGCTGGCGCGCGCGATGATTGGCTCCGGTCTGCGCGCGCATCTGGTCTGCGTCGATCCGCGGCAATTGGATGCGAGGTTTGCAGGGCGAGGGTTTGACGCGGCGTTGCTTGACGAGCTGCCGCCGGGTGTGGATCCTTGCGGCGAGCGTGGGGAGTTTCATACGTTCGTCAGCGCGGGGCCGATGTTTGCGAACGAGGCGACGGGAAAGTTTGCGGGAGGCGCTGGCTCGCGTAGCATCGAAGTACGTCGCGGCGAGATCGTGGAGCGCGACGGCTTTGTGTATGCAGATCTTCTTCCGGCCGATGGGCCATCGCTCTCCTGAACGGACTTATCGGCTGCGGCGCGCAGGCGGAGTGTTGCTGGCGGCGGTGCTGCTGGCGACGATCGCTTTTTCAACTTGCGCGGCGCAGACACTGGCACATCCGGGGTGGGCGGGATCGGGGCTGACGTCGGAGGCGTGGTGGCAGCATGGGGTGATCTATCGCGTGCAGCCGCAGTCGTTTCAGGACTCGAACGGCGATGGCGTGGGTGATTTGCAGGGGCTGGCGCAGCGGCTGGATTATCTGCAATCCATCGGGGTGGATGCGGTCCTGCTTGAATCAAATGCGACGGATTCAGGCTTCGACGATCTGCTGAGCGATGCGAGCCGTCACCACATACGCATTGTGGTGCAGGTTGACGGCGGCGACTCCTCGCATCCGCTGACTGCGCAGCGGGAGATTAATCAGGCGCGGATGTGGCTGCGGCGCGGCGTTGCGGGCGTTTTTCTTCCGGGTGCGGTGGTGCAGGCCCTTGCCACGCGCGGCTCGTTCAACGATGCGGTCTTTTTGATGCAGCAGCTTCGCACACTTGCAGACAGCTTTCCCGGCGAACGCATCGTTGTGGCGGGCGACACGACCGCGGTAGAGGCTTCCGCGCATGGTGCGGGTCGCAATCAGGGCCACGATGGGCCGCAGCTGATCGATGGGCCAGTGAATACTTCGAGCTGGAATGCTGCGTCGGTCCGATTGAAGCTGGCGGAGGCGGATACACCTGCGGCGGGCGAGCCGCTGTTGCAGATTGAGCGCGAGGGCGCGGCCGAGGCGGTACACAACCACGACGAGCAGATTGGCCGGGAGAAGATTCTTGCGGCGATGCTGCTCAGCTCGCGCGGCGCGGTCTCGCTGTCGTATGGGCAGGAGATTGGCTTGCCGGTTGGGCCTGCGACTGTGATGCAATGGACGCCGACGAACCTTACGCGTCCTGAGGTAGCGGCTCAAAAGACTCCGCCGCCGGTCATTTATGGTGCTTACCATCCCTATGTGCGGCCGCCGTCGAATGTGCTTGGATCGCGGCCGGGGATGCCCAGAGTCACGCTCGATACGGCGTCGGCTCCGCCGCCGGTCGATCCGGACACGCTGCCGGGCTTCAGCACGCATCCGCCTGCGGCTGGGAGCGGGTTCAATGCTGCGCTTAGCAACGTCGCGATCGAAGATAACGATCCGGATTCGCTGCTGAACTTCTATCGGCACGTTCTGGAGTTGCACAGCGGGAATGCGACGCTGCGCAGTGGCTCGGTGACCTTTCTCGATCATGACGGCGAGGGCGCGCTGGTGTGGCTGCGGCGTGCGCCCGCGGGAGCGCGGACGGTGGCGTCGGTGATCGTGGCGTGCAATCTTAGTGAGCGGCCGGTTGTGCTTTCGCTGGATGAAGATCTTGCGCGGCTGCATATTCGCTCAGGCTTTTTGCGGCCGCTGCTTACATCGAGGCATGTGGATCATGTTGCGCAGTCGACGGGGCGGATTACACTTTCGGCGCACAGCGTGTTTATTGGCGAGCTGTATCACTACGGAGCGTACCGGTAATTAGACCGGATAGAGCATTTCTCCTGATGCTGTGGTTTCGACAGGAATCTGTGGAGGTCGTTTTCCTTAGGAGAAAACGACACTAACGATTTCCGCCATGGCTACACTTTCAGGAGAAATGCTCTAGGCAGTCGTTGACGATCAGGGGCGGGTGCGGGCGATGCCTGGGCCGAGGAGCTCTTCGGCATCGGGCGCCGGCTCGTTGGGGATGGGGCCCGTGGCGGTGGCGTCTGGCGCGGCGCCGTCGAGGTGGTACTTGGTCAGGCCGTCTTTGAGGATCTGGAATGCCTCCTCAGGCGTGTCGGCGAACTGGAAGAGATCGAGATCCTTGGGCGAGATAGCGCCTTTCTCGGCGAGCATCTCCATGTTGATGATCTGCTTCCAGTAGCTCGATCCGTAGATCACGATGGTGATTTTTTTGGCGAGCTTGTGAGTCTGATCGAGGGTCAGCAGCTCGAACATCTCATCCATGGTTCCAAAGCCCCCGGGGAAGACGACCAGCGCCTTGGCGAGGTAGGCGAACCAGTATTTGCGCATGAAGAAGTAGTGGAAGTTGAGGTTGAGCGCGGGGGTGATGTAAGGGTTCGGCAACTGTTCGAAGGGAAGCTTGATGTTGAGGCCGATGGTTTTGCCGCCGGCCTCCCAGGCGCCGCGGTTGGCGGCTTCCATGATGCCGGGGCCACCGCCGGAGGTGATGACGAAGCGGTGGCGGCGGCCGGGCAGAGTCTTGCTCCACTCGGTGACAAGGCGGGCGAGCGAACGGGCGTCCTCGTAGTAGCGCGCCATTTCGACGGCGGCCTGGGCGCGCTCGCGCTTGAGATCGGTGGTGCCGCTGCTGGCGAGCTCGTCGTCCTTCGCGGGCTGCTCGTCTTCAGGCGCGGGCTGCGCGGAGCCGGTGTTGTCGAGCAGCTCGAGCTCGTGACTTGCGACATCGAGCTCACGGAAGCGCGCCGAGCCGAAGAAGACGACGGTGTCCTGGATACGCTCGCGGCGGAAACGCGCCATGGGCTCCGTGTATTCGGACATGATGCGCAGCGGCCGGCCGTCGGGCGAGTCGAGAAATTCAGAGTTCTCGTAGGCCAGCGGCGCGGCTTCAAGGGGAGCGGGCTCGCCGTTGCGTTGCGAATTGTTCGCGGTCTGGGTGGAAGCCGCTTCCGGCGCCTTACTGTCAGGCATCATTGTGTCCTTTGTGTCGTCGGTGTGCTGGCGCGGGCTCACGAGCGGAAGTCGCGATAGTGCAGGAGCTCGCTGACGCCGATCCAGATGTCGAGAAGACCGATGCCGCTGAGGATACCGCGTACCCAGCTTCGGCCGAGAAAGGCGCTCACGGCCGGGTGAGCCAGTAGCCAGGCGTTGGAGTCGAAGTAGCGTGGCGACCAAGGCAGCACGGTGAGCAGCGCGCCGATGTAGAAGCAGAAGAGTACCAGCACTATCAGGCTGAGACGCTGCAGCCATACGGGGGCCGGCGCCGGCTCCGCCTGCGGGCTCGCAGCCGGTTGGCTCCGTTGAGCCGCCGCGCGCTGTCTTGCCTCTTCGGTGAAGAGATCGCCCTGCGTTGCCATCCACTCAAGGCTAGCAGGGGAGGCAGCGGATGTCTTCCGCGCGCTGGCGCCGGCGGAGTCTTACTGGGGCTGCCGGGACGAATCCGACGCGGCGGCAGCGGCCTGGCGCTGTGCCTTTTTCTGTTCTTTGTCAGCTTTCTTCTCGGCTCGTGTCGGAGTTCCGTTTTTTTTCGCGGCCTGCTCTTCTGCTCGCTTCTCCTTGGCAACGGCGAGCATTTCATGTCGATTTTCGTGCAGGTCTTCGGTCATCTGCTTGGAGGTCTCATCGGCCGTGCCATGCAGAGCGAGCCCGAAGCGGACATCGCCCTGGGTTCCGCTGATGGAGATGGGCAGCTCCAATCCTGCGCCGTCCTTTTTGAGGAAGGGATCGACGGGCTTCAGCAGCCAGCTCTTCCATCCGGTGACCATCTGGGAGGCGGTCGCGTCGGTGCGCACGTGGCCTTTGAACTCGAAGATGTTTCCGTCCAGCGAGTAGACGCCGTTCATCAGCACCAGCGCCCCCGGGATTTGATAGTGCAGATCGTTCACCGCCATCAATCCGTGTCCCAGAGAAAAGCTGGCCGACATCCTGGAACGCACCTCGGCCTGACGATCGGTGCTCACGGCGGCAACCTCTTTGGGATTGCCCTGCGCGCGGGCGCTGAGGCCGTCGACCTTGTCCTGAAACTGGGGTTTATTGAAGCGGACGTCGACGAGATGAAAGGTTCCCGCGAGCTCGACCTTTTGCGAGACACGCGCCGGTCCGGGCGGAATGTGCAGCTTCGCTTTCATCGTCAGCACGCCATTCATCAGTGGCGGATCGGTCTTGACGCCCAGCTGGAGAAGGTCCTGCATGCGGGCGTGGGGAATGTCGACGTCGAGCGCGATGTCGTGGCCCTTGCCCTTGACCCGCACGACGGTGCCCTGCGCGGTGAAGCCGGAATGAAGCAGCTGCGCCTGCACGGGATCGAGGTAAGTGTCGCCGTTGGTGCCGTCGACATAGGCGTGGAAGACGGTGTGCAACGGCATGGGATGATCGCTGACATCGAGAGAAAAGTTGGGCGTGTCTGTCTCGCCGTCGATGGTGATGTGGTCGAGCACACCGCCGAACTGGCCTTTGGAGGAGAGCATGCCGCTGATGCTGTTGATGGTGTTCAGGTCGGCGTGGCTGAAGCTGTAGCTGCCGTCGAGCGGCGTCTCGCGGGGCTCGTCGCTGTCCCATGGGCCGAAGTGCCCAGATGCGCGAATCTCGCCGATCGGCTTGGGGTTGATGAGTTCGGCTGTGTAGGTGAATGGCTGCGACCGGCCGACATCGTGCAGGTCCAGATTCTGGATGTCGAACTCCAGCGGGTCTTTGCCGGGCTTGTTGGTTTCGATGAAGAGCTTGACGTTGTTACAGCGAATCTCATTTACGAGCAGAGCGATTTTGGGCTGATGTTTGTTGTCATGTGGGCCAAACATGTGTCCGCGGTCTCCGGCGGGAGGGATATGCAGTTCCATTCCCTGGACATCGACCGCAGCGATCCGGGTGGGTTGGTGCAGAAGGCCGCGCAGGCGTGTGCGGAAGGCGAAGTGGTCGACCGAGAGCATGGGCGCATTGCCGGGGTGGTCCGGCTGGTTCGCGCCGGCGAGAGATTGAATGCGCAGCCCGGTGCCTTCCACCTCGATTCCCTTAACCAGCGATATGTCGAGGTGGTCGAGCTCGACGGGGGAATGAAAGTGCGCGGAGAGTGTCTCGACGACACGTTGACGCAGGATTGGCTCGGCGTTGTGGATGACGTACTCCGCGATGGCTACGAACACAATGCAGCCGACGATCGCCAGGCTGACTACGATTTTGAACCAGCGCCGGCGCCACCAGCGCGGGTGGCGGCGCGGGGCGGCGTCCTCGGACCGGGGCACCCGCTCTCCGTTGACAGCCTTCATCTTCCAAGAACTCCGACTCCTTTCGATGCGGTGAAAGCGCGGCGAGTGGCGTGAAAGGGCTATAGGGAATGCGAAAATAGTGATTGATGTTGCAACTATCCGCAGCCGGCAAGCGTTACGGCCAAAAACTTCTCTTTCAGGACGTCAATTGGCTGATCACGCCGAATGAGCGCACGGGGCTCGTCGGCGGCAATGGCACGGGCAAATCGACGCTGCTGAAGATCCTCGCGGGTCTTGAATCGCTGGACTATGGGCAGCGCACGCACACCAAGGGAATGACGCTCGGTTATCTGCCGCAGGATGGGTTGACGCTCTCCGGCCGGTCGGTTTTCGAGGAGTGCCTATCGGTCTTCGACGAGCTGCGCGCGCTGGAGGTTGAGTACGAGCAGCTCACCCATACGATGAGCGATGCCGACCCGAAGTCGGCGGAGTGGGGCGCGGCCGCCAATCGCTACTCGGAGATTGCGGACCTGCTGCACGCGCACGATATCTATACGCTCGATGCGCAGGTTGGGGCTGTGCTGGGCGGCCTGGGGTTCACAAAGGAAGACTGGCAGCGGCGGACGGAGGAATTTTCAGGTGGGTGGCAGATGCGGATTGCGCTGGCCAAGCTGCTGCTGCAGAAGCCGTCGCTGCTGCTGCTCGATGAGCCGACGAACCATCTCGATCTGGAATCGCGTAACTGGCTGGAGCAGTACCTGACCACCTATGAGAACGCGTTCGTCCTGATCTCGCATGACCGCTATTTTCTGGATGTCACCGTCAACAAGACGGTCGAGGTGTGGAACAAGCGCATGCACGTGTACCACGGGAATTACGAGAAGTATCTCGTGCAGAAGGAAGAGCGGCGCGTGCAGTTGATGAACTCGTACAAGAATCAGCGCGAACGGATCGACGCGCTGGAGGTGTTCATCAACCGGTTTCGCTACCAGGCTACGAAGGCCAAGCAGGTGCAGTCGCGCATCAAGGAGCTGGAGAAGATTGAGCGCATTGAAGTGCCGGATGAAGAGGCGACCATCCATTTCACCTTTCCGCAGCCGCCGGCTTCAGGACGGACTGTGCTGGATGTGAAGAACCTGGTGAAGCATTATCCGGGGCCGGCGGGCGGTACGAAACGCGTGCTTGAGGATGTGAGCTTCACGATTGATCGCGGCGACCGCATTGCTCTGGTGGGCATCAATGGCGCGGGCAAATCGACGCTGATGCGCATGCTTGCAGGTCTGGAAAAGCCGACGGCGGGCGAGATCCGCGTCGGCCACAATGTGCTGAGCGATTACTTTGCGCAGGACCAGTACAAGGTGCTGGACGGATCGGCGCGGATGCTCGAGGACATTACGGGGGCGAATCCGCGCGTGGACACGGTTACGCTGCGCTCGCTGCTGGGCTGCTTCATGTTCACCGGGGATGACGTGTTTAAGACGCTGGGCGTGCTCTCGGGCGGTGAACGCAACCGGTATGCGCTGGCGCGGATGCTGGTCTCGCCTGCGAACTTTCTGTTGCTGGACGAGCCGACGAACCATCTGGATATGCGCGCGAAGGATGTGCTGCTGGATGCGATTCGCGAGTTCAGCGGCACTGTGCTCTTCGTCTCGCACGACCGCTATTTCATCGACGGGCTGGCTACGCGGGTCTTTGAGGTGGAAGAGCGACGCGTTCATATCTACCCGGGCAACTACGAAGACTATCTTTTTCGCAAGGCTGGTGGGCTGACGGCCAGCGGGGAGGAGACCGCCGCGCGCCTGCGCACGGAGGCGTCTACCGGGGCGAAGATCGATGCGGCGACGGGAATGCTAAAGCCGGTGGCGCAGATCGGCAAGGTTGCCGAGCCGCCACCGATGGTCAGACCGGATATAGCCACGGAGACGTGGGTGATTACGTCCGATGCGGGGGAGCCGTGGGAGTCCACGCATGAGATGGATGGCTCGCCAGCCGCTGTAACACCGGCGCCTAAGCCGACCAAGCGGCTGAATCCCATCAAGCTGAAGCAGATTGAAGACCGCGTTGCCGCGATTGAGAATGAGCTTTCCGATCTCGAGGCGCGCATTGCGCAGGCCGAGCAGCAGCAGGCTGTCTACACGACAGCGGAGGCAGCGCGTGGCGTTGCTGCCGAGCTGGTGACGCTGCGCGAGGAGCACGCTGCGCGAACGAACGAGTGGGAGGAGCTGGCGTCGCAGCTTGAAGAGCAGACGACTGCCTGAGATCCTGCGGGCACGAGTTTAGGGCATTCTAGAAGCATGCGTACTCTCGTCGTGGGTGCCGGCGCAACCGGCGGATTTTACGGTGGCCGCCTTGCGCAGATCGGCCGTGACGTCACCTTCCTCGTCCGCCAGCGCCGCGCGGAGCAGCTCCGCGGCGGCATGCACATCGTAAGCCCGCTGGGCGACGCGACGATCCGGCCCGGGCTCCTCACCGCGGAGGAGCTTCGAGCGAGGCCGCAGACCTTCGATCTTGTCGTTCTCGCCACCAAGGCCTACTCGCTGGAACAGGCCATCGACGATCTTGCGCCCGGCGTTGGACCCGGGACCGCGATCCTTCCACTCTTGAACGGCATGCGCCAGCTCGATCTGCTCGACGCCCGTTTCGGGGCCGAGCATGTGATCGGCGGTACCTGCCGCATCAACAGTGATGTCGACGCAGAGGGTCGCGTGCTTCAGCTCTCCACGCTTGGCGATTTGACCTTCGGCGAGCGCAGCAGCGAACGCACCGCGAGAATTGAGCGAATTCACGCGGAGCTGAGCGGCGCACTCTTCAACGTCGCCCTTTCCGACGACGTGCTCGCCGCGATGTGGCACAAGTGGTACGTCCTCGCAAGCCTCAACAGCATCTGCATCGTCCCGCGGGGAAGTGTCGGTGATGTGGCCGCTGTGCCGCACGGCCTTGCTTTCGCAAACGCCGCGATCGACGAGTGCATCGCGATCGCGGTCGCCAACGGCTACCCTCCGCCCATTAAGCTCGTTGAATCGGATCGCAAGCGTCTCACTCTGCCTGGGTCTGACCTCACCTCGTCGATGTACCGCGATATGGTCAAGGGCGCGCTGGTCGAGGCCGATCACGTCCTTGGCGATCTTTTGGCCCGGGCCGAAGCCCGAGGCGTCGCGGCTCCGCTGCTGCGCGCTGCTTATGTGCAGTTGAAGGTTTATGAGCAGCACCGTTCGTAGAGCCGATGGATCGGCCTTCGGTGCATGGGGCGCATCCATTGCATAATCGAACTATGCCTTCGTTGTGGACGCCTGAGCGCTGGACCGACCGCCTCGCTGAACTGGAAGCTCGCGATTTCGATGCAAAACAGGCTCCGCTGCGGCGTGACGTGCGTTCGCTCGGAGCGCTGCTGGGCCAGGTGCTGCGCGAGCAGGTGGGCGATGAGCTATTTGCGCAGGTGGAAAATCTGCGTCGCGCCAGTATCGCTCGGCGGGAGGCTGAACTCGCCGGCGATTTCGACTCGGCGCGACGTTATCTCGATGAGGCTCTGGCGCTCACGCACGCAGCCGCCGCGGATCCCGCCAATGCGCATCAACTTGCGCGCGCCTTTGCGTTCTACTTTGAGCTGATCAATCTTGCGGAGACAAACCATCGCAAGCGCCGGAGGCGAGCTGCCCTGTTGGAAGACGGGGCGCCGCAGCGGGGAAACTTTCGCGGCACGCTGCGCCGTTTGCGCGAGGCCGGGTTTGGGCGCGAAGCCGTGCTGGATCTGCTTGCGCGGATTTGCATTACGCCTGTGTTCACGGCACATCCGACCGAGGTCGCGCGGCGCAGCGTGATGTTCAAGCGGCGGCGCATCTCCGATTTACTGGAACAGCTTGACCGGCTTGCCGTCCCAGGTGCGGAGCTGGCTTCACTTGAACGAGAGCTGCTGGCAGAGATCACTGCGCTCTGGCAGACCGACGACGTGCGCAATGCGCAGCCGACTGTGCGCGATGAGATTCGCATGGGGCTCGATTATTACGAGGCTTCCCTGTTTGGCACGATTCCGGTGCTTTACAGCGAACTTGCCGCCGACCTCGACGCCGAGTTTCCTCTTGCGAAATCTTCAGGATCGCCGACTACTCTCACCAAGCTGCCCATCTTGGTGCGATTCGGTTCGTGGATCGGCGGCGACCGTGACGGCAATCCCTTCGTCACGGCGGCAACGACCGCGGAGGCGTTGAACCTGGCGCGCGAGTTGCTGCGCACGTACTACCTGGAGCGGTTGCAGGTTGTCTTTGAACAGGTCGCGTCTTCGCAACACCAGGCGCCGATCTCTTCTGCGCTGCGGGAGCGATTGGCGCGCTATGTTGCGCATTTGCGGCGTTCAAGTGAAGTGAGCACGCAGGAGTTGTTGCCGAACGAGGCGGTACGTCTGGCCGTCGCCTGCATTACGCTGCGTCTCGGCGGCGAGCCGCACAGCACAATGCATCGCAATCTTCAACTTGCAGCCGACGCTTCGCTTCCGCACTATGGCAGCGCGAAAGAGATGGAAGATGATCTGCAACTGCTGCGCGACTCACTTGCTGAAAATCGCGGCGAGAGGCTGGCTGAGTTTTACATCGATCCACTGCTGCTGACGGTTCGCACCTTTGGGCTGCATCTGCAGACGCTGGACATCCGCCAGCATGCTCGCGTACACGCGGCTGCTGTGGAGGAGCTGACGGCGTGGAAGAGCTGTGATCCGAAGCAGCTTCAACTGCCGGCGGAGCTTACGCCGCAGACCGCCGAGGTGCTGTCGACCTTCCGCGGCATCGCCGAGCAGAAGCGGAGCGCGCCGGAAGCCATTAGCAATTATGTTGTATCGGGCGCGACGTCGGCGGAGGATGCGCTGCGCGTCCTTTGGCTGGCTCGCGTGGGCAGCGTGCATGTAGAAGGAAGTTCCTCCGATCCCGGCTTGCAGCCGGTGTTGTTGTTCGAATCGATTGACGACCTGCGCAATGCATCGCTTGTGTGCCGTGAGATATGGAGGAGCGAGGCCTATCGACCGCTGCTCGCGGCGTGGGAAGGAGAGCAGGAGGTGATGCTGGGCTACTCCGACTCGAACAAAGATGGCGGCATGATCGCTTCCACGTGGGAGATATGGAAGGCGCATCGTGTGCTGCACGAGGTTGCGCGCGAGTGCGGTGTTAAATTGCGGCTCTTTCATGGACGCGGAGGGACGGTGGGCCGCGGCGGAGGGCCGACGCATCGCGCGCTGTATGCGCAGCCGCTGGATAGCTTCAGCGGCGAGCTGAGGCTTACCGAACAGGGCGAGGTGTTGAACTGGAAGTATTCCGATGTGGTGCTTGCCGAACGCAATCTTGAGTTGATGATCGCGGCCGCGCTGGATGCGCTTGGACGCCCTGAACTTTATCTTGGCAGTCCAGAGGCGAACTCACAACCGCGTGAGAGCGAGCCACGGAACACGCATCTAACGGGAGCAATCGATGCAGCCTGGGAGGCCGCGTTCGATGAGCTTTCAGCGACTTCGCTCAGCTTCTATCAGCAGCATATTCTGGAAAATGCCGAGGTCTCCGAGTACTTTGAACAGGCTACGCCCGTCGCCGAGCTTGAGCATGCGCGTCTCGGGTCGCGGCCGGCCAAGCGCGGCGACCGCAGCGCAACGCGGAAGCGTTCGCTCTCCGACCTGCGCGCGATTCCGTGGGTCTTTGGCTGGATGCAGTCGCGGCATGTCGTTCCTGCTTACTTCGGTGTCGGCTACGCCTTCGAGCAATTCGCGGCAACGCACAAGAATGGCCTTGAGCTGCTTCAGCAGATGATGCGCAGCTTTCCGCTGTTCATCGACATGGTGCGTAATGTGGAGCTGGCGCTGGCGAAGGCGGACTTCAGCGTAGCGAGGCTTTATGCTTCGCTTGTCGAAGACGCCGGGCTGCGTGATCGCGTGTTTGCGCTGCTCGAGGAGGAGTTTGAACGCACGAAGCGGATGGTGCTTGCGGTCACCGGCCAGAAGGAGCTGATCGACCGCAATCCTGTTCTCGCGAACTCCATTCGCCTGCGCAATCCTTATGTGGACCCATTGAGCCTGCTGCAACTGGATATGCTTCGCCGCAAGCGCGCGGGCGAGGGGTCGGCGGAACTGGATCGCGCCATCGCGGCGACGATCAACGGCATCAGCGCGGGGTTGAGAAATACGGGCTGATCAGAGATCAGGAATCAGAGATTAGAGATTCAGGTGTAGAGACACTTGAGGGAGTGTGAGGCTTCCTTGTCTGGGCGGTATACTTTCGCCCATGCGCAAGTTGTTGCCGATTAGTCTCCTTCTCGCCACAATTCCAGCTGTTGCTCAGACGATTCAGTCACATCAGGTCAACACCGACGGCTCTCTTACGTTCCGCTATCAAAATGGTGGCGCCGCGAAGGTCAGCGTCGATACGGATGCGGCGATGCAGCCGTTGGCCATGCAGCGCGACGGCAAAGGCCTGTGGACGGTCACAACGCCGCCGCTTGCGCCGGAGCACTACGGATACAGCTTCGTGGTGGACGGCGTGGAGCAGCTTGATCCGCTCAATCATGTGATCCGGCCGAATCTGATTGGATTCTACAGCGATGTACTTGTGCCGGGTCATCCTGCCAAGCCGTGGGAGCTCACAGCGATTCCGCATGGCGAGGTTACGCGCCATGTCTTCACTACGCGCGTCGCGAAAAACCTGCCTGAAGATCAGGAGGCTTATCTGGTTTACACGCCTCCCGGCTATAACGGGACACGCAAGGGCGGCTATCCAGTTCTGTATCTCCTGCACGGCTGGTCGGACACGGAGGTTGGCTGGACAGCTGTGGGCCAGGCGAATCTGATGCTCGATTCCATGTTGAATGACAACAAGATCGTGCCAATGATCGTGGTGATGCCGCTGGGGTACGGCGACTTCAATTTCGTCACCAGAGGGCACGACGTCTGGCATGATCACCCCGAGATCGACGAGAACGTTTCGCTGGACGGCGAGATGTTAGTGTCGGAGATTATTCCTGCTGTCGAGAGCGAGTACAACGTTGCGCAGGGACGCGAAAGCCGCGCCATTGCAGGGCTTTCGATGGGAGGGCTGGAGAGCCTCACGATCGGCCTGAAGCATGCCGATAAGTTCGCCTGGGTGGGCGGCTTCAGCGCGGCGATGGACGGCGAAAACTTCGACACGGAGATGCCGCAGGTTAACGCGAAGCAGGCAGACCTGCGTTTGCTCTGGGTGGCCTGCGGAACGAGCGATGCATTGATTGCGCCGAACCGCCAGTTCGTTACGTGGGCCAAGGCAAAGGGATTGGCGGTCACGCCTATCGAGACGCCAGGCAAACATACATGGCTGGTATGGCGGGATAATCTGCTGCACTTCGCGCCGCTGCTGTTCCGCTAGGTTCCCGGCGTAATCTTGACTGCTTTGTCGTTCACGAAATCGATGGTCACGGAATGGCCGTTGTTCTCGTACCCTACGCTGCGGTCACCGATCGTATCGCCGTGTGGGTAGATGACCTGCCCAAGCGCCATCATTGCCTGGTTCTCGCTCATGCCCAGCACGGGCTCGTGTTTGTCGATGTGTGACCACATCTCAGGACCCCAGTGCTTGTACAGAACGTGTGGATCGTCGTAGAAGAAGATCTCGTCGCTGAGGAAGTTGTAACTGCCGTCGTCGTAGTTCCCGATCGGCGTTGCGTAGACCGTGTTTGGGTCTGCGGACTTGGGCATCGTGAAGGCAAGCAGGATATGCTTCTGGCCGCCGGCGATACGCGCTACCGCAGGTCCGGTCTTGGGCGGCACCTGTTCGAAGACATCCTTGACGACCAGCGGCACGGCACCGAGAAGCACGCCGACCGGATGTTTGTAGTCGACATGCTTGCCGCTGTCCTTGTAGTAGTCGAGCTGGCCGCCGGCGCTGACCCAGATAGTTTTGCCGATGAGCGTGCGCTCATCCTTGAGCGAATCGGGCCGCTCCTTGCGCAGAAAGACGGTCTGGTCCTCGGTCAGCGGGGTCTCCTGATACTCGCCCCGGCGGGTGACCTTCATGTTCTGGTCGACGACGTTCCTGTGGTGCAGATAAAGCATCTCGCCGCCAACTGCTACTACCAGCACTGCCGTCAGCCCGAGCGCAAGCTTGAGTCCGTTGGTCATTCCGTCCCTCCGTCATTTCGATTCTGTCAGGGTCGGCTGGGAAGCGCCAGCCGTTGGACTGCGACGCTCTCTTCTTCGCTATTCCCTGGTTCCATTCTTCAGCCGATTGGCTCCCGCCCGCTCAACTCCTTCTCCAGCGCGATCAGATCTTCGGCGTTGAGCTTGTCGGCGCGGCGGAGAGCCGGGAAGAAGACGCTCCACAGGCCGGTGACAGCCATGCTGGCGACGCCGCCGATGACCACCGCGCGCACTGCGCCCCACCAGTGGGCGGTGAGCCCGCTTTCATACTCGCCCAGCTCATTGCTTGCGCCGAGGAAGAGCCAGTTCACGCTGGAGACGCGTCCGCGCATCTCTGGCGGCGTGGCGAGTTGCAGGATGCTCGACCGCACGACGACGCTGACCATGTCTGTGGCTCCGGTGATAAACAAGGCAATGCAGCTTAGCCAGATGTTCCTGCTGAGACCGAAGACGATGGTGGCAGCGCCGAAGCCGGCCACACACCACAACATGGTGCGTCCCGATTTTCTTTGAAGCGGAATCGTGACAAGCGCGAGTGAAACCAGCAGAGCGCCGAGGCTGGGCATGGCGCGCAGCAGCCCCAGGCCATGCGGCCCGCGATGGAGGATATCGGCAGCAAAGATGGGCAACAGGGAGACCGCGCCGCCCAGCAGCACCGCGAACAGGTCCAGCGAGATGGACCCCAGCAGCAGCCGGGTATGCGCCACATACTTCAGGCCGGCGAGCATGGTGTTCAACGTGAAGCCCTTCTTCTCTGCAACGCCGCGCGGATGTATCCGGCTGAAGAGGGCTAGAAACATGAGAAGCGTCAACAGGGTGAAGCAGTAGACGACGGGGGCGCCGTTGAGGCTCATCAGCCGGCCGCCGAGCAGATCGTTCAGCCCCACGGTGAACAGCAGACCACCGATCATCGGGCCTGTAGCGTTCGCCATCTGAAAGATTGTCGCGCCCCATGTGACCGCATTGACGAAATGTTCGGTGGGCACCAGCGTGGGTACGAGCGCGCTCATGGCGGGCCCGCTAAAGCAACGTCCAGTTCCGATAACGAACAGCACGGCGTAGATCCACCATACGTTGCGGACGCCGGCGACAGATAACCAGAGCAGTGCCACCGAGGCAAGGAACTGGACTGTATAGCAGATGAGGACGACGGTGCGCCGCTCGAAGCGGTCGGCTGTGTGGCCCGCCAGCAACACGAAGAAGATGCCGGGAAGAAACAACGCCAGGCCGGTTGTGCCCAGGGCGAGCGCCGAATGGGTGATCTGGTAGACCTGCCAGGCGACGCCGACTGCCTGCGCTTCCGCGCCGAGAATGGCCGCCAGCCGCGCCGCCGAATAAAAGCGGAAGTCTCGATGCTGCCAAGCTACCGTTGCGTTCAGCGTCCGTTCGCCCGCGTCACTCATCTGTCTCTATGCTGACACATCGC
>DATCFM010000076.1:0-51798 GCA_036509515.1 Acidobacteriaceae bacterium
CTGGAACGAGGAAGATCAGCAGGCCAGCGATGGAGACCGGTTCGACGATCGTCCAGGTTACATTCTCAAGCTTCCCGGGCAGCACACACCCGCGGAGATAACTACGGCGTTCCCCACAGTGCGGACACGTGCTCTGCTCGACCAGTTGCTCGCCGATCGTTTCACCAATCCGGATCAATTGAAGCGTTGGGTGAACGGACAACGCGAACCATAAACTACCCAGCGCGGCTCAGCACCTCGGCTCATCGATATAGATCCCAGACCATCGCGTCAAGCGAGAGGGCGCATCTCTCGACGCGCCCTCCTCACTCTCGTAATCCGTCGTCCTGCTACTTCAGCGTGGTCAACGTCGGTTGCAGATGCACCGTAATGCCATCCTGCTGCGCCTGAAACGCGACAATCTGTTTCAGCGTCTCGTATGGAAGCGACGCGACCGAAAGCAAATGCCCATTCACTGCGAGCGTCGGCGCCTGACTCACACCCACATCCTCGCCTAGTTTCAAGGAAGCTTCTACCGCAGCCTTCGTCTCAGGAGCCGCCGCGCACGCGGCTACCGCTGCCGGATCGGCGCCAGCCGCCGTCTCCGCGGCCTTCAGCGCCTCATCCACGCTCTGCGCCGTCAGCCCTGCCTGCTTCGCATACACCGCCTGCACATAACTGAAGAACGCCGCATCGCCCTTCTCCTTGCGTACGCAAACTCCATCCTCCGCCGCGCGCAGCGCATACGGATGATGCATTGTCACTGGAAAGTTTTCAAACACAATCCTCGCCTGCGGGAAGTCCTGGGCCAGGTTGTCCACCTTGTCCTGCGCATCCTTGCACGACTCGCATTGCAGATCGGCAAACTCCACCAGCATCAGATCGTTGCTCTTTGCGCCGCGAGCCGCTCCAGTTGCCTCTGCCTGCAGCGTCTTGCGAGCCTCCTCAAAGGGCTTCGGCCCAAAGTTGATCATCGTATCCGAGATCGCGTGCTTCCCATCCGGCGTCGTAAAGAAGACCGTCGACGACACTTTGCCAGGCTGTCTCTCATCCCCAACCAGCACCACCACCTTCGCGATGCCAGCCGCCGGCGTCTTCAATATCGCAGCCACCTGCCACTTGCGACTGACATCGAATCCCCAGATCGCCTTCAGAAAACCGTTCACCTCATCGACCGTCGGTGAAGCCGCGGTGAAGTTCTTCGAATTCACCTCCGGAAATTTAACCTCAGGCGCCGGAGCCTGCGCCACAGGCGCCTGCGGTGCGGGCTGTACCTTTGCCTGTGTCGCCTTTGTCTGCGCAACCATCGGTACAGCCACACCCAGCGCCATTGCCACTCCCACAACCATTACCAGCTTCATCGCCAACCGAATCTCCTTCTCTTCTGCTGCAACTACGTTCTAAACCTCACGCTTCGCCGCAATGGGGAAGCGCCTGCCCATACCAAAAGCCTTCTTCGAAACCTTCAAAACCGGCGCAGCCTGCTGCCGTTTGTACTCCGCCAGCTCCACCAGCCGGATAATTCTGCGCACCAGCTCCGGCGCCACTCTCTGCGTCTCTGCAATCTCCTCCGCCGAGCGGTACTCCTCAATGTACGCGCGCAGAATCGGATCCAGCACCTCATACGGCGGCAGCGAATCCGTATCCTTCTGCCCTGGGCGCAACTCCGCCGACGGTTCCTTCGTAATCGTGTCGCGCGGAATAATCTCGCGCTCGCGGTTCACATACCGGCTCAGCGCATAAACCTCCGTCTTGTACAGGTCGCCGATCACCGCCAGCGCCCCCACCATATCTCCATACAGCGTGCAGTAGCCCGTAGCCATCTCGCTCTTGTTACCCGTCGTCAACACCAGCCCGCCCTGCTTGTTTGAAATCGCCATCAGCAGACTTCCGCGAATGCGCGGCTGCAAATTTTCTTCCGCCAACCCAAACTTCGTTCCCGCAAAGAACGGTTGCAACACACTCGAGAACTGCTCATAGATCGCGCGCACTGGCGCCACCGAAAACCTGATCCCCAGGTTCTTCGCCAGCAGCTCCGCGTCCGAAACCGAGCCCTCTGACGAGAACTCGCTCGGCATCCCCACTCCCTCCACGTTTTCCGCGCCCAGTGCCTCCACCGCAATCGCCGCCACCAGCGCCGAATCGATGCCTCCGCTCAACCCCAGCAGCGCATGACGAAATCCGCACTTGTGCAGGTAGTCACGCGTGCCCAGCACCAGCGCCTTCCACGTGCGCTCGTTCTCCTGATCGCCCTGCGGCGGCACACTCACCGGCTCGGCATGTTTCGGATGTTCCGTATCCACCACCACCAGGTCTTCGACAAACTCGCCCGCCTGCGCAAGCACCTCGCCGCGCGCATTCATTGCAAACGAGTCGCCGTCGAAGATGAGGCTGTCGTTCGCGCCCACCTGGTTCACCATCACCACCGTCGCTCCATGCCGCTCCGCCAGGGCGCGAATCATGCGCCGCCGTACCGCGGGCTTGCCGTGCGAGTAAGGCGAGGCAGAGATATTCAGGATCAGCCGGTGCCCGCTCAACGGCTGCGGCAGCATGCTCCACTGCCGCATCAGCTCTTCAATCGGATCGTTCGGATAAAATCGCTGCGGCCAGAACATCTTGTCGTTCCACGCGTCTTCGCAGATCGTAATCGCCACCGCATGGCCTTTGATCTTTGTCAGCGACTGCTGCGTCGCCGGCTCAAAGTATCTCTGCTCATCGAACACGTCATAGAACGGCAGCAGCCGCTTGGTCTGCGTAAACCGTATCTCGCCGCCTTCAAGCACCGCCGCCACATTACGAACCCGCTTCCCACCCTCTTGCGTGCAACGCATCGGCGAGCCGCACAGGATCGCCGGCCTGTCGGTGCCGTCCGTCAACTCCGCCAGCTTCGCTAACGTCTCCTCCGCCCGCCGGACGAAGTTCTCCTTTTCCAGCAGGTCCGCCGGCGGATAGCCCGACGTCGCCAGCTCAGGAAACACCACCAGTTCAGCGCCTCTGTCGGCCGCCTGCTCTACAAACGCTGAAATCTTATGGAGATTTCCCGAAAAGTCGCCAACCGTAGGATTGATCTGGGCTAAAGCGATGCGCACGATCTAAGTCTAACGCGATGCCCCGCATCAGGCCTTAGCAGCGCCTCTAAGCCCCTGTGCCCGCCAGCACCACGCCGATCGTCCGCGCCAGAATGCGCATATCCAGCATGAAAGTCCAGTTTTCGACGTACGCCGTATCCAGCGAGATATAGCTGTCAAACGATGGGTCCTGTCGCGCTTCCACCTGCCACAGCCCCGTAATGCCCGGCAGCACGTCCAGCCGCCGCAGATGAGCAAGATCGTACTTCTCCACCTCTGCCGCCAGCGGCGGCCGCGGCCCCACCATGCTCATATCGCCCTTCAGCACATTCCAGAACTGCGGCAGCTCGTCCAGCGAGTACTTCCGCAGCTTCGCTCCAATGCGCGTCAGCCGCGGATCATTGCTGATCTTGAACAGCACCCCGTCGCGCTCATTCATATGCTGCAGGTCGCCCCGCTTGCGGTCCGCATCCTCCACCATGGTGCGGAACTTGTAGCACTTGAAGACGCGTCCCTTGCGTCCCAGCCGGTCCGCCGTATACAGCACAGGCCCCGGCGAATCCAACCGGATCATCACCGCCGTCACCGCCATCAACGGCGCCGAGATGACTAGCGCCACCGACGACAGGATCACATCCATCACGCGCTTCAACAGGAACGCGTCGCGCGGAAAATCGCGGCGGTGCAGCGGAATCGTTGGAAACTGCCCGATAAACTCTACCGGCGCATTCCACGCCAGGCCATCGTACAAATCTGGAACCACGCGCACATCGATGCCTAGCTGGCGCGCCTCCTCCACCACCGAGATCACCGTCTGCTTGTCCGCCGGCGTCGAGAAATAGATCTCATCCACAAACAGCGACCGCGCCAGCGCCACGCAGTTGCGCATGCTCCCAATCACCTGCGGTCCGCCCGAAGCCTCTCCGCGGCCGTCCATCGAAATAAAGCCTTTGAACCGAAAGCCCATATGCGACAGCGACTCGAGATGGTTGCGCAGCGCATGCCCCACGCGCCCATCGCCCACAATCAGAACATTCCTCGTCTCCAGCCCCTGCAGGAACCGCCGTTGCCGCAGCCGCCTCCACAGCGCCCGCCGCGCCATCAGCATCACCATGGTCAGCAGGACGGTCATCAGCATCACCAGCCGCGACACAGCGTACGCCCGGAACAGATACAGCGTGCCGCACAGCAGCAGGCCCGCCGTCAGCGTCGCCTGCACCGTCATCCGTTGCTCATGCAGACCGCTGCGGCTGTCGCTCGACCGGTACAGCCCATAAATCCGCGCAAACACCACCAGATAAAAACAGAAAAGAAGCAGGTACAGGAACAGGACCACCGGCTCCGGGTCTGTAATATGCGCCAGCAGCGTTCCGTCCGCTGTCTCCGCCGGCCCCGCCAGCCGAATGTGGAACGCAATCATCCCTGCCACGATCACACTCAGGCAGTCGAGAACCAGCCAGATCAGGCTCGTCACCGACGGCCGCACGGTTGCGCCCGCCGCGCGCGCGACCGGGCGCACCCGCCGCCTGCTGCGATTCGAGAGCAAAACCTGTTCCAGGTAATCCGGTGTAGCCATTGCTTGAAGCCTTGGGGGTTAGGAGGGGAAGCCTCTACTATGGTCCGCGCCCTTTACTCGCAGCGCATTCATCAAGCAAGAACTAATGTGGGGCCCGGCGAAGTCCCGTTCCATTCTGGGAATCTATTCATCACGCTAACACGTTCTATTGTCGAAAGTTGCGTAGGGAGGTAACGCCTTGGCGTCACCCTCCGCCGCATCCGGGTGAGGCCCGTAACCGTTCACGCGGGCAGCAGCAACTCGTCCAGGGACAGGAACTCCTGGAGCACTGGGTCTGTACTCTTCTGCATCTCTTCCATCGTCCCGAAGAAACGCGCCCGGCCTTCGTGAAGGAACACCACGCGGTCGGCCAGCTTCTGAGCAAATCGTGTGTCATGGGTCACTACAATGCTCGTAAGATGCAGCTGCATCTTCAGACGTTGGATTAGATCTCCCAGCAGATGCCCCATCAACGGATCAACCATGGTGGTCGGCTCGTCATAAAGGATGGCCGCCGGCTGTGCCGCCAGGGCCCGCGCTATCGCGACCGACCGCTTCATCCCCGTCGACAGGTCCGACGGCAGCAGGTTCTCCATCCCCGCCACCCCGACCATCTCCAGCAGCCCCTTCACCACCTGCTGAATCTGGTCCTCCTCCATGTGCTCGCGCTCCCGTAGCGGAAACGCCACATTTTCGCCCACCGTGATCGAGTCAAACAGCGCCCCGCTCTGGAAGACCATCGTCACCTTGCGCCGGAGTTCCTGCATCTCGCGCTCCGTAAACCCCACAATGTCCAGCCCCGCCACCCGCACCGTTCCGCTATCGGCCTTCAGAAACCCCATCAAAATCTGCAGCGACACAGACTTCCCCACACCGCTTCGCCCCAGTATGCAA
Source organism: Acidobacteriaceae bacterium (assembly GCA_036509515.1). Lineage (GTDB taxonomy): Bacteria > Acidobacteriota > Terriglobia > Terriglobales > Acidobacteriaceae > Granulicella. The sequence goes on from DATCFM010000076.1 coordinate 5,497, forward strand.
AGCGTCTCTCCCGCATTCACTGAAAAGCTCACATCCTGCAGCACGACAAAATCGCCAAACGACTTACAGACGTGCTCGAAGGAGATGTAGGCCCCCTCCGCATCCACCGTCGCAAACGCCGCCCCTGCCAGTCCCGCACTCGCCCAGAACTCCGCCTGGTCGGCCACCGCCTGCGCTTCATACTCATTGGCCTGCGCGGCCTCCGCCATGAACTCTTCAACCACCGGCGCGACATCCGGCGAGAGCTCCGCCGTAAGCGGCTCCTCGGAAGCATCCGATCCGTCCCCAGCCTCGGATTGCGTCCCCTCAGGCTTATCCGGCAAAGGCATACCTCCAGTATCGCCCATTCAGCGCACTCATCGGCCATCCCCCGGTCCCCTATCCTCGGACGACCTCATTCGTCGCGCGGTGGTGTCACGGACCCCACAAACCCGGGTGCCCCATCTTCGGCGCGGTTCCATCGCGCCTAGAGCATTTCTCCTATAGGTATATAGCGAGGGATCAGGTCTTATGGCGGTTTTCTCCCAATGAAAACGGCATTCGCACACTTTTATCGAGCTCACAGCAATAGGAGAAATGCTCTAAGGTGGGCTCGCAACGACCCCGGCTACGACTCAACCTCCGCCCACACCTCAGCCTCCGCCAGCTCCTGGGGCGTATTCACATTGCTGAACCAATATTTCATCTGCAGCGAAGTCGCGCGCGGCGCATAGCTTCCAGCCTCCACCGCCCCGGCCGCATATCGTCCCGGAGCCCGCGCCCGCCCCAGCAGCATCTCCAGCCGCCGCTCTCCCTGGTCCAACCCGTCGCGCCACGCCGGCAAAGTCCCCTTCGACAAAACGCAGAAAGCCGGCTGAGGCCGCCCCTCCGCCAGCAGATAACTCCCGCTCGGCCCCTTCGCATCGGCCTCGATCGCCTCCTCCGCCCACACCCGCAGCAACCCGGCCGGAACCACCGGAACATCCACCGGAACAAACAGCGCCCACGCCTGCCCGCAGGCCTTCAGCCCGGCCTCGATCCCCGCCGCCGGCCCGACATCGGCCCGTGTCTCCTCGACCACCGGAGCAAACCTGCTCAGGTCCCCGCGATTGCCCGCAATCGAAACCTCCGCGCAAAAACTCCGCAGCTTTTCGACAGCGATTTCCACCATCGGCCGGCCGCGAAACTCCAGCAGCGCCTTGTCCTGCCCCATGCGTGCACTTTTTCCACCCGCCAGCACAAACCCATGCACCGGAAGGCGTCTGTCCGTCACGCTCGTCTCTCGCCTCTCACATCTCGCATCTTAGTCAGCCCCCACCAACTCCAGAAACCGCATCACAGACTCGATCCCGCGATGAAAGTTCGCCAGATGAAACTTCTCATTGGGCGCGTGCAGATTATCGTCTGGAAGCCCGAATCCCATCATTACTGTAGGAATCTTGAGCTCGCGCACAAAGTCTCCCACAATCGGGATCGACCCTCCACCGCGCACAAATACCGTCTCTTTCCCAAAGACCTTCGCCATCGCCTCCTTCGCCGCGCGAATGTACGCATTGTCCGTCGACACCACAATCGGGTCGCCCGAGTGAATCATCCGCACCTCAACCGTCACGCCCTTGGGACAGATCTCCTCCACAAACGCCTTGTACTTCGCAAAAATATCCTCCGGCTTCATCCCTGGCACCAGCCGGAAGCTGATCTTGGCCGTCGCCTTCGCCGGAATCACCGTCTTCGCGCCCGCCCCGGTGAAACCGCCCGGCATTCCATGCACATCCATCGTCGGCCGCGACCACGTGCGCTCCAGCACACTAAACATCGTCTCTCCGGTCAGCTCCGTCGATCCCACCTCCGTCTTCCGGTAATGCTCCTCATCGAACGGCAGCGACCGCCACGCCTCCAGCTCCTCCTTCGTCGGTTCTTCGATCCCGTCATAGAATCCCGGAATCGCAATATGCCCATCCTCGCGCTTCAGCCGCGCAATCATCTGCGCCAGCGCCACAAACGGATTCGGCGCCGCCCCTCCATACATCCCCGAGTGCAGGTCCGTCGCCGCGCCCCGCACCTCCATCTCCGTATAGATCATCCCGCGCAGCCCCACGCACAGCGTCGGCAGCTCCGGCGCAAACATCTCCGTATCGCTAACCAGCGCCGCATCGGCCTTCAACTCCTCGCCATGCTCGCGCACAAACGCGGCAATCCCCTCGCCGCCCACCTCTTCTTCTCCCTCAATAATCACCCGCACATTCACCGGCAGCTTGCCATCCGTCTTCAGCAACGACTCCAGCGCCTTCACATGCATCCACATCTGCCCCTTGTCGTCGACTGCGCCCCGCGCATACAAATTTCCATTGCGCTCGGTCGGCTCAAACGGCGGCGACTTCCACTCCTCCAACGGCTCCGCCGGCTGCACATCGTAGTGCCCGTAGCAAAGCACCGTCGTCTTGGCTTTCCCGTCGGCTGAGGGCTCTCCCCTCAGCCACTCTGCATACACCAGCGGATGCCCGTTTTTGTGCTTTGCGCTCGTCGTCTCGATCAGCCGCACATTCTCCATCCCCGCCGCGCGCAGCCCCTCCGCGACAAACTCCGCCGCCCGCCGCACATCGCCCGCCCGTTCCGGGTCCGTCGATACCGACGGAATCCGCAGCAGATCCTTCAACTCCACGACAAACCGCTCGCCGTTCTTCTTTGCGTATCCAACCGCCGCTTCGCTCATTCGTTTCCTCTCGCAACTGCCCCGCAGTATCGCACTCCAGCTTACCTTCGTGCATGCAGTCTCATCGGATCACGCCCCCGCGCAAGCCTCTCCTCTGGCCGCATCTGAAACATCAGGCGTAAACTTCCTCCCATAAGGACGGCTCCAAAAAATGACGACCTCTCTTGCAGACGGCACCATGGCCGATAAACTCGCACAATTCGATCTCCTCAAAGAGATCGATGACGCCGAACAAAAGAAGCCCTGGACCTCCGGCCACTACGCCCGCACCCTGTTCAAGACGCACGACCTCCGTGTCGTTCTCTTCACCATGCAGCATGCCTCGCGCATGAAAGAGCATCACGCCGACGGCGCCCTCTCCATCCAGGTTCTCAAAGGCCAACTTCGTGTCTCTGTCGACGGAGAATCGTACGCGCTCGGCGTCGGCAACCTTCTCACCCTGGCCGCCTCTCTCCGCCACGACGTCGAATCCGTCGGCGACTCCGCCTTCCTTCTCACCATCTCCTGGCCCCGCGCCCAGGAGCTCGCCGCCATGCAGCACCGCGGCTACGGCAGTTAGCCGCGCCGCCTCTTCTGCGCCATAGAAAGGAACACCGACCCTTGCCCCGAACCATCAAGCTGGAAAGCCGCAAAGAAGTTGCCGCCGGGACCATGGCCTTTCACTTCGAAAAGCCGGCCGGCTTCACCTTCACCCCCGGCCAGGCCGGCGACTTCACCCTCCCCAACCCGCCCGAAGACGATGCCGAAGGAAACAAGCGCGCCTTCTCGCTGGCCAGCGCGCCCTACGAAGAAGACCTCATCATCACCACCCGCATGCGCGACACCGCCTTCAAGCGCTCGCTCAAGAAGATCCCTCTCGGCACCGAACTCCTCCTCGACGCGCCCTGGGGCGAGCTCGTCCTCGATAAAGACCCCAGCCTCCCCGCCGTCTTTCTCACCGGCGGCATCGGCGTCACGCCCGTCCGCAGCATGGTCCTTCAAGCCACCCACGACAAGCTCCCGCGAAAGCTCATCCTCTTCTACTCCAATCGCCACCCTGAAGATGCCGCCTTCCTCGACGAGCTGACGCAGGCAGCCAAAGCGAATCCCAACTTCACCTTCGTCCCCACCATGACCAAACTGGCCGACGGTTCATCCTGGAAAGGCGAAACCGGAGTCATCGACAAGGCCATGCTGCTGCGCCATCTCGACGATCTCTCCGCACCCATCTACTACATCTCCGGCCCTCCCACAATGGTCTCGGCCATGCAGAAGATACTCAAGGACGCCGGCGTCAAAGACGCCAACCTCCGCGCCGAAGAGTTCTCCGGCTACTAGCTCTCTACGCTCAGCACTCGGTCGCATCCCGAAGCATTATCGCGTCGCGCACTCTCGTTCGCGCCTCGCAAGTCACCCAGGCGCGGCGCGACCCATCCATCGCTTACGTCTACTGCCGCATCTACTTCTTCGGCTGGAACATCGCGGCTCTCACGCCCGTCGGGTCGCTCATAATCGTCATCCACCCAACGGTCGGAATCTCCTGCGAGTCGGTATGGATCTCCGCGCCCAGCGACTTCGCCTTCGCCGTCGCTGCCTTGATGTCGTCCACGCCAACATACGCCTGCCAGCCTCGCGGCATGTCCGGCGCGGAGTACATGCCTCCGCCCGGCCCGCTGTCCGGCTTGAAGGTCGAGTAGATCCCCGCGCCCATATTCATGTCGTCAAACTTCCATCCGAACATCCCGCCGTAAAACGCCTGCGCCTTCTTCAAATCGGTCGTGTTCAACTCCAAATGTACAAACGGATTCGCCATACGCCCTCTCCTTCGCACCCAAAATAAGTTACTTGCTGGCTGGAATGCTAACGTCCGCTCGCCCCTCTTGTCCGGCCTTTTCGCAAGCTTTTAACATTTTCGTTCGATCAGTCTTTTACTCGCAGCACGACCTCACGCGCCTGTCTGCATCGGTCTCCGCGTCACCCACACTACGCACGCCGCCGCCAGCGCGCACGGCAAACACAGCAACCCCACGCCGGTCGCGTATCCCCCCGTCAGGTCCCGCATCCATCCCATCCAGTACGAGCCCGCAAAGCCGCCAACCATCCCCACCGTGTTGAACGTCGCAATCGCCAGCGCCGCATTCTTTCCCGAACACAGCCGGCTCGCAATCACCAGCATCGGCGCCTGCATCGCCATATACGGAATCGTGATCAGTAACAGCGCTGCCGCCGCCACAACTCCCTTCATGTCGAGCCCCGCCACCAGTGCCAGCGCGCCCACTGCCAGCATCGGTACAGCAACATGCCATCGCCGCTCCCGCCCCCTGTCCGAGTGCGCCGCATTCAAAAGCATCGCCGCCGCCGCCACCACATTGCACGCTGCAATCAGTAAGCCAACCCTCTGCGCCGTCCACTGCGTCAGTCCTCGCACCATCTCCGGCAGAAAGAAGACCACGGCATACGCCACGCTAATCATGCACAGGTTGAACAATCCCAGCACCCACACGCGGGGCTCGCGCAGCACCTGCATCAGGTCCGCGCGGTTTCCGTGCCCCACCGCCGCCCCGTCCTCGTCCAGCTCCATCTCCATCGCCGCGCGCTCGTCTTCACCCAGCCACCTCGCGCTCTTCGGACTGTCCGGCAGCGAGATCCAGATCCACGCACCCAACGACAACGCCGGCAGCGCCTCCACCAGAAACAGCCATTGCCATCCGCGCAGCCCAAGCCATCCGTCCAGATGTAACAAGCTTCCCGCCACCGACCCCATCAGCACACTGCTCAGCGGCAGCGAAACATAAAACCAGCTGATCGCCCGCGCCCGCTGTCCCGCTGGAAACCACAGCGACAGATAGTAGATGACGCCCGGAAAATATCCCGCCTCCGCACATCCCAGCAGCAGCCGCAGTCCATAGAAGACATGCGCCGTCCGCACGAACATCATCGCCCCTGCCAGCAGCCCCCACGTCAGCAGAATGCGAGCCAGCCAGCGCCGCGCCCCAAACCGCAACAGCATCCCGTTCGACGGAATCTCGCAAGCCGCATAGCTGATGAAGAACAGCCCCGCCCCCAGCCCATACACCGCCGCGGAAAAGTGCAGCTCCCGGTTCATCGACTCCGCCGCGAAGCTGATGTTCGCGCGGTCCATGAACGCCACCAGGTAGCCGACGCCCAGCAACGGAAGAATCCTCCACTGCGCCTTGCGCAGCGCAGTTTGCAAAGGGGCCCGTTCCGCGACAGCCTGCATCGCTCCGCCTTCCCACACCGACATCTGGTCCTGATTTGTTCCGCCCAGCTTACGCGAACTCCGCCGGCTCCGCGACCGTTCTTACGGCGTCACCTTCCGCACCGCGCCGTTCCCATAATCCGCGATATACATCGCCCCACTCTTGTCGAACGTCAACCCATGAGGATTATTCAGCTCCGCGCTCGTCGCCTTGCCTCCATCTCCCTTGAAGCCCGCCGTCCCATCGCCCGCCACCGCATGAATCACCCCGGTTGACGCCAGCACGCTGCGCACGCGCATATCGCCCGTGTCGCTGATGTACAGATTCCCCGCCGTATCCAGCGCCACCGCCGTCGGCCCGTTCAGGTCCGCGCTCGTCGCCTTGCCTCCATCTCCCGCATACCCATACTCCTTCTTCCTTCCCGCCACCGTTGAGATATTCCCCGACGCATCCACCTTCCGCACCACATTGTTCGCCTGGTCCGCAAAGTACACATCGCCCGACCCATCCACCGCCAGCCCCTCCGGGTTGTACAGCTCCGCGCTCGTCGCCGCTCCTCCATCGCCGCCATATCCAGCCATCCCATTGCCCGCAATGGTCGCAATCACGCCCGTCGCCGCATTCACCCTGCGTACGCGATAGTTCACTGTGTCCGCGATATACAAGTTGCCCGCTCCATCGATCGCCACCCCATACGGCTGATTCAGCTCCGCCGCTGTCGCCGCTCCGCCGTCACCCGAGAACCCACCCTTTCCGCTCCCCGCAAAATTCCCATTCCCCGCCACCGTCGTAATCACGCCTTTGGCATCGATCCTTCGCACCACGTTATTGCCCGAGTCCGCCACATACAAATCGCCCGCCGCATCCACCGCGCACGCCGTCGGCGCATTCAGCTCCGCCGCATTCGCCGCCTTGCCATCGCCCGCATAGCCCGCCGTCCCCGTCCCCGCATAAGTCGAGATCGTTCCACTCGCATTCACCTCGCGCACCACATTCTTGGTCATGTCGCCGATAAAAACATCGCCCGCCGCATCCACCGCCACGCACGCCGGTGCGCCCAGCTGCGCCTTCGTGGCCGCGCCCCCGTCGCCGTTATCTCCGGGAGTTGCCGCCGCCGCCGGCGTCCCCGTCCCCGCAATCGTCGTAATCGTCCCGTAGTTCAGCGTGTCATTGCTCCCGCACCCCACCAGCACGCCCGCCAGCACAATCAAAATCACCGCGCCCCACCGCTCGCAATCTCGTATCGCGCCCATCGGATCCCCATCCTTCCACAACTCTCGTGCCGTCAATCTCTTGCCCATATCGTACTGACCCCTGCGCCGCGTGTCAGTTCTAGGACGCAACTTCGCGGCTTCGCGTTCTAAACCATTTACACTGGTACTTGGGCAATTTGTGCCCCGTTCCAGTTAGAAGGATCCCCTTTGGTTTTCGACACTCTTTTCCGCAAAGTCTTTGGCACCGCCAACGAACGCGCCGTCAAGCGCATGCTCCCCGTGCTCGCCGAAATCAACGCGCACGAGCCCGCCATGAAAGCGCTCTCCGACGACGAGCTGGCCGCCAAGACCACAGAGTTCCGCGCCCGCATCGCCGCCGCCATCGGAGGTCTCACCGACCCCGAAGACATAGCCGCCGCTGAAAAGGCCATCCTCGACGACCTCCTGCCCGAGGCCTTCGCCGTCGTCCGCGAAGCCGGCATCCGCACCGTCGGCATGCGTCACTTCGACGTCCAGATGATCGGCGGCATCGTCCTCCACCAGGGCAAGATCGCCGAGATGAAGACCGGCGAAGGCAAAACCCTCGTCGCCACGCTTCCCTGCTATCTCAACGCGCTCGCCGGCCACGGCGTCCACATCGTCACCGTCAACGACTACCTCGCCAAGCGCGACGCCGAGTGGATGGGCAAGATCCACACCTTCCTCGGCCTCACCGTCGGCGTCATCGTCCACGACCTCTCCGACGAGCAGCGCCGCGAGGCCTACGGCTCCGACATCACCTACGGCACCAACAACGAGTTCGGCTTCGACTACCTTCGCGACAACATGAAGTTCGACCTCAAGGACATGGTGCAGCGCGGCAACCACTTCTGCATCGTCGACGAGGTCGACTCCATCCTCATCGACGAGGCCCGCACTCCGCTCATCATCTCCGGCCCCACCGACCAGACCACCGACAAGTACGCCATCGCCAACGAACTCATCCCCAAGCTCGAAGAAGGCGAGCTCATCGAAACCCTCGAGACCAAGACCTGGTCCGGCGACTATGTGGTCGACGAAAAAGCCCGCGCCATCACCATCACCGACGAGGGCTTTGAAAAGGTCGAAAAGCTTCTCGGCATCGGCAACATCGCCGACCCCGAAAACTGGGACATGAAGCACCACATCGAGGTCGCCACCAAGGCCCACGCGCTCTATAAGCGCGACGTCGAATACGTCGTCAAGGACGGCGAGATCATCATCGTCGACGAGTTCACCGGCCGCCTCATGCCCGGCCGCCGCTGGTCCGATGGTCTCCACCAGGCCGTCGAAGCCAAGGAAGGCGTCGAGATCCGCAAGGAAGATCAGACGCTCGCCACCATCACCTTTCAGAACTACTTCCGCCTCTACAAGAAGCTCGCCGGCATGACCGGCACCGCCGAAACCGAGGCCTCCGAGTTCGAGTCCATCTACAAGCTCGACATCGTCGTCATCCCCACCAACCGCGTCATGCAGCGCCTGGAAAACTCCGACGTCGTCTACCGCACCGTGAAGGAAAAATATCTCGCCGTCGCCGACGAGATCGAGCGCCTCCACGCCGCCAAACAGCCCGTGCTCGTCGGCACCACCAGCATCGAAAAATCCGAGCTGCTCTCCGACATCCTCAAGCGCAAGAGCGTCCGCCACGTCGTCCTCAACGCCAAGTTCCATGAGAAGGAGGCTGAGATCGTCGCCCAGGCCGGCCGCCTCGGCATGGTCACCATCGCCACCAACATGGCCGGCCGCGGCACCGACATCCTGCTCGGCGGCAACCCCGAGTTCATGGCCCGCCAGGATTTAGTCAAGCGCAACCTCGCCCGCGCCGTCGACGCCGCCGAAGGCGCCATCCATCCCAACGCCGCCGCCGGCTTCGTCCGCTTCTACTACCAGTCGCAGGAGTTCGAAACTACGCAGCAGCAGTGGGACGAGATCATCGCCGCGCACGAGTCCGCCACCAAACTCGAGCACGACATGGTCGTCGATGCCGGCGGCCTCTTCATCCTCGGCACCGAGCGCCACGAGTCACGCCGCGTCGACAATCAGCTCCGCGGCCGCGCCGGCCGTCAGGGCGACCCCGGCGCCTCGCGCTTCTTCCTCTCCCTCGAAGACGACCTCATGCGCATCTTCGCGCGCGAGTGGGTCGGCACTCTCCTGCAGAAGCTCGGCATGGAAGAGGGCATGCCCATCGAATCGCGCATGATCTCCAAGCGCATCGAAGGCGCGCAGAAGGCCGTCGAAAGCCAGAACTTCGAATCCCGCAAACACGTCCTCGAATACGACGACGTCATGAACAAGCAGCGCGAAGCCGTCTACGGCCTCCGCCGCCAGCTCATGGAAGGCATCGACCAGAAGCAGCTCATCTCCGAGGACTACGTCTCCAACATCCTCTCCAACATCCTCGACGAGCACGCTCCCGAGAAGCAGCATCCCGACCAGTGGAACCTCGAACAGATCTTCGCGCAGGTCTATGACTTCTTCGGTGCGAAACTCGACGACCAGATCGACGCCTCCCAGCTCTCCCGCCACGAGCTCGGCGAAGCCATCTTCACCAAACTCCGCGAGCGTTACGACGTCAAGGAAAAGATCCTCGGCGAACCCAACCTGCGCTACCACGAGCGCGTCGTCATGCTCTCCGTCCTCGACGGCCTCTGGAAGGACCATCTGCTTGCGATGGATCACCTCAAGGAAGGCATCGGCCTGCGCAGTTACGCCCAGGTCGATCCACTCGTCGAATACAAAAAAGAGTCCTTCACCATGTTCGAGACGATGATGGCGCGCTTCCAGGAAGACACCGTGCGCCATCTCTTCCGCATGCAGATCCTCGCGCCCGACGGCACGCCCATCGAAACCCTCGAGCAGCTCTCCGCGCTCCAGTCCCAGCACGGCCCGCCGCAGACCCCGCCGCCGGCCAGAATGCCTCGACCGTCGCAGACCTCCTCGCAGTCCAATCAACTGCCGGAAGGGGACGGGAGCTCACAACAAGCGCCACCCGTCGTCCCCACCCGTGCCCCGCAAACCACCATCGACGCCCTCGAGCGCGAGTTCGCCCGCACCAAGCAGCGCGACCTCGCCGCCGCCCGCCAGTCCGGCGGCGCCACCTCTTCCAACGGTAACGGAGCCAGCCCACGCCGCACCGGCGAGCAGATCGGCCGCAACGATCCCTGCTTCTGCGGCTCCGGCAAAAAGTACAAAAAGTGCCACGGCGCTAACGTCTGAGCTACATCGCGTGCTCTTTATCGCTCAGGATCGCCCTGTACCTGATCCTGATTCGTCTCAGGTCTTCGTCATTGAACTTACCCGGATCGAACGCCCGCAGTTTGATCTTGCGCGTGCCTCCCTCGGGATAGACCCATGCAATAAACACACGATCAGGCCGGTCCTCAAAGATCAGCGTGATAAGCGTGCCACCAAACGGATCCTGATCTCGTGAGAGCACAACAAACTTGCTGCGGTAATATTCACTACTCCAAGGACGCAGCAATTTGGCCTCATCCTCTTTGCCGTGGCCCTTAAGATAATCGTCGAACAAAGTTCTCAGGTAGCGCACATCGGGGTTCTTGTAGACGAGGTAGTACTCCTGAAGCTGCTCAGGCGTGAAGTGAGCCTCACCGTCCGGTATCGAAGATGTCGGCACCTTGGTAACTTCCGGGAGCTTGTTCTGTCTCGCGTAGCTTGACACACAGAGGATCGCAACGGAGCCCATCAAGAGCAGTTTCCTTATCGCTTTGCTCATGGCCTCCATAATACGAGACAATTCTTCGGCGGGTAGCAGGGTCTCTCACTCTTGCACCAGACTCTAACTCGCCTTTACGGCCTCGCCTCATACACAATATTGAACGGCGTCTCCGTCGCTCTGCGGAACCGCGTGAACCCGGCCTTCGTCACCACATCGCGAATCCGCGCCTCACCCGCCTGCGCTCCTAAACACATCCCGACCTCCTGCGATCGCGAGCACGGCGTGCACAGCAGCGTCGAGAACGAGTAGTACATCCGCCCGACCGGATTCATATTGTCCTTCAGCTTGTCATTCGCAAACGGTTCGACAATCATCCACGTCCCATCCGGCGCCAGCGCCTCGCGAACATGCTTCGCTGCGCCCACCGGATCGCCCATATCGTGCAGGCAGTCGAAGACCGTCACCAGGTCATAGTTCTTCCCTGGAAACCCCTTCGCCGCGGCCACATCGAAGGTCACGCGATCCTTCAATCCCTGCCGCGCCGCACTCTCCCGCGCTCCCGCAACCGAGCCATCGTGATAGTCGAACCCGAAAAACTTCGACTTCGGAAACGCCTCCGCCATCAGCACCGTCGACGCTCCCTTCCCGCAGCCCACATCCGCAACCTTCGCTCCAGCCTCCAGCTTCGCCTTCACGCCCTCCAGCGCCGGAATCCACGAGCTCACAAGGTTCCCGACATACCCTGAGCGGAAAAACTTCTCGCATCCATGAATCACGCCGGCATCATGCTCGCCCCAGCCCATGCCCGCGCCGCTGCGGAACGACTCCGCAATGCGCGGCACCGCCGCCAGTGAGCCCAGCGCCAGCTCAAACGCTCCCGGCAGATACGCCGGGCTGTTCTCATTCGCCAGCGTAAAGGCCTGCTCCGCATTCAAACTGAACTTGTCCGCCTTATCGTCATAGGTCACATAGCCGCCCGCAGCCTGCGACGACAGCCACTCCCTCAAATACCGTTCATCCGTCCCGGTCTTGGCCGCAAGCTCCGCCGAGGTCATTGGTCCAGCAGCCAGCGCCTTATACAGCCCCAGCTTCTCCCCAATCACCACCATTCCGGCGTGGCCCGCCGCTCCAAGATCGCTCACAAACTGCCCCACAAACGCTTGCAGTTTATCCATATCCAGCGCAGGAAGACTCGCTGTGCTCATCTCGCACCTCTTTCTTCTTCTTCTATGAAGAGTCGCCTCGAAGACGGAAAGAAAAAGGGGGCCCGACCAGATCGACCGTCCGGCGAGGCGCATTCGCGCTCAATATTGTGCTCCCGGCGCCCGTCGAAGATCAACTCGCATCCGTTATTTCACAGTCGCATCCGGACATGCTCCATGCAATCAACATCTCCCATTACCGCCGCGCGCGCGCGCCCCGCGACTTTACTGTCTCCTGTCTACTCTCTACTGTCTTCTTTATGGACCTCGAAATCACTGTCGACCAGCTCAAGCAGCAACTCGCCACAGAAAACGCTCCCCTTCTCCTCGACGTCCGTGAGTCCTGGGAGTACGAGACCGCGCATCTCCCCAACAGCAAGCTCATGCCGATGAACGAGGTCCCCGCCCGCGCCTTCACTGAGCTCGACGAGGACCAGCCCATCGCCGTCCTCTGCCATCACGGCGCGCGCTCGCTTTCAGTCGCCAACTGGCTGCGGCAACAAGGCTTCGCGAAAGCCCAATCCGTCGCCGGCGGCATCGACCACTGGTCCCGCGCCATCGACCCCGCCGTCCCCCGCTACTAGCTTCTGCATTCTGGGCCCTGGACCCTTGGCCCTGGACCCTGACGCACTCACCGCGCCCGCGGATGCGTCTCGTCATACACCCGCTGCACCTGCCCCACCGTCAACTGCGTATACCGCTGCGTCGTCGACAGCCGCTCATGCCCCAGCATCTCCTGGATCGCCCGCAGGTCCGCGCCCTCCTCCAGCATGTGCGTTCCAAACGCATGCCGCAGCGTATGCGGATGCACATCCGCCGCGAGTCCGCGGCTCATCGCAACCTGCTTGACGATTCTCCCCACGCTTCGTGTCGTCAATCGGCAATCCCCGCGCGCCCGCAGATTCATCATCAACGGCCCCGCATGAACCAGCTTCGCCTTCCCCGCCGCCTCCAGCTTCGCCTGCCGCTCCGGCAGATACGCCCGAATCGCCGCCGCCGCCTCATCGCCCAGTGGCACTAACCGTTCCTTCCGCCCTTTGCCGAACACCCGAATTGCATCGTCGTTCCACAGCACGCTTACCACATCCAACCCGCACAGCTCCGAGTTCCGAATTCCCGCTCCATACAACAACTCAAAGATCACACGATCCCGCGCCGGCCACGCCGCCACCTCACCGTCAGCCTCCAATCCGGGTGCCCCACGTCTCGCTTCTGAGACGTGGGTTTCCAGAGAACTCCGTGGCGTCGCCCCGCCTTCTGGACCCTGGGCCCTGATCCCTGAGCCCTGTAACGAGTTCATCACCCGGTTCAACTCCTCAATCCCTGGCACTCTCGGCAGATGCTTCGGCAGCTTCGGCGTACTCACCAGCAGCGCCGGGTTCGCCTCGACAAATCCACTCCGCGCCAGCCACTTGAACCAGCTCCTGACCGCCGCCAGCGCCCGCGCCACGCTCGCCTTCGTCAACCCACGATCGAACAGCACCGCCATATAGGCCCGGATATGCGTATGCTCGACTCGCTTAATCTCACCACCCTCGCCCATCGTCTCCGCAAGAAAATCCGCAAATCCGCGCACCTCGCGTCGATAGGCCCGCAGCGTATGCTCACTCGCCCCACGCTCCTCGCGCATCATCGCGAGAAACTTCTCCGCCAGATCGACAAAGCCGCTCTGCACTCGATTGCCATCGCTCTCTCGCCGTTTCGTTAAGGGCACAGCTTCAGCCGTGCCGTCACCAGCAGCCGGTTTCTGCGGCTTCAGCCGCTGAGGTGCGTTTGGCGATCTCTCTTGAGTCTTCGCGCTCATGCCCCCGCCATCTCCCGCCGCTTCGCCCTCGGATGATGCAGCCGATGCACCACCTTCAGCCGATCGATCGCCAGATGCGTATACACCTGCGTCGTCGCAATATCCGCATGCCCCAATAAAGTTTGTACAGTCCGCAGGTCCGCGCCGTGCTCCACCATGTGGGTCGCCATGCTATGCCGCAGCCTGTGCGGACTCGCCTGCGGGTTCAACCCCTTCACCAGCCGCCACACACTCTGCGCCGTCAACGCCCTTCCCCGCACCGAAACAAACAGCGCCCGCTGCAACGGGATACCAGTCCGCTGCACACCCGATCCCTTCCGCAACAACTCTCCGCGCCCACGCGCAACATACGCCTCCAGCGCCTCCACCGCCGACCGCCCGATCGGCACAATCCTCTCCTTATCCCCCTTGCCGCACACCTGCACGCTCGACCCGGTAAGCCGCAAATCCTCCTGGCGCAGCGCCACAATCTCGCCCACCCTCAACCCGCCCGCATACAGCAGCTCGACGATCGCATGATCGCGCAACGCCACACCATCCGCCGCATCCCCATGCGCCGCCGCTCCCGTCTTTTCCAGCATCGCGCGCACATCCGTCTCGGCCAGGCTCTTCGGCAACACCCTCCAGCTCGACGGCGACTCGATATTCAGCGTCGGATCATGCGCAATCCGCTTGTCCTTCAATAACCACCGATAGAACCCGCGCAGACAACTCAGCTTCCTCGCAATCGACCGCGACTGCACTCCATGCTCCCGCAGATGCTTCAAAAAGCCGCTGACATCCTCCTGCCGCGCACTCATCAGCGTCCCCGCCCCGCCCTCCAGGAACTCCGCATAGCTCTCCAGGTCCCTGTGATACGCCTCACAACTCAGCGGCCGCAGCCCCTTCTCCACCCGCAGGTGCGTCGCATACTCGTGCAACAGCGCCACGTTTGAGATGTCCTGCATCTCCCCATTCTCTGCGCCGCGGCCGTAACCCGGCCATCCCCCGTATCCACCCCGGTACGACTCACTTTGCGCAACGCGCACAATCTTTCCAGTCACACCACAAAAACCACCCACGTGACATTCCCCTAACAAATGAATGACCAGTCCGCGACATTCGCCTGACATGAAGCTTTCCGCGGCGAACTCACACTGAAACTACCCGGAGAAAAGGAGGCTTCACCAAAATGACAAACCTCTGGACTGATATGAAGCACGCCACAAGCAGGCGTGCTTTCCTTAAGAACGGTCTCTCTACCGCAACCCTCGCCACCAGCGCGGGGCTCCTCTCCAACTCTTCCATCGCCTATGCCGACTTCGACGACCATGGCGGCCATCTCACCCGCGGCGACGCTGCGCTGCTACGCTTCGCAGCCGCCGCCGAAATCCTCGAAACCGACTTCTGGGTCCAGTACAACGAGCTCGCCGGCATTCAGGACAGCGAAGAGCCTTCCGGCTCCGGCAATCCTCTCTTTACCGCCGCTCTCAGCGTGCTCGACTCCGACATGGCGCAGTACGTCCACGACAATACCGACGACGAATTCACCCACCAGAACTTCCTCAACGCCTATCTCGACTCCAAGGGCGCCGCACCCGCCAACCTCGAACGCTTCCGCACTCTCAGCGGCAGCACTGCCACCGGTTCAAGCGGAAAACCCCGCCTCACCAATCTCACCCAGCTCACCCTCGACACCAGCTGGTGGACCCGTTATCGCAGCCGCACCAATAACCCCGATCTCGACCCTGGCTTCACCTTCCCGCAGGCCGTGCCAACCCTCTTCACCGGCGAACACACCGCCATCCCCCGCACCGACGCCGACACCAAGGACCCCAACTTCCTCCAGGCCATCGCCAACACTGCTGGCTTCCACATGCCCACCATCGAGCAGGGCGGCAACAGCCTCTACCCCGCCATGGCCCAGCGCGCCAGCAGCGTCGAAGTCCTCCGTATCCTCATCAGCATCGGCCCCACCGAAACCATGCACTTTCAAACCTGGTCCGACAAAGCCGGTAACGCTCCTCCTCTCACTGCCGTCGACCCCGTCACCGGAGTCTCCGTCACCTTCCCCAACCTCAACTCTCCGCCCTTCGGCGGCGAGGACTTCCAGACCAACCTCATCATGCCCGAGCCTTGCCCCTTCCTCAGCCGCAAGCTCCCGCCCTGCTCCATCATTCGGCCCACCGAAACCATCGGCGCCGCCATGAGCGTCGTCACCTTCCTCACCGACATGGGCCTCTTCAAAGGCCAGTCCGGCGCCTTCTTCAACCTCCTGCATGACCTCGCCCGCGACGCCGACAGCGCCCGCCGCGACGGCAACTGACACTCCGTTTCGGTTTCGCTCCTCCCCTCGAGGCCGCCTCCCCGCGGCCTCGGTTTTCTTTGTCTGTCCCCGCAGTAAGTCGGTTTTGAAGGGGCACGGCTTTAGCCTGAAGTGGGGTCGGTTTTGAAGGGGCACGGCTTTAGCCGTGCCATAAAGGTTTGAGACAAACAGGGGCTTTAGCCCCCGAGGGGATACCCTCCCGCCAATCCGATAAACTCAAAGCAGCCATGTTTGAGAACCTCTCCGAAAAGCTCCAGCGCAGCTTCAAATCCCTGCGCGGCCAGGGCACCCTCACCGACGAAAACATCAACGACGCCCTCCGCGAGATCCGCGTCGCCCTCCTCGAGTCCGACGTCAACCTCAACGTCGCCCGCGACCTCATCGAGGCGATCCGCGCCAAAGCCCTCGGGGCTGAAGTCGCGACAGCGCTGAACCCCTCCGAGCAGATCGTCAAAATCGTCCGCGACGAGCTCATCGAAACCCTCGGCCGCGACACCGCGCGCTTCAAATTCGCGCCCCAGCCCCCCTCCGTCATCCTCATGGCCGGCCTCCAGGGCTCCGGCAAAACCACCACCTCCGGCAAGCTCGCCGCCTGGCTCAAAAAGGGCGGCCACCGCCCCCTGCTCGTCTCCGTCGACGTCTACCGCCCCGCCGCCCGCGAGCAGCTCAAAGTCGTCGCCCAATCCATCAACGCCCAGCTCTACGAGGGCAAATTAGATGACACCCCCACCGATCTGTCATCTCCACTGGAATCCGCGTCCACCCACAATCTGTCATCTCGACCGGAGCGCAGCGCAGTGGAGAGACCTGCATCTTCCGCCAACACCGCCACCGTCCTCCGCCTCGCCAAAGAAGCCCTCCGCGAGGCCCGCAACTACGCCTGCGACATCCTCATCGTCGACACCGCCGGCCGCCTCGGCATCGACGAGCAGCTCATGGACGAGATGGCCCAGCTCAAAGCCCTCCTCTCCCCCTCCGAGATCCTCTTCGTCGCCGACGCCATGACCGGCCAGGACGCCGTCAACTCCGCCAAGGCCTTCAACGACCGCCTGCAAATCACCGGCGCCATCCTCACCAAAATGGACGGCGACTCCCGCGGCGGCGCCGCCCTCTCCATCCGCCAGATCACCGGCGCGCCCATCAAATTCCTCGGCACCGGCGAAAAGCCCGACGCCTTCGAGCCCTTCCACCCCGACCGCATCGTCGGCCGCATCCTCGGCATGGGCGACATCGCGACTCTGTTAGAACGCGCCGAAGAAAAGCTCGACCGCTCCAAAGCCGAGTCCTTCGCCAAGAAGGCGCTCACCGGCGAAGGCTTCTCCCTCGAAGACTTCCGCGACCAGCTCCGTCAGATCAAGAAGCTCGGCTCGATGCAATCCATCCTCAAGATGCTCCCGTCCGTAGGTCCGTTTGCGGGCATGCAGCAGGCCGCCTCCAACGTCGACGAGTCGCAGTTCACGCGCATCGAATCGATCATCAACTCGATGACCAAAAAGGAGCGCGCCAACTCCGCCCTCATCAACGGCAGCCGCCGCAAGCGCATCGCCCTCGGCTCCGGCACCACCGTGCAGGAGGTCAACAACCTCCTCCGCCAGCACACCCAGATGGCCAAACTCTTCAAAGGCATGGGCAGCAGCATGGGCGGAGGCATGAAAGCCCAGCAACGCCTCATGTCCCAAATGCAGGGCAAACAGAGATTCGGACGGTAAGCTACGGTAGAACGGGCCAGGCATCTATTTTTGCCAAATTGCATCGCGCGGCGCACTGTTGTCTAACGGCATCACACGCTATTAGTATTGCTTCTCGAATGTCCAACCTGATGAGCCCTCAAACGCGAGAATTCGCCGAACGGCTGTTTGCCGAAGAGGAAGCGGTGGCCGCTCCGTTGGACGCGGATGCGCCTGTGGTCTTTCGCGTCTGCGAGAAGCTGCGGCGCCCTCTCACCACCCTTGCCGGGTCCGCGGGCTTTCACTCGCTCCTCGCGCGCGCCTTGACCCTCGCAAGACGTGAAGCTCCGCGCCTCGGCGCACTGCAAGTCAATGCGGATGGATGCCTGGAAGATGCCGGGCCAAATCGCTACAACCATGATGCCGAGGCAGGAACATCCCTCGTCGCACACTTGATCGGGCTGCTCTTTATCTTCATCGGCGAGCCCCTCACCCTGCGCCTGATGCACGATGTCTGGCCGGATGCGTCATTCAATCCATCGACGAATCCATCGACTTTCGGAGGGACAGGTAAGCATGAACCCTGGACAGGTAAACATGAATCCCAAGGATAAGGTCACCGATAAGGTCACCATCAACAAGCTGCCCACCGGAATTCCGGGTCTGGATGAAATCATGGGCGGCGGCCTGCCTGAATACTCGTTCAACATCGTCGCGGGCGCTCCCGGGTGCGGGAAAACGACCTTGGCGCACCAGTTCATCTTCGCGAATGCCACGCCTGAAAAGGCAGCTCTCTATTTCACCGTGCTCGGCGAACCGGCGCTCAAAATGCTCCGCTACCAGCAGCAATACACCTTCTTCGACCCGGAAAAAATCCCCGCCTCCATTCGCTTCGTCAACCTCAGCCAACTGATTCTGGAGCACGACCTCGACGCCGTACTGAAGGAGATCCTCAGAGTGGTCGAAGAAGTCAATCCCAGCTTCGTCGTCGTGGACTCCTTTCGCACCGTCATCCGCAAAGCCGCTGGCGCAACCTCCGAGACGGACCTGCAGGGCTTCGTACAGCGCCTGGCCCTTCATCTCACCAGTTGGCAGGCAACCACGTTTCTCATCGGCGAGTACGTCGAGTCGGAGATGCGCGACAACCCCGTATTCACCGTCTCCGACGGCCTCTTCTGGCTCTATCAGGCCGCCGAGCGAAACTCCATCGTCCGCAAGTTCCAGATCATGAAGCTGCGCGGCCAGGCATCCGTGCCGGGACTGCATACCTTCCGCATTACGGGCGACGGCCTGCAGGCCTTCTCGCGTACTCTCGGTCTCACCAACAGAAAAAGTAAAACCTGGCGCGAGCACCGCCTCTCCACCGGCATCCCGGAACTCGACAAGATGCTCGGAGGAGGCATTCCTGAAGGCGACAGCCTTCTCATTGCCGGGTCCTCCGGAACCGGAAAATCGGTGCTGGCCACCCAGTTTCTCGCCGAAGGCCTGCGCCACGGCGAGCCCGGGATCGCCGCCGTCTTTGAGGAGCGGCCATCCGAGTACGCGGCCCGCGCAGGGTCGTTCGGTCTCGACCTCGTGACGCCCCAGAGCGACGGCAAATTCACGATCCTCTACCTTCGCCCCCTCGATCTTTCCGTAGACGAGACCATGCAGGAAATCCTCGATGCCGTCCAGAAGATCGGTGCGAAGCGTCTCGTCATCGACTCCCTCGCTGGCTTTGAGATGGCCCTCGCCCCTGGCTTCCGGACCGACTTCCGCGAATCCCTCTACCGCATGATCAGCGCCCTTACCGGAATCGGCGTCACCATCCTCAGCACCGTCGAAATGCAGGAATCGTTTACCGAGTTGCTCTTGAGCAGTTACGGCATCTCCTTCCTCACCGACGACATCATCCGCTTCCGTTATGTGGAGATCGACGGCCAGTTGCGCAAGGTCATGGTCGTCATTAAGATGCGCGGCGCCAATCACAGCAAGGACATTCGAGAGTATGAGATTACGGCGAACGGAATCGTCCTGATCGGCCAGCGTCTGCGCGGCTACCAGGGCCTTATCACAGGCGTTCCCACCCAGACCCACTGGCGAGTCGAGCAAAGCGTGCCTGCACCCGAATCCCGAACCGAAAAAAAATAGAAGCGCCTCTTATGGAGATCAGACCAGTACCACCCACTGCCGACGGACATCTCGAACCGGAGCCGACCCCTCTCAACAGACGGCTCGTGGAGATGAATGAGGCTTTGCTGCTCTCCGCGGTGCGTCAGCATGAGCTCACGGAGGTAGCAGAGGCGCTTAGGAACAGACTGGAAGCGGAGATCGAAGAGCGCAAACAGGTGCAACAGGCCCTGCTGCGCAGCGAAATGCTGGCCAATGCGGGCCGGATGGCAGCCAGCATCGCGCACGAGATCAACAATCCTCTCGAATCTGTGATCAATACTCTGTTCCTGGTCCGAACTTCCGCCGGCCTGTCCGAGTCGGCCCGCGAATATCTGGAGATCGCGGATGCGGAGCTGATGCGTATCGTCCACATCACACGACAGTCCCTCGGGTTTTATCATGAGTCTTCTGCGCCAACCAGCAACTCCGTCTCGGCGTTGATGGCCTCCTCCGTTGCCCTGCTGCAGGCGAAGATCGGCTCCAGCCAGGCAACCGTGGAACAAGAATGCGCTGAAGAGCTTCAGAGCGTCGGCATCTTCGGGGAGTTGCGACAGGTGTTGGCGAATCTGCTCCTGAACAGCCTCCAGGCGGGCGGCCAGGGCGGGCGGCTGGTTCTGCGTGCTTCTCCTTCTCTGGATCCGAAAAATGGGAACCGGCGCGTCCGGATCACTCTGGCCGACGATGGCTACGGCATCCCGGCAGCCTCCATGAAGAAAATCTTCGAACCCTTCTTCACCACCAAAGGAACGGTCGGGACCGGCCTCGGCCTCTGGGTCTGCAAGCAGCTTATCGACAAGAACGGCGGTTCTATCCAGGTTCGATCCAATAGCGAAGGTGCCCGGCGCGGAACAACCTTCTCCCTCCTATTGCCAGGAGACGCTGCACCGCCGCCCGAAGACGATCGCTGAAATTTTCTAGAGTTGGTTTCGTGGAGGATCGCCGGACGACGGTGCCCCATTCATGCGCAGTCTCATCGCTCATGAGTAGGGTATTCGCAGGACGCCTCCCAACCCAATCCCCATACCCTGAGCCACGAACCGGTACCCCGAGGCTTCAGCCTCGGGTCTCATAAGGCCGCGCGCCTCGCGCCCTTCCTTGCTGGCGGGTGGCCCGATCACCACCCTACCGGACCAGCGACATCATGGGTGCCCCGTTCATCGCGGCTCTATCGCGATGAGCGGGATATTCACGGGACGCACAAACCAACCACCCACCTCCACCCGAGACCACGAATCGAAGGGACACGGCTTTCAGCCGTGCCATAAAGCCGCGCGCTTCCGCGCTTCCTTGCTGCCGCAGGCCGGAGTGGAGCGAAGCGCAGCGACTGAATTGCGTCCCTCTCCCCGCCACGGACATTCATTGTCCGACAAGAAATATCTTGACACGAACGATGTCTTCCAGCATTCTTGCCGCACCATGCCAAAGAGAATTTTCGCATTACCTCTAGTCGCAGCCGTTCTGTGCCTGCCCGTTTCATTCTCACTTGCTGCCACGGCTGCACCCGTCACGCCCGCAGCCTCCACGGCCCCACCTACAGTCTTCATCGAAGCCCAGGACAGTTTCCAGTCCGCGCTCGTCGCCGCCTTCGTGAAGAAGAAGGTTCCCGCCACAGTCGTCACCGAGAACAAGAACGCCACCTACACCCTTAAGTCCGCCGACGTCCTTGCTAAATCCGAGAGCACAGGCAGCAAGGTCACACGTTGCCTCTTCGCTGATTGCATAGGCATCGAAGGCACCGCGTCCGTCTCCGTCCAGCTCATCCGCAACTCAGACGGCGTCATCGTCTGGGCGTACCAAGTCCGAAAAGGCAATAGCGGACCCGCAGGAATCCAATCTCTCTCTGAAGCAATCGCTAAGCACCTGAGGAACGACTTCTTCGACAAGAAGAGCCCTGCCACAAAAACTGATTGACCACCTCTAACCTCACCACGAATCGAAGGGGCACGGCTTCAGAGCCTGTCCTGAGCGCAGTCGAAGGATGCCATAAAGCCGCGCGCCTCGCGCGCTTCCTTGCTGCCGCAGGCCCAAGCGAAGGCGCAGCCGAAGCGACTGAATTGCCTTCCTCTCCGCCGCCACATGCCCGATCCAGCGGCAACCTCATCGCGCACGGGCCAAGGGTCGCAGAACGACCTCCAGATTCCCTTTACAACTTTCAAATCCTTGGGATACGCTTCCCGCGTTTCTCAAAACCCATCTCAGGAGTCTCAAAGATGAACCTTCGTATGGCTCTCCCTGTCGTCCTCGCGCTCTCTGTCCTCTCGCTCCCCGCGCTCGCCCAAAACCCGCCACTCGCCCCCGCGCCCAGTCACTGGAAGCTGAACGCCGCGGCCTCGGACTTCGGCGGCGCTCCTCAGCCCACCTCCATCACCACCACCATCCTCGCCAACACCGAGAGCTCCCTTCGCTGGACGCGCTCCGTCACCACCACCACGGGCACCAGCACCGAATCCTGGAGGGGCGCCTACGATGGCAAGCTCCGCCTGGCCACCGGCGCCGCACACGACAAGTTCTCCATCAAGCGGGACGGCGCCTTCCACGTCGATGGCGGCGACGGCTCAACCGTCGACGGCACCATCATCACCGCTGACGACCTCAAGACCTACACCGAAACCGCTACCGTCAAAACCAAAGACGGTCATGAATATCACGAGAAACTGATCTTCGATCGCGTCAAGTAGCAGCCTCAGCTCGCCTGTCCCGTCTGTCCTGAGCGCGGCCGGAGGATACCGCTCCCGCCGCGCCGGGAAAACCCTTCCGCTCTGCCGAAGGCCCAAGCGAAGGCGAAGCCGCAGCGACCGAATTGCCTTCCCCTCCCTCGCCACGAATACCCAAACCCCACTGAAAGTTCCCGCCAACGTCCGACGTCCCACGCCTCAGCCCTCCGTGCTTATAATGGCGGCTTCCCACGGGCCATCGCGTCAGGTTTGCAGCAAAATCCAAACCACCTGAGGTTCCCATGCCCAAGTTCATCGTCGAACGCACCGTCCCCAGAGTCGGCGACCTCTCGCCCGAAAAGCTCAACATCCTCGCCGGCCTCGCGCGGTCCGCCCTCCAATCCTTCGGCGGCCGCGTGCAATGGCTTGAGTCCTTCGTCACCGAGAACAAAATCTTCACCATCCTCACCGCACCCGACGTGGCCACCGTCCGCGAGTACTCCAAACTCACCAACCTCCCTGCCGACCACATCCACCTCATCAAGCTCGTCGCCGACGTCACCTTCGGCGAGCAGTCTTGACCATGCATCGTGCCCAACCCCTTGACACGACCCGTATAATTAACTCAGAGCAGCTTCCAAGCCCGGCCACCGCCGGGTCTTCGTTTTTAACGCCGCGAGGCCATGCCATCGGGACACCCCGCAAGGGTTGACGTCCGAACCTACGTCTCTCGCCCTGAACCTTCCATGATGGCGTGCTCCTCCTCAGGATTCCCGCGTTCTCTCCTTCTGCCTGGGAGGATTTTGTCGTGTCCTTCAAGGATAACCATCGGGCAACAATCGTCGGTGAGCAGACCGCTGGCAGCTCCGGTCAGCCTTACCAGCATCACTTTGAAAACGGTATGGTCTTCGGACTGAGCACGAAGCGAGAGTTCATGCCCGAGGGTGCTCCGTTTGAAGGGGTGGGAATTGCACCTGATATCCAGATGCACCCGCACGCCGCGGACCTTGCCGCAGGACGTGATCCAGTGCTCGATAAGGCTCTTTCCCTCGCTAAGAACAGCAGCACTCAATAGCGCCTTCGAGCCAAGCGACCGACATCACGAGCAAACAAAGGGAGCGCACATCACGTGCGCTCCCATAAGCGAAGCAGCTGAAAAGACTAGTCGCTAAGCAGCCGCATGGAACCGCCGCCTCACCAGCCCGCCTAGCCCGAGGATGCTCGTCCCGAGCAGCAGCAGCGACGCCGGCTCCGGTGTCGGCGAGACCGTAAAAGTTCCTCTTTCGTCATAGGCATAATTGCCTCCAAAGGCTTCATAGGCGTCGGCTCCGTTGCCCCAGATATCGAGCGAGGTGCCGTCCACTTCAAAGAGCAAGCCGTTGCCATCGAGCGTTGGATTCGCACCGGGCGTGAGCGCATCGTCGTAGGTAAGGTACGTTCCACCACCAGCGAGCGTTGTGTTCGTAGTCGTGCCCGGGAAATTCAGGTTCTCCACGATCGTGCCAGGGCCGCTCGGAGGAGTCGTGCTTGTAACGTCAATGGTTCCGCTTGTGATGTCGTACACACTGCCAACCAGCGTGCCGGTGAGGACGCCCGTTGCGCTGACATTGGTACTGGTGAAGGTGAAATCGAACGAATCAGCCGACGCGCCCGGTACGAGCGCGAAAGCCACTGCCGATACTGCAAGGATTGCCAACAACTTCGTTTTCATTGTGTAACCTCATGGAATGGAATCGTGGTACGAGAGAAGTGGGCGAATACTACTCCCGACTCCCTTTGCTTGCAACTATTTTTTTTGCATGGCAGGCAAAGATGAAAACCTCGCCGCTCGAACCCCTCCACGCTGTCGAAATTATGCAATTCCTTGCACACTTCTCCCTCGCAATTGAACTTCGACGGCTGCCACCTTCATGCGCAGCCTCATCGCGCCTGAGCGAAATCGAATCGACCGAATTGCCTGGGCACTCCGCCACTGCGCAGCCTCACCGCGAATAATTGAACTGACGTCCCCAGATCCCCGCAGAGGCCGCAGCCACGCCGCCTGTATCCTATCTCCTGTCCGCGGAGAACAAGCGTATGTCCTGGCTCGTATGGTCTCTTCTCTCGGCGGTCTTCGCGGCCGCCACCGCAATCCTCGCCAAGCTCGGCGTCGCGCACGTCGAGCCCAACCTCGCCACCGCCGTCCGCACCACCGTCGTCGTTGTCTTCACCTGGGCCATCGTCGCCGGCGTCGGCAGCCACACCGAGCTGCGTCACATCAACCGCACCAGTTGGCTCTTCCTCGCCCTCTCCGGCCTCGCCACCGGCCTTTCGTGGCTCTGCTACTTCCGCGCCCTCTCGCTCGGCCCCGCCTCCAAGGTCGCTCCCATCGACAAGCTCAGCGTCGTCCTCGTCATCCTGCTCGCCTGGCCCATCCTCGGCGAAGCGCTCTCCACCCGCAAGATCCTCGGCGGCCTTCTCATCGCCGTCGGAGCCATCGTTCTCGCTCTCGCCTGAACGCACATCCCGGCGCTCCCTACGCACAGGTACGATAAAATACCTTCATCGGAGGCCCCGCCATGATCAACCTCAAAGACGACATCCAGCCGCTTACCGCCTTCCGCAACAATTCCGTCAAAATGATGACGCAGCTTCGCAGGACCGGCCGCCCTATCGTCCTTACCGTCAATGGCAAATCCACGGCCATCGTGCAGTCCACTGCGGCCTATCAGCGCCTGCTTGATATCGCTGCCCGCGCAGACGAGCGCGAGGGTGTACGTCAAGGTGATGAAGATGTAGCCGCCGGGCGCACGCGACCCGCAGGCGAGGTCTTCAACCAGTTGCGGAAAAAGTATGCCCTTCCGCGTTGAGTTCGCTGCACGCGCAGAGCGGGACCTCGATAACATCTTTCAGTTCATCCATGCGATTGAATCAGGCGCTGCGACGAAATGGTTTGATGGCCTGGAGCATGCGATCGACGGTCTCGCAACTTTACCCGAACGCGGCGCGGTAACTGAGTACGACCGCAAGCTGCGCTGCCTTCTTTACGGGAACAAACCTCATATCTATCGCATCCTGTACCGCATCGATGCACGAGCGCATTGCATCACCATCCGCCACATCCGGCACTGCGCCCGTAAGCCCCTCAAAAAGCTCTAGCCATGCGCGTTCGACGTCCCGGTTGTCCCATTCATCGCCGCCTTATCACGATGTCTGAAAATTCCGCAGAGACATCGAGCTCCGCTCTGCCATCAACACCCGCAGGTCGCGCACATTATTCCACGAAGGCCCCGTCACAATCGCATCGCCAACGCGTTCCAGCAACGGGTAGCTATCGAACCGCTCCAGCGCCTCCGTCACCGACATCCCCATCGCCCGCGCCCTCTCCACCGTCGTCGCGTCTACCACCGCGCCCGCCGCCGGACTATTCCCATCGATCCCATCCGTCCCCACGCTCAACACCGTAACCTCCGCCGAAAAACCCTTGAGCCGTGTCGCACAATAAAGCGCAAACTGCTGATTCCGCCCGCCGCGTCCAGCCTCCGCGCCCACACGAACCAGCACCTCTCCACCGGACAACAAACAAATCCGCTCGTGCTCTTCCGCTAACACCCGCATCCGCCCCAGCAAATACTCCGCAGCCTCGCGATACTCCCAGTCATCGCACGTGTTATCCACGACCACATAAAACCCGCGCTCCTCGCAAAGCCGCGCCGCCTCCGCAAGCATCGTCTCCGTCGACAGCACCACGCGAAACTCCGCTCGCCGAAAGCACGCGTCGCCACTCTTCGGCGTCTCCGGCAAATTATTGCTCTCTAAAAACGCGCGCACACGCTCCGGCAATCTCCCCGCCAGCTCCGGCCTGCGCATCAACTCCCAGCACTGTTCCCGCGTCGACTCATCCGGCAGCGTCGGCCCCGACCCAATCACTCCTGGCATCCCGTCCGGCACATCCGACACCAGCAGCGTGCATTGCATCGCCTCCGCCGCCAGCCCCGCCATCCGTCCTCCCTTCACCGCCGAAAAATGTTTCCGCAGCGCATTCATCTCCGCAATCTTCATCCCGGAATGCACCAGCGCGCGATAAAACTCCGCCGTCTCCTCCACGCTCACGCTCGCATCCATCGGCAACTCCACCATCGCCGATGCGCCGCCGCTAATCAGAAACAACACCAGGTCTCGCGGCCCAGTCTCCTGCAACAACTCCACAACTCGCCTCGCAGCCGCGCGCGCACCCGCATTCGGAATCGGATGACTCCCCGGCCACCACTCCACCTCGCCCGGCATCGCCCGCAGCTCACCTGGCCCAATCACCAGCGTCTGCAACAAACATCCAGCCGGCAGCCACGGCCCCACCTGGTCGACAATCGCCTCAACCCCCGGCACAGCTGCCTTGCCGATCGCCACCACCAGGACCCGCTTAAACTCCGCCAACTCATACTTCAAATCCCCAACGCGCAAGCACCCACTCTCACACCCCACCGCGCGCGCGAACACATCGCGAACGCCAATCGCGCGCAAGGTATCCGCATGGATCTCGCGCAACATCTCTCGCCGTGCCGCGCTTGCACTCTCGTCTATTCGCACCATCGCCATCCAGCCTACAGCGATCCAACTCGTATACCCGCACCCGCGCCGTTGCATACAATAAAAGCAGGAGGAGCAGCCATGCCCATCGATCACCAGATCTCCGCCGAAGAAATCAGCACCCTCGTCGACAGCTTCTACGCCAAAGTCCGTCTCGACCCCACCATCGGCCCCATCTTCAACGCCGCCATCGACGACTGGCCCACGCACCTCGCGCTCCTCAAGGACTTCTGGTCCACCGTCCTCCTCACCGACCGCCGCTACAAAGGCAATCCGCTCGCCAAGCACCTCGAGCTCTCGCTCGATCCCGCTCACTTCGCCCGCTGGCTTGCCCTCTTCGAAGAGACCGCCCGCGAGGTCCTCTCACCCGAGCACGCCGCTCTCATCGTCGCCAAATCCCACCGCATCGCCGAAACCTTCCAGGCCGCCATCGCCTACAAGCGCGGCGACCCCGACCAATCCGGCATCTTCCGCGCCTGACTCGGCTCTCCTGCAGCCACGCCTTATTCACTAGTTCACTACTCACTATTCACTGTTACTTCCCCATCCCCGCCAGCACGCCGCGCATATACGCCATGCTCTCGATCACGCCCGGCATCGGATCATCCCCGTGGATCTCGTACTCCAGGTCCACATGCCCCGGATACCGCATCTTCGCCAGCGTCTGAAAGATCTCCCGCACCGGCATCAGTCCCCGCCCCACCGCCACCTGCGACTCCTTCGCATCCGCCTTCGCCAGGTCCTTCATATGCACATCGTGCAGCCGAGACCCCGCGGCCCGAAGCGCCTCGACCACATTCACGCCCGTGCGCATCGTGTGCCCCACATCCACGCAGCACCCCATCCGCACATCCATCCCCTTCACCGCCCTCAGCACATCCAACGGCGACTTCCAGATCTTGTCCTCCGGTCCATGATTGTGCACCGCAATCGCGATGTCATACTCCTTCACAAACCGCTCCAGCCGCGGCAGCGTCGCCGGCGTCGGATCGCCCGCCACGATCACACGCACGCCCGCGCGCTTCGCATACTCAAACTTCGCGCGAATATCCCCGTCCTCATCCTTGCCAAAATAGACCGTGCCCACCGCCGTCGGCGTAATCCCCGCAGCCTTGTAATCGTCCAGCGCCTGTTGCTCCGCCTCGGCCGACGTTGAAGGCAGATGGTCCTTCGCATCTTTCAAGTTAATCGTCGTCAGCCCAAGCTGCTTCATAAACCCGATCAGCTGCGCCCGATCGAACTCCCGAAACGTATAGCTGCACATCCCCAATCGCACCGGAGAAGCATCCCCGGCCTCACTTCCACCAACAACCGCATTCCCCATCTCCCGAGCCCATCCGCGCGGCGCCGCCACACCCGCCGCCACCGCCATAGCCCCCGTCCGCAAAAAACCACGCCGATCCAAAGAAATCTCCATCCGCGCATCCTACCACCGCCAGCCAACATCGTTCCAACCCCGAACAATATCGTTCACTGCCTCGCACTCGCTACTTCCTACTTCCTAATCCCTAATCCCTAATCCCTAATCCCTAATCCCTAATCCCTAATCCTTTAAACTATCCACGTGCCCGATCCTCTCCAATCCCAGCTCGACGCCATCACCGCGCGCACCCGTACGCTGCTCCAGCCCGACCGCCTCGCCGTCACCGACACCGCCATCCACGACCTCCTCGCCTCCGGCATCGAGTCCCGCATCCTCCCCGTCGGCTCGGCCGCGCCCTCCTTCGCACTCCAACCCGCCTCCGCCACCGCACTCAGCCCATCGAACCCCGCGCTCACCAAACTCATCCGCTCATCCGATCTCCTCGCCCTCGGCCCCGTCATCCTCAACTTCTTCCGCGGCCGCTGGTGTCCCTACTGCGTCACTGAGCTCGAAGCCTGGCAAGCCGTCTATCCCCAACTCCGCGCGTCCAAAGACGGCAGACCCAGCGCGCTGCTCGTCGCCATCTCCCCACAGCTCCCTCGCCAGAACGACTTCCTCATCCAGCAGCACTCGCTCACCTTCCCCATCCTCTCCGACCCCGGCTGCCGCCTCGCCGCCGCCTTCGGCATCGCCTACACCATCCCCGAGCCCATGCGCGCCCACTATCGTTCCATCCTGGTCAACCTCCCCTTCATCCACGGGAATCAGGGAGACCAGGGCGAAGAGACCTGGCGCCTCCCGCTCCCCGCCACCT
This sequence comes from Acidobacteriaceae bacterium, assembly GCA_036509515.1. Lineage (GTDB taxonomy): Bacteria > Acidobacteriota > Terriglobia > Terriglobales > Acidobacteriaceae > Granulicella. Next base: position 34,823 of record DATCFM010000076.1, read on the forward strand.
TCGTCCTCAAGCCCACCCAAAATGGCGAAGCCACCATCGCCTTCGCCGAAGCCCACGCCGACCACCGCGTCCGCCCCGACCCACGCGACGTCCTCGCCACCCTCTAATCCCTCACGCCGCCTTTTCCAGCAGACTCCTCTGCTCCAGCAGCTCCACCAGCGCCCGCTCTTCCTCGCGCAGCGCGCTCTCATGCTCGGCAATCTCTTCATCGATCTGCCGCTTCGCCTCCTGCTGCGTCATCCCACCCATATACGCCTCCAGCACCGCCGGATGCACATAGCACTTCCGGCAAACCGCGGGCGTATTCCCCAGCTTCGCCGCAACTGCTTTGATTGCCTCCACCACATTCTTCTTCGCCTGCGTCTCCGTCTCAAACGGCCCCATCCCGAGCAGCAGATCGCAAGCCATCACCGTCCCCGCCCACGTTCTAAAGTCCTTCGCCGTAAAGTGCTGCCCTGTAATCTCTCCCAGATACTCATTCACATCCGCCGAATCAATCGATCGCGTCTCCCCATCTCCATTCACATACTGAAACAGCTCATACCCCGGCAGCTCCTCACACCGCTTCACAATCCGCGCCAGCCGCCTGTCGCGCAGGCTAACCGTATGGTGAACCTTGCTCTTGCCCTGAAAGCTGAACGTCACGGTCGCCCCATCCACCTCCACATGCTTGTTGCGCATCGTCGTCAGCCCATAGCTGCCGTTCTCTTTCGCATACTCCGCATTGCCCACGCGAATATGCGTCTGCTCCATCAGGCTCACAATCGTCGCCAGCACCTTCTCGCGCGGCAGCCCCTGCCGTCCTAGATCCTCCTGCACCCGCGCGCGAATCGCCGGCAGCGCCGCCGCAAAATCCTTCATGCGCTCATACTTCGTTCCATCCCTCACCTCGCGCCAGCGCGGATGATACCGGCTCTGCTTGCGCCCTCGCGCATCCCGCCCCGTCGCCTGCAAGTGTCCATTCGCTACAGGACAGATCCACACCCGCACCCACGCCGGCGGAATCACCAGCGACTTGATCCGCGCCAGCGTCTCCTTATCACGCACCGTCTTTCCATCCGGTCCCGTATACCTGAACCCCCTGCCCGCGCGCACGCGCCGAATCCCCGGCCGCGTATCCATCACGTACCGCAACCCCGCCGCCTGCGCCGACACCTTCGGATCAGCCGCCTCCGCAACCTCCTCCACCTTCACCTTCCCCGATCCCTTGCTCTCAGCCACTGCGCTTGCCATGACAACTTCAGATGTCGAGACCCTCCCCACCGGCTGCTCCGCCCCATTCGTTCCCTTCCATCTCCTCTTCGTACAATGAATCAATGGCCCGTCTTTATCCCTTCCGCGCTCTCCGCTACGACCCCGCCTGCGTCAACATGACCGACGTCGTCACCCAGCCCTACGACAAGATCACCTCCGACATGCAGGAGCGCTACTACAACTCGAGCCCCTACAACCTCATCCGCATCGTGCTCGGCAAGCACCTCCCCGGCGACGACGACCACAACAACGTCTACACCCGCGCCGCACAGACATTAAAGGAGTGGCGAGCCGAAGGCATCCTAAAAGAAGAGTCCGAGCCCGCGCTTTACGGCTACTCCCAGACCTATAAAAATCCGAACAAAAATGAAGAAGTTCTAGTCCGCCGCGGCTTCATCGCCCTCGGCCAGCTCTACGACTACGCCGACCGCGTCGTCTTCCGCCACGAGCAGACCTTCCCCAAGCACAAGTCCGACCGCCTCGCTCTCTTCAAAGCCACCCGCGCCTACTGCGAGCAGATCTACATGCTCTATTCGGATCCCACCTTCACCGCCGAAAAGGCAATCTTCGAATCCGGCAGCGCGCCTGAACTTGAGATCGTCGACGAGTACGACGTAGTCCATCGCGTCTGGAAATTAACCGACCCCGCGCTCATCCAGCGCGTCCTCTCGGCCATGGACGACAAGTGGCTCCTCATCGCCGACGGCCACCACCGCTACGAAACCTCCACCGCCTACATGCACGAACGCGCCGCCGAACTCGGCATCTCCCCCCAGACTCTGTCATCTCGACCCGCCACCACTCCGGGTGCCCCACATCTCGCCTCTGAGATGTGGGATAAGACCACCCCAAATCTGTCATCTCGACCGGAGCCTTCGCAGCGGCCGGGTGGCCCATCCTTTGCGGTTTCATCGCAAAGGGTGGGGTCTGGAACCACCCCAAATCTGTCATCTCGACCGGAGGCGCGCACCGGGGCCCCCGGCGAGCGTTCTTCGCTCGTTGGAGTGGAGAGCGCCGCAGCGGAGAGACCCGCGGTTGCCGCAGCGAGCGCCGAAGGCGCGAGCCTGCCCACCCCCGCCTTCCCCGAGGCCGCCATGATGATGACCTTCGTCAACATGGATGCGCCCGGCATCACCATCCTGCCCACGCACCGCGTCCTCCACGGCCTCAAGAACTTCACCGGGCACAGCTTCGCCAAAGCAGCCGAGCAGTACTTCACCGTCGAAGATCTCCCCAAAACCGCCGACGCCGCGCAACTACTCGCGCACCTCAACGCAGCCGTAGGAGTCGCCTTCATCGCCGCAACACGCGACGACAACTTCCTGCTCACGCCGCGCGCGGACAAAGTGGCCCCGCTTCTCGCCAACCTCTCGCCCCGCCAGGCAGCTCTCGACGTCACCCAACTTCACAAGGTCGCCATCGAAAAACTCCTCGGCCTCGACGAAGAGACGGTCCGCGCCGGCAACAACATCCGCTACTACCGTGAAGCCGGCGAGTCCATCGCCCGCGTCGCCAGCGGCAAAGCCGACGTCGCCTTCCTCATCAAGCCGGTCACGCTCGACCAGATGAAAGACATCTCACTCAACCTCGAAGTCATGCCGCAAAAATCCACCGACTTCTACCCCAAACTCCTCAGCGGCCTCGCCATGTACACTCTCGACTAAACGCTCTATCAAGCGAGGATGCGCGTGGCCATCAGAGAAGCCGGGACACTCATTGTTGCAGCATATGCGGCCATCGTGTCGACGGTAGCGCTTCTGTGGAATATCTTGCGCGACAGACAGGATTCCGGGCGGCTTAGACTCTCCTGCAGCATTGCTTGCTCTCATAAGGAAGCCGATGGCAAGAAAGTCATTACCTCCTACTTCATAGGGCAGATGGTCGTCCCGCCTTTGAGTGACGATGATAGGCACTTCGTTATCCAAGTAACAAATATTGGAAAACGCCCAGTAACTGTCGACTCTTGGTTCCTATTGTCAAAACCGGCAAGTCCTTTTCGATACCGATCAGCGACAAAGATCGTTCCACCGCAAATTCTAAGTGAAAGCGGGTCTATGACTATAAAGATTCGAGACTTTGACGAGCTGCGAACCGGTATTGATGCGCTCGGGGTGCTGGATACCCACGGCAGAGCTTGGAATCTGCCGGGAGCGGAATTCCTGCGAATGAAAGAGTTGATGCTGGAGTACCACCTCTAGCGGGTCCATTCATCGCGGTCTCTTCGCGATGAGTGGCTCCACAAGAGATCATCTTGCACAAGATGCCATACCCTCGACAGTATGCCCGTCGATCCCATCGCTCCCCTCACCCTCGAAGGCCACCACATCCGCATCGAGCCGCTCGATCCTCACCACGCCGACGCGCTCGTCGCCGCCTCCGCCGCCGACCCGTCGCTCTATCAATGGAGCATCGTCCCTCTCGGCCCCTCCGCCGTCGACGCCTACATCCGCACCGCGCTCGCCTGGCGCGACGCCGGCACCGCGCTTCCCTTCGTCACCCTCCGCAAATCGGACAACACCGTCATCGGCTCGACCCGCTTCTGGCTGATCGAAAAATGGGATTGGCCTGCCGGCTCGCTGCACTTCGGCAAACACGTCTACGACACCTGCGAGATCGGCTACACCTGGCTTACCGCCTCCGCCATCCGCACCGCCGCCAACACCGAAGCCAAGCTGCTCATGCTCACCCACGCCTTCGAGACCTGGAACGTCAACAGCGTCTCGCTCTGCACCGACCAGCGCAACGAGCGCTCCGCCGCTGCCATTCAACGCATTGGCGGCAAACTCGACGGCATCCTCCGTGCCCACCGCATGGCCGCCGACTTCACCCCCCGCAACACCCTGCGCTTCTCCATCCTCGCGTCCGAATGGCCCGACGCAAAGCAAACCCTCCAACAACGCCTGCTTCGGATCTAAGAGATACCGGGTGCCCCATCTTCGCGGCGGTTTCATCGCCGCTAAGGTGGGCATAGTGCGCGGTAGCGCACTACTATTTCCTCACCGCGAGATCCCCTCCACCGGCGAGCTCGCCGTCGCATACAGCTTCTTGCCCATCCGGCCCGCAAGAAACGACTCGCGCCCCGCCTCCACCGCCTTGCGCATCGCCGAAGCCATCAGCACCGGATTCTTCGCTCCCGCAATCGCCGAATTTAAGAGCACTGCATCGAACCCCATCTCCATAGCAACAGCCACATCGCTAGCCACACCCAAACCAGCGTCCACCACGAGCGGAACCACAGAAATCAGCTCCCGCATCGTGTGGAGCGCATACCGGTTCGCGATGCCTAAACCCGTCCCAATCGGCGCTCCCAGAGGCATCACAGCCGCCGCGCCCACGTCGATCAGACGCTTCGCAAATACAATGTCATCAGTTGTATACGGAAGAACAGTAAACCCTTCCTTCACTAGGACTCGGGTCGCCTCCACCGTCGCCTGCACGTCCGGATACAGCGTAGCCTGGTCCCCAATCACCTCAATCTTCACCCAGTTCGAAAGCCCCACCTCACGAGCCAATCTAGCCGCCCGAATCGCCTCTTCTGCGGTATAACACCCCGCCGTATTCGGCATCAAAAAGTACTTCTTGGGATCAATGTAATCCAGCAACGATTCCTTGGATCGATCCAGATTCACACGCCTTACAGCAACCGTAACTATCTCCGCCCCGGAAGCCTCGATGGCCGCCGCAGTCTCCGCCCCATCCCTATACTTCCCCGTCCCCACAATCAGCCGCGACCGAAACCGCCGCCCCGCCACCACCAACTCATCCACCACCACCTCAGCCCGCTCCACCGCTTCACTCACCACAATCCACCGCCTTTCTCCGTTGTCTACTCCTCTACTGTCTACCGTCTGCCCTCCCAAACACAAACGGCCCGCCTCATCCTGAGGCGAGCCGTTCTGCGGTGATCTGTTGAGATTGACCTGAGGCATCCGCACTCGGATGGGCCTCGGCAGAAATGGTCTTGCTAGTGTTGCTCCTGCAAGCTGCCAGGTCTAGAGCATCGGATGCTCTAAGCCTCAGTCACCTCACGTGTTTTTGTACTACTGGAACAATCAATTTTCATAGGCTGGACCATCCTCCTTTCCCGTGTACATCAAGTTTACCGCGCAGCGAATCCGGCGTCAAAAACCGTTCGCGCACAACGGCGCGATCTGCCAACGGCGTCACTTCAGATATGCCCTCACCAGGTCGATCAGCTCCTCACCCAGCTCAGGCGTCATTGCTCTCGACTTCTTCTTGGCCAGCAGGTGAAGGCGAATATGATCCTCCAGCACCTCCGCCATCAGCGCATTAATCCCGCCCTTCACCGCCGCCAGCAGCATCAGCACATCGGTGCATTCACGGTTCTCGATCAGGCTGCGCTCCACCGTCTCCATCTGCCCGTGAATCCGCTTCGCACGATTGATCAGTTTTTTCCGCTCAAGGTTGGACTCCATATGTGTATTCCTCGGGAAAAGATAATACCCTACCGGGGTATACTAATACCCGTAGTACCTGAATTGCGCCCATGCGCAGAAAGGAGAACTCCCCATGGATATCAAAAACTTTCGTTTCTCAACATATCGTGCCGCGCCGCAGACAGGGACACCCAACCCGCCGCAGCCGGCTCAGCGGCTATCACTGGTCCGGACCTTCGTTGAAACAGGCGACGAGCGTTGCCCCATCGCAGGCATCTGGTCGCGCCTCATCGAAACCGACGCAGCCGCCGATGACCCTGACTTAATCCGGCCCGCCATGGGTTACCTTCTCCACTGGCGGGCATTTTTTTACTCGCTCCTCATACCGCCTCGCTACGATAAACCCTCTCTAAACTGAAGTCGCCGATGCCCTTCCGCATAGCTGCCAAAACGATGCTGAGTCTCTGCCTTCTCGCGGCCACCGCCCATGCGCAGAGCAACCCCGCGTCCTCCTCACCGAATCCAGCAGATCCGCCGACCGCCGCGCCCCAGCTAACCCTCTTTCCGCATCGCGACAGCGCGCGCTGGCTGCTCTCCGGCCAGGCCAACATCATCTTCCAGGCACATCCCGGCTTCCACTCGCCCTACTCTGGTCCCAACTCCCTGCTCGCACATGGTGAGTACAAGACCTCCCTCGTCGGCACTCTCTTCACCGGCCTCCAGCTCCATCACAATCTCCGCTACAACACCGACGCCATCTTCGACCTCGAATCCGCCGGCGGCCGCGGCATCTCCGAAGCCCTCGGCCTCGCCGGCTTCACCAACCTCGACGTCGTGCGCAACCCGCAGCTCGGCCCCATTCCCTACGTCGCACGCGCGCAGATTCACCAGACCATCGGCCTCACCTCAAAGCTCATCGACGCACAACGCACGCAATACTCGCTCGCCACCAAGGTTCCCGCGCGCCGCCTCGATCTCCGCATCGGCAAGATAAGCCTCCCCGACATCTTCGACGTCAATAACCCCGGCGCCGACTCGCATCTCCAGTTCCTCAACTGGACCGTCGACAACAACGGCGCGTACGACTACGCCGCCGACACGCGCGGTTACACCTACGCCGCCATTCTTGAGTACGACGACCATAATCTCTCGCTTCGCTATGGCATGGCCCTCATGCCCACCATCGCCAACGGCATCGACCTCCAGTCCAGCCTCCGCAAAGCGCGCGGCGACAATTACGAGCTCGACTACGCCCGCACACCGTTCGCAAAATTCCTCGATCCCCAACACAAAGGCGCCGTCCGCCTGCTCGGCTTCGTCAACCACGCCAACATGGGCGACTACCGCGAAGCCAACCAGGCCGCCCTCGCCGCCCGCGCCAACGGCGACCCCGCCGCCGTTCCCGTCATCACCGCGCATCCTTTCCGCACCACCGTCAAATACGGCGTCGGCCTCAACTTCGAGCAGGAGCTTCCCGCGGACCTCCGCCTCTTCGGCCGCTTCGGCTGGAACGAGGGCCAGCACGAGAGCTACGCCTACACCGAGGTCGACCAGACCTTCGAGCTCGGCGCCGACCTCGCCGGCAACCGCCTGCATCTCTGGGGCCGGTCAAGACCCAACGACAAGCTCGGCATCGTGGGCGTCACCAATGCCATCAAGCGCGACCACCAGCAATACCTCGCGCTCGGCGGCCTCGGCTTTCTACTCGGCGACGGCCGCCTCAACTACGCCCGCGAGGACATCCTCGAGACCTACTACACCACTCACAACTGGCGCGGCCTCTTCACCTCCCTCGACGCCCAGCTCATCGCCCACCCCGGCTACAACCACGACCGCGGCCCCGTCGCCGTCTTCAGCGTCCGCACCCACGTCGACTTCTAAGCGCCGGATCTCACCCCACCCACAGCCACTCGCGATACACTCTCCGCATCGGCTCCTATCCCCCAAGAGAGAGACCTCGCGCCATGAGCACCATGACCAACAAAACCATCGCCGCCTTCTGGACCGCCTTCGAAGCCCGCACCGCGCCCTACAACCTGCTCACGCACGCGTTCTATCAAGCCTGGTCGCGCGGCGAGCTCACCCGTTCGGACCTCCGTGCCTACGCCGCCGAGTACTGGCATCACGTTTCCGCTTTCCCCACCTACCTCAGCGCGCTGCACAGCCGCCTGCCCGACTCCGAGCTCCGCCGCGAAGTTCTTCGCAACCTCGCCGAAGAGGAGGGCACCGACAGCCCCACCGCGCGCCCCCACTCCGATCTCTGGATGGACTTCGCCGAAGGCATGGGAGCCACGCGCGCCGAGGTTGAAGCCCACACCATTCAACCCGAGATGGCCGCGCTGCTCAGCACCTTCCGCTCTGCCATGCAGGAACCCACGCCCGCAGCCGCTCTCGCCGCCCTTTACGCCTACGAGTCCAGAGTCCCCGAGATCGCTGTTACCAAGGCCGAAGGCCTCGCGCAACACTACAACGCCGACGCCGCGACCGCGAAATATTTCACGCTCCACCAGACCGCTGACGTAGCTCACGCCGCCGTATGGCGCGGGCTCATCGACAAACAACTCGCAGCCGACCCATCAGCCGCCGAGGCCGCCCTCGACTCAGCCGAACGCGCCGCCCACGCCCTCTGGTCTGCACTCGACGGCATCGAACGCGAGCGCAAGGCACACCACTAGCGTTGCGCCACACAATGACGAGTCACAAAGCACGCATCTCGCGCCGTCGCCGCTTGATCCACAGCCCGGCCCCAATGTCCAACAGCACCGTGCCGGTAATGGCAAGCGCGATCGCCGTCCTGTAAACCTGTTTCGCGGGCGCGAGCTCCGCGCCCTGCGGATCGCCCGCCTTGTACACCACCGGCACGACCTCGTCCGCGCTGAACGTCGACTCATCGCCTCCCTTCGCCGACACCACCTGCACGATCTCCCCATCCGGCAGCCTGAACCGGAAGTGAGGAAAGTAGGCGACGTTCCCCTGCGCGTCCTGTCGCGCCTCCGTCTCCGTCACCGTGCCCGTCGCATGCTGCATAGAGCGGCTCCATAGCCACCTCGGCAGCCAGAAACCCACCGCCAGCACAAGCAGAATCACTCCCACCCACATCAACGAACGGCTCACCCAGAGCCACCACCGCACCCAAAACCGAAACCACCACTGCATACGCGAAGTGTACCCGCCCGCCGTCCTCGCCTGCTTCGAGCGCACATCCGCAGCGCCCATCGGAAGCGCCAAAGCGGGCCGCGTCATCCCCGGACAAAAAAAGGGCTGCCAGAAAATCTGGCAGCCGTTGTCGAAAGCTCAAATCGAAGCGACCTTATCTGTGGCCGCCACCGTGTCCGCCGCCGCCACCGTGTCCGCCGCCACCACCATGGAAGCCGCCGCCACTGCCATGGAACCCGCCGCCGCCGCCGTGGAAGCCACCGCCGCCGCCGGAGAAGCCGCGGGCTCCGCCAGCATAGGCATGACCGCCACCGCTATATCCTCGGGCAGCATAGCCGCCGCGCACGCCGCCACGGAACGCTGTTCCACCGCGTGCATACCCGTAGCCTCCGCGTCCGTAGCCTCCGCGTCCATAGCCTCCGCGGTAGCCATACGCCCCACGATAGCCATAACCACGATAGCCATAACCGCGCCCGTAGAATCCGTGCCGGAACCACGGTCCTGCGCCTATAAAGATGCCGCTCTCAAACCAGCCCGGCCCATAGTACCCATACGGTGCACACGCATACGGAGCATAGCCGTAGTAGCCATACTCACAGACCGGCGCCCCGTAGCCGTAGTCATACCCATACGGCGCCGCATACCCCTGATACCCTCCGATGCCGATCCCAACCGAGACCTGCGCATGCGAAACCGCCGCCGGCGCCAGAACAACTCCTAGCAAACAAACAAACGCGAGATATCGCAGGACCTTCATACTTCCTCCATCGGGTCCCCACGCGAGCGAGAACCCCGGATCCAGGCGCATCCCGCCGCCAAAATCCCTTCGCTCAATAGGAACCCGAAACCCGCCGCGATGTTGCTCTACGCACCAGGCAAACCGCACCCATTGAACCCAAAGCACTTACGCAACCACCGAAGGCCCCATCCTCCTGAACGCCCTTGACCGGCCTCTCCTCGCGCGCCACCTATACTTCTCTCATGCCCCTTCAGCTAGCCTTCGAGCTCCCCGCCTTCTTCCTTGGTCTGCTCTTCGGCAGCTTCCTCAACGTCTGCATCGCGCGCCTCCCGCATCACCGCAGCATCCTCAAGCCGCGCTCCCACTGCCCAAAATGCCTCCAGCCCATCCGCTGGTATGACAACATCCCGCTGCTCAGCTGGATCCTCCTCGCCGCGAAGTGCCGCCACTGCAAAGCCGCCATCCCCTGGCGCTACCCACTGGTCGAGCTCGTCACCGGCCTCTGGTTCGCCCTTGCCGTCGTCCAGGCCCTCAACACCACAGCCACGACTGCATCCGCGCCCCAGCTCGCCATCACCAGCCTGGCCTTCGCCGCCCTCGGCCTCCTTCTCATCGGTCTGCTCGTCATGGACTGGCAGACCCACACCCTTCCCGACGCCTTCACCTACCCCGGCATGGCCATCGGCTTCTTCCTCACCTGCGTCGACGTCGTCTTTCTCCCTCGCGGTTTCGGCGACATTCACGTCAACCCGCGTATCAGCCTCCGCATATCCAGTCCCGGTTCGGTCAACGGCCAGGGCAACATCCTCCTCACCGGCCCCGAGCACCTCGTCTACGGCCGCCTCATCGCCATCCTCCTCGCCGCCGGCGTCCTTCTGCTCATCCGCTATCTCTACAAAGCCCTCCGCCACCGCGAAGGCCTCGGCCTCGGCGACGTCAAACTCCTCGCCATGATCGCCGCCTTCCTCGGCTTCTGGAACGGCATGTTCGCGCTCTTCATCGGCGTCATCCTCGGTGCCCTCTACGCCATCACCCTGCTCGCCCGCCGTCGAGCCACCGCCACCACCCGCATCCCCCTCGGCGCCTTCCTCTGCATAGGCGGCCTCATCGCCGCCCTCCTCGGCGATCCCCTCATTGCCTGGTACCGCAGCCTGCTCTAATCTCGTCCATTCCTAAACTCTGTCATCTCGACGGGAGGCCGCAGGCCGGAGTGGAGAGACGCGCAGCTTCAGTAGCGAGCGTCGAAGGCGCGAGCCTGCACGCTCACCTATGACCCCGAATCGCCTGCACCAGCAGCACGATCCCAACGCACACCAGCCCCCCATGCACATACTTCAGAAAAGCATCGCCGCGCAGCCGCCGGTTGATCACGCCGCCCAGAAAGATCGCCGGCACAGCCGCAATCAGCGAGATCAAAAAGTAGTGCGTCACCGCCGCCGTCCACAAACCTGAAATCCAATACCCCACCATCGCCACGACACTCGCGGGCAAAAAATATCCTTGCAGCGTCGCGCGAAAGTGCTGCGGCGACCACCGCCGCATCGACCCATACACCACCAGCGGCGGCCCATTCATCCCATACGCTCCGCCCAGCACGCCCGCCACAAACCCACACCCCAGCAGCCACGCGTGGCTATCGCGCTCCAGCCGCAGCGGCCGTCTCCCCAGCAGAAAATATCCGGAGAACAGCAGGATCACCACCGCGAGCACGGCCTTCACCACATCCTGATGCGCGCTCTTCAGCAGCCAGATCCCCAGCGGAATTCCCGCCAGCGTCGGCGCTAGCAGCCACCCCGTGCTGCGCACATGAATCTTTCGCCAATCTTCCACCACCACCACGCCGGCGATCGTGACCGACAGCAGCACCGCCAGCGGAGCCGCGACCTCAATCGGCAGAATCAGCGCCAGCAGCGGCACCGCGATCAACGCCTCGCCAAACCCAAACACCGACCGCACCAGCGAAGCAAAAAACACAACCACCAAAACTTCAACCGTCAATCCCACCACTCTCCGCCCTTTTTACTGTCTACTGTCTATCCTCTACTGTCTGCTCTTCTTGACCCTTGACTACCCACCCTCCTACACTCAAAGATGGACATGCAGAGCAATCCTTACATCTGGCAGTATCTTCCACTGGCCTTCCAGGTCATTGTGGCGATCGGCCTCGCCTGCTTCATGGTGAGCGCGTCCTACTTTCTCGGCAAGCACCGCCGCACGCGCACCAAACTCGGCGCGTACGAGTGCGGCATGGACCCGGTCGGCGATGCGCGCGGCCGCTTCTCCGTCCGCTTTTACATGGTCGCGATGCTCTTCATCCTCTTCGACGTCGAAGCGGTCTTCATGCTTCCCTGGGCGGTCATCTACCGCCGCCTGCCGGCCATCACCGGCTCGCGCCTCTTCGGCTTCTGGGAGATGCTCGTCTACCTCGGCTTCGTCGCCGTCGGCCTCTTCTACGTCTGGAAGAAAGGCATCCTCAACTGGTCCAACGACAAGGCCGATCTCTAGCGGCCGCTCTTTTTGTCTGTCATTCCCGAAGGGAATCTGCTTTTCGACTATGGCTGAACCGATCGACACTTCCGCAACACCCCAGGCCATCTTCGGCAAGGACGCCGTAGCCGCCGCGCTCGCGGACCACGCCGCGATTCAAGGTCTCTCCGCCCTCATCACAGACGCCAAGTGGGATCGCGGCGAGCTGACCCTCACCATCGCGTCCGAGACCATCGTCCAAGCCTGCGAAGCCGCCAAGTCCTCGGGCTACATCTTCTTCGAAGACCTCACCGCCGTCGACTGGTATCCAACCGAGCCGCGCTTCCAGCTCAGCTATTCCCTGCTCTCCTTCAAGCTCAAGCAGCGCATCCGCCTCGTCGCACGTCTCGCTGGCGATTCGCCGTCGATCGACTCCATCACCGGCGTCTGGCCCGCCGCCAACTTCTATGAACGCGAGGTCTTCGACCTCTTCGGCGTGACCTTCGCCGGCCACCCGCGCCTCACCCGCATCATGATGCCCGACAACTGGAACGGCCACCCGCTCCGCAAAGACTATCCAGTGGAGGGCTACCGCTAATGCCTATCGAAGCCCCTGAAAAACCCACCACCGAGACAAACGGCATCCGCTCCTCCTTCAAAGGCCGCGTCGACACGCAGCAAACCGGCGCCACCCTCACCGGCCTGCGCAACGCCGAAGACATGATCATCCCCGACGTCAAAGACGTCGTCGAGGAGTCCACCTCGCACCACGCCCCGCGCGGCTCCGATCCGGTCTCGAACCAGACCATGGTCCTCAACATGGGCCCGCAGCACCCGTCCACACACGGCGTGCTCCGGCTTGTCATCGAGGTCGACGGCGAGACCGTCATCTCCCTCGCCCCTGACATCGGCTACCTGCACACCGGCATCGAAAAAACCTGCGAGGCCAAGTTCTATCAGCAGGTCGTCCCCCTCACCGACCGCATCGACTATCTCTGCCCCATGACCAACAACACCGCCTACGCCCTGGCGGTCGAAAAGCTCCTCCAACTCGAAATCCCCGAGCGCGCCCAGTGGCTCCGCGTCCTCTTCAACGAGCTCACCCGCATCCAGTCGCATCTCGTCTGGCTCGGCACGCACGCCATGGACATCGGCGCGCTCACCGTCTTCCTCTACTGCTTCCGCGAGCGCGAATGGCTCATGCGCTTCTTCGAGGCCGTCAGCGGCCAGCGCATGATGACCAGCTACGTCCGCATCGGCGGCGTCTCGCTCGAACCACCTCTTGACCTCTTCGACAAGATCCGCGCCTTCCTCAAAACCTTCCCCTCAAAGATCGAAGAGTACGAGGGCCTGCTCAACGCCAACCCCATCTGGATGGGCCGCCTCAAGGGCGTCGGCTACATCTCCGGCGAGGACGCCATCGCGTTAGGCGTCAGCGGCCCGCCGCTGCGCGCGTCGGGAGTCGATTTTGACGTCCGCCGCGACATGCCCTACTCCTCTTACGAAAAGTTCCAGTTCAAGGTCCCCGTCTCCACCGTCGGCGACACCTGGGCACGCTACCTCGTCCGCATGGACGAGATGCGCGAGTCCACCAAGATCTGCCTGCAGGCCCTCGACGGCATGCCCGAAGGCCGCATCACCGCCGACGCGCCCAAGATCATCCTCCCCGACCGCGAGCAGATGAAGACCCAGATGGAGTCGCTCATCCATCACTTCAAGATCGTCACCGAAGGCTTCCAGGTCCCGGCCGGCGAGGTCACCAGCTCGGTCGAAGCGCCGCACGGCATGATGAACTACTACGTCGTCTCCGACGGCACCGCCAAACCCTTCCGCGTGCACATGCGCAACGCCGACTTCGCCAACCTGCAAGCTCTCGAAGTCATGTGCAAAGGCCAACTCATCGCCGACGTCGTCGCAGTGATCGGCTCACTGGATATCGTTTTGGGGGCGATCGATCGCTAATGACAATGGCAATCGCAGAGCAGAACTCGCCGAAGCTTACTGCAGGAAAAGGCTACGAGGTCCTTATGGCATTTTGCATGGCGGCTATGCTGATGTGCTTGCTCCCAGATTTCATGGGACTGATATGGATAGCAGCGAGCTTGTCGGTGATTGGCTTTCCTCATCTGTCACAGCTCGTCTCTATCCTGATTCACGCGCATTTTAGCCTGGGTACATTAGCAATCTCACTTTGGCTGTTGAGACTCATCGCTATCTGTTTTTCAATGCGTGTTCCTTCGCTGCCCCTTGTTGCGGCGGCGGCAGTTATTCTTGGGGATTTTTGCTTCGACAATCGTTTCGATCACGCAGCAGGACAATCTGCTTCACCAATCGGAAGCCACGTTCTCAATTTGATAATTTTGGCGTTCGCGTTGATTCTTTTCATACTCAGTCTTCTACGGAACCGAGCAATTCTCCGCTCATCACCTGCTGGAGCAGCTTGCTAACCGCGCAACTCCACACCGAACTCTGGACCTCCTGGGCGTCTCTGCTCCGCAGCTACGCAGCCGCCCACGGACTTAACAGCACACAGCACGCCGTCGTCGAAGTAAGCGCAACCGAGATCACCCTCCGCGTAGGCAGCCGCTGGCTCCGCTTCACGCCGAACGAGGTCACCGCCAGCAACCAACCGCCGCTCCCGTTTCACCTGAACGAGAACGGCACAGCCACCATCGGCAACAAGGCCGAGCAAGAGATGGACCTCGCAGCCGAACACTTCGCCCGCGAGATAATGGACTTACCGCAGTAGTTTTGAGTTGTCATCCTGAGCGTAGCGAAGGACCTGCTTCACCCGGACCACCACGGAAGCATAGGAAACACGAGAATGGCCGCTATCGCCAACACGATCTTCTCCCCCGCGCTCGCCGCCCGCTTTGACAAGCTGGCGACGATCTACCCGCTCAAGCGCTCGGCACTCGTGCCCATGCTGCTCTACGCGCAGGACGAGGTCGGCTACGTCTCCGACGAGGTCGTCGCCGAGATCGCCGCCCGCCTCGACCTCCTCGAGCTCGACGTCCGCAACGTCCTCAGCTACTACTCCATGCTTCGCACCGTCCCCGCCGGAAAATACAACGTGCAGGTCTGCACCAACATCTCCTGCATGCTGCGCGGCGGCTTCGAGCTGCTCGACCACTGCAAGCACAAGCTCGGCATCGATCACAAAGGTGTCACCCCCGATGGCCTTTTTTCCTTAGAAGAAGTCGAGTGCATCGGCGCCTGCTGCTGGGCGCCCGCCGTCCAGGTCAACTACGACTTCCACGACAACCTCACGCCCGAAAAGCTCGACACCATCCTCGACGACTACGCCCCCGGCCGCGGACACAACCAGCCGGTCGATGAAATAGACGGAAAGGAGGCCCAGTAGCATGCCCGAACTCGTCTCCCATCCCGACGAAGTCAAGGTCATCTCCCGCCGCTTCGGCCAGGGCGCCACCAACATCGACAAGTACATCTCACTCGACGGCTACAAGGCCACGCAACTCGCCATCGAAAAAGGACCCGAGTGGATCATCACCGAGATGAAGGCCTCCGGCCTGCGCGGCCGCGGCGGCGCCGGCTTCCCCACCGGCCTCAAGTGGTCCTTTGTTCCCAAACAGTCCGAAAAGCCCAAGTACGTCCTCGTCAACGGCGATGAGTCCGAGCCCGGCACCTGCAAGGACCACGTCCTCTTCCTGCACGACCCGCACGCCGTCATCGAAGGCACCATCATCGCGGGCCTCGCCATCGGCGCAAAGATGGGCTTCATCTATCTGCGCGGCGAGTACCGCTACCTCCTCACCATCATGGAGAAGGCCGTCGCCGACTGCTACGCGCGCGGCTTCCTCGGCAAAAATATCTTCGGCAAGGACGGCGTCGACTTCGACATCATCACCCAGACCGGCGCCGGCGCCTACGAGGTCGGCGAAGAGTCCGCGCTCATGGAATCGCTCGAAGGCAAGCGCGGCATCCCCCGCATCAAGCCGCCGTTCCCTGCCGTCGTCGGCCTCTACGGCGGCCCCACCGTCATCAACAACGCTGAGACCATCGCCAACGCCCCGCACATTCTGCTCATGGGCGGCGAGGCCTACGCCAAGCTCGGCACCGAACGCAACGGCGGCACGCGCCTCTTCGGCATCTCCGGCCACGTCAACAAGGCCGGCGTCTACGAGCTGCCCATGGGCTACTCGCTCCGCAAGGCCATCTACGAGGTCGCCGGCGGCATCCCCAACGGTAAAGCCCTCAAAGCCGTCGTCCCCGGCGGCGCCTCCTGCCCCATCCTCCGCGCCGATGAGATCGATGTAGGCCTCGACTTCGACCAGATGGCGAAAGCCGGCACCATGCTCGGCTCTGGAGGAATCGTGGTGCTCGACGAGACCGTCTCCATCGTCGAGTTCGCCCTCCGCACCATCCGCTTCTATCAGCACGAGAGCTGCGGCTGGTGCATCCCCTGCCGCGAAGGCACCGACTGGATCAAGAAAACACTCACGCGCTTCCATGCCGGCGGCGGCAACAAAAAAGACATCGACAACATCCAGTACCTGGCCGAAAACATGATGGGCCGAACCTTCTGCCCGCTCGGTGACGCCGCCGCGATGCCCACCCTCGGCTTCGTCAAAAAATTCCGCTCGGAGTTCGAGGAGTACCTCGAAGGCAAGCGCGTCGCGAACCCGCTCATCCAGATCCAACCCATCGGCGAACCCGAGCTCGCAGGAGCCCACTAAGTTATGCCAGACGTAACCCTCAAAGTAGACGGCAAGACCATCACTGCGGCCGCCGGCACGCTGCTCATCGAAGCCTGCAAGTCTGCGGGTATCGAGATCCCCGCCTTCTGTTACTACCCTGGCCTCTCCCTGCAGGCCGCCTGCCGCATGTGCGTCGTCCGCATTGAAAAGATGCCCAAGCTCCAGACCGCCTGCACCACGCCCGTCGCCGAAGGCATGGTCGTCTCCACCGAAACCCCCGAGATCGCTCAGTCCCGCAAGGCC
>DATCFM010000077.1:0-30914 GCA_036509515.1 Acidobacteriaceae bacterium
CACCACCCGCTCGCCCGGAGCAATCGCTTGCCGCCGCAACTCCGCCGAGAACCTCCCCGCCAACCCTGCAACCTCCCCAAAACTCGTGCGCAGATGCCGATTTCCGCGATGTTCAACCACTGCAATCTCGCGGCCGCGTCGACGCATGTCCTCAACGAGACTCGCTAGATGCTCCCGCGCCATCGCTCCTCCCATCGGTCACGTCTGCAAGCCACATCAAGACAGCAAGCTACAGAAGTTGCGGCAGAATCTCGGTTGCCGTTCCCAGAAGAATCTTATTGAACGCATTGGCATTCTGAGGCTCCTCCGGGCCTACGTAGCTCGTTCGGACACCTCGTTGCTTCGCAATATCCACGAACCCGGCGGCCGGATAAACGGAGCCAGATGTACCCACCACCAGCAAATCGGTCGCGCGCTCCAGTTCACGATAAATGCGATCCATATCCAGAGGCATCTCGCCAAACCAGACGATGTGAGGACGAACCGGCGCACCACACTCGTTACATCCCGGAAGTTCTTCCGCGGATTCGTAGAACGCCTTATCTGCAAATGGCACGTCACAGCGCACACATCGCGACTGAAACAGCTCACCATGCATATGATGGACGCGCCGTGAACCCGCGCGTTCGTGCAGATCGTCTACATTTTGCGTGCAAAGATAGAAACGCTCTCCCATCGTCTTTTCCATCGCTGCGAGCGCGCGGTGAGCAGCATTCGGCTCCGCCGAAAGCGCATCGCGCCGGCGCTTTGAGTAGAACTGCCACACCAACTCAGGATTCGCATGCCATGCCTCCGGCGTCGCCACCTCTTCGACGCGATAGCCGTTCCAGAGCCCTTCCGAGCCACGAAACGTAGCCAGCCCACTCTCCGTGGAAATCCCTGCGCCCGTAAGTACAAACACACGATCGTCAGGCGTGAACCGCATGCAGCGATTATCTCTCTTCACCAACACGAAAATTCGCAATTAGCGGCAGATGATCCGAAGCAATCAGCGCCCTGCTGCTCCGCCACAATCCAGTCTCCTCCAACTCCAAAGGAGGTTCATAGTAGCAATGATCCAGCGTAAGCACCGGCAGCATCCCGGGAAATGTGCGCGGAAACCTCAGCGCGTGTTCGGGTCGAAAACTCTGGAAGCCGGACCGCATCAGCTTGGTCGTCAGCCCGCGCGTCCACTCGTTGAAATCCCCAATCACCAGCCGTGGCCCGCGCAATTCCGACTGCGCAAGCACCTCCGTACTCACCAGTCTCCTCGCCTGATAGCGACGTTCCATGAAGCTCGTGCCCAGGTGCACGTTGAACACATGCAGCGTTTCGTTGCTTCCAATCTCAATCTCCGCCTGCAACACGCCACGTCGTTCACGACGCC
The DNA here is from genome assembly GCA_036509515.1 of Acidobacteriaceae bacterium. Taxonomy (GTDB): domain Bacteria; phylum Acidobacteriota; class Terriglobia; order Terriglobales; family Acidobacteriaceae; genus Granulicella. The sequence goes on from DATCFM010000077.1 coordinate 1,367, forward strand.
ACGACAAATCGTGATTGCGCCAGCCCCGCAATGGCAATCGCGTCAAGGTCATATTTCCATACGTGCCTCCACGAAGCGGTCGATTGTCTCCGAAGCACCACACATACCCAGGGAGTGCCCTTGCAATCTCTCCTGCCTGATCGAAGAGGCGCGGGCCGTCGGGCGCATTCACCACCTCTTGCAGACACAGTATGTCCGCATCGAGTTCACGGATCACGTCAAGGATGCGTTCAGGCGACGTCTTCCGGTCAAATCCGCGACACTTATGTATGTTGTAGGTCGCCACCCGTAAGTGGTTTGATCGTTCCATCACTGCTGCCGCTCGAAGATCCATCCCAGCAGCTCCGGCGCGCGCTCGGTCACTGGCCGGCGTCTCCACTCCTCTAGAGAAATCTGCCGGCTCTCCTGAAGATCAGTCGCCATGTCCCTTTCCATCCGCACAGCAAGCGTGGCATCGCGAACCGCAAGGTTCACCTCGTCGTTCAGACCGAACGAGCGGTTGTCGAAGTTCGTCGAACCCACCACCGTCCACCGCTCGTCCACACACAAAACCTTCGCGTGAATCATCGCAGGCTGATATTCATATACCTCAGCGCCTGCCTTCAGCAGTTGACCATATCCGCCGCGGCTGGCGCTGCGCGTCAACAGATGGTCGCTTTTTCGCCCCGGCACTAAAATGCGCACCTTGACACCCTTCTGAACCGCGCGGCACAACTCCTCCGTCAGTCCCCTATCGGGCAGAAAGTACGGCGTCGTAATTGAAATACTTTGCTTTGCAGATGCCAGCAACAGTTGAAACAACACCCGGGCACGCGTTGATCCTCCAACGGTTGGTGTGCTATTGATCACCAGCGCTGCTGTCTGCTCTGAACAGTCGATCTCAAGAAAATACGCATCCCCGACCAGAATCTCCCCGCACGCCGCCAGCCAGTTCTCTGCAAAGGTCGCCTGAAGATTCGGGACAGCTTCGCCTTCGACGCGCACCATCGTATCGCGCCATCGCCCATGACCGTGTACTCCGCGAAACCATTGGTCCGCGATTCCAGCTCCGCCGATAAAACCAATCCTGCCATCGATAATCAACAGCTCCCGGTGAGTACGGTTGTCCATCTGCATCAGCCGGTGCCATGCCGGAGAGTTGTACCAGCTCACCTTGCCCTTCGCCTCAATCAGCGGCCGAAAGAATGATTTGGTCACACCCACACTACCGAAGGCGTCCAGCACCACATTCACCTGAACGCCCGCGCGCGCCCTCTCCGTCAGAGCCTCTAAATACAACGAGCCGATCTCGCTCTTTTGAAAGATGTACGCTTCCAGGTTGACGCTTTGCTGTGCGCCGCGAATCGCCTCCAGCTCCGCGGGGTAAAAACACGGGCCGTTGGTCAGCACCTCAAAGCTCCCCATCCGGTTAGCCTTGGCGTCGACTAACGCTTCGACCAGATTCAGGAATTCCTGCGAGTCGTTCGGGGGCAACTTATCCGGGCAAGCGATCTTGTACCGCGGCATGGGTCCGAAGATCCCGGCAAGCAGAACTGTCGACAAAAGTGCCAACGCCGCAATGCCCAACACAGCAAGACCTGTAGGGACCGACACCGCAATCAGACAGGCGTACACGATCAAACCTCACGCAGGAACGTTCGTCGGGCTTCGGTCGCGATCCTCCGCTGATCAATCCCTAATGCCCGATTGGCCCGTCAACCTTAGATGCATTCGCGGTATGGTTCGTTCTCAGGTTTTGGCCGGTAGTGTCCCGTGGAGTTCAATCGCTCTCAATATCCAGTCCTAGATCCAGCGAGCGCACGCGGTGGGTGAGCTCTCCGACCGAGATGATATCCACGCCAGTGGAGGCGATCTCACGCACGCGATCAAGCCTCACTCTCCCGCTGGCCTCGACCAGTGCGCGACCTGCGACCTGCCGAACACCCTTGCGAAGTTCGTCAATCGTGAAGTTGTCGAGCATGATCGTGTCGACGCCGGCTGCAATCACCTCGTCGATCTGATCTAGTCGATCGACCTCTACCTCTATGTGCGCCGTGTGCGGAAGGCGAGCGAATGCCGACCGGAGCTCATCGGTCAGGTTCTTGGTTCCATTTTTCGTAAGAGCAGCCAGATGATTGTCCTTGGCCATGACAGCATCCGACAAAGAAAATCGGTGATTGAATCCTCCACCGCAACGAACCGCGTAGCGTTCCAGCAACCGTAACCCCGGCGTAGTCTTCCGCGTATCGACGATGCGAGCGTTCGTCCCTGACGTCTCCGCCACGAACTGCGCCGTCACCGTCGCGATGCCGGAGAGCCTTTGCACAAAATTCAGCGCGACTCGCTCGGCCTGAAACACCGCCCGCGCCGTGCCGCGCACATTAGCGAGAACAGCGCCTTTGGCGAAACGTTCTGCATCATGTATCGCAAACTCGGTAGTGACTGGGCCTGTCATCGACATCGCCGCCGTGAAGATATCTTCGCCACACAGGATCCCATCTTCACGAGCCACAAGTTGCGCCGAGACCTGCAGATCAGGCGGAAGCAGCAACTGCGACGTGAGGTCGCCCCATGGCGCATCTTCCAGCAACGCCATGCGGACCAGTGCCCCGACAGCCTGCGGATCGGGTTTCATCAACATCCCACCACAATCTTTTGATCTTTCAACTCGTAGACGAGCGAATGCCGCCACATTGCAGAACTCTCCGGGTAGTCCTCACGGAAATGTGCGCCGCGCGATTCACGCCGTGCCAGCGCAGCCGCTGCCAGAACGCGAGCAAGTAAGAGCAGATTGCCCGTCTCCAGCGCCTGCACATCCGTGCCATCAACGCGCCACCTATTGAGCTGCTCAACCGCCACTCTGAGATCGTTTCCATTGCGCTCGATCCCCACGGCATTCCACATCAGCGCCTGCAGTTGTTTTCGATCGAGGAGAACCAATGAGCTTTCATCGGTTGCATTAATATTGAAAGCGTTCTGCGGCTCCGGCTCCAAAGCTGGCCAGTTCTCATCGCGCCAGACAGACGAATCCTCCTGCAAGAATAAGTCCGCGCATCTCCACGCGAAAACCAGGCTCTCCAGCAACGAGTTCGACGCAAGCCGATTGGCTCCGTGAACTCCCGTGCACGCCACTTCACCGACCGCAAACAGCCCAGGAATGGAAGTGCGTCCCCATAACTCTGTACGAACACCACCCATCCAATAGTGCGCCGCCGGCGTAACGGGAATTAATTCCTTGGCCCAATCCAAACCGCGACTGCGGCAAGCCGCATCAATGCTGGGGAATCGTTGCCGAAGAAAATCCGCACCCAGTTTGGTCGCGTCCAGCAGGACCGCGCGTCCTTCCTGTGCGGCCATCTGCATGGCGATTCCCCTCGCCACCACATCGCGCGGCGCCAATTCAGCATCAGAATGAAGGCTCTGCATAAAGCGGCGGCCCTGTGCATCCAGAAGCACAGCGCCCTCACCACGCACCGCTTCCGAGATGAGAAAGGTCTCAGGCACAGCCAGCGCCGTAGGGTGAAACTGATAGAACTCGACATCGGCAACCCGCGCGCCGGCGCGAAACGCCATTGCGATGCCGTCGCCGGTGGCGCCTGCGGGATTCGTTGTGTGCAGATAAAGATGTCCAGCGCCTCCGCTGGCCAGGATCACCGCATCGCCCTCTATCTCTCGCCGTTTCCCGTCCGCGCCGATCACCTCCAGCCCCGCGACACGATTCTTCTCAAGCACGAGATCGCACGCAAAGGTGTGCTCCAGCACAAGAATATTTGCGGCACGCACCGCGTGAACCAGCGTCATCTCGATCGATAATCCAGTGGCGTCGCCTTGCGCGTGCAAGACTCTTGCATGCGAGTGCGCGGCCTCCAGTCCGCGAGCAAGAACACCGTTGTCATGATCGAAAGCGACACCGAGACGAATCAAATCACGAACTCGGTCCGGCCCTTCATTGCAAAGAACCTCGACCGCCTCGCGATTGCATAGCCCGGCGCCCGCGCGCATCGTGTCCGCAATGTGCTCGGCAATGCTGTCGTCGGGAAACATGGCCGCCGCGATACCACCCTGCGCCCAGCGCGTGTTGCTCTCCGCAAGCTCTGACTTTGTTACGAGCGTTACCTCATGCTCCTGGCTAAGCCTGAGCGCCGCGATCAGTCCCGCGATGCCGCTGCCAATAACAAGAATTTTCCTTCGCTGCTTCATGCCCGGTCCGTTGCGGAGCTGCCTGGCTGCAGACGCAGCATGCGCTCCAGAGCAATGCGCGCCGGTTCAGCGACCGCTTCTGGCACACTGATTCGATTGAGCACCTCACCTCGCTCCAGAGCCTCAAGCACCCACGCCAGATAGCTAGGATGAGTGCGGTACATCGTCGAGCACGGACAGATAATCGAATCCAGGCAGAAGATCGTCTGCTCTGGATGTTCGTTCGCCATCCGCTGCACCATATTGATTTCCGTCCCGACAGCAAATACGGAACCGGCCGGCGCGGCCTCGATGCGCCTTCGGATGACATCGGTCGAGCCGGATTCATCCGCCGCGTCCACCACCTCCATCGTGCACTCGGGATGCACAATGACATGCACGCCAGGATGGCGTAATCGCGCGAGCTTGATCTGCCCCACAGTGAATCGCTTATGCACCGAGCAGAAACCATGCCACAAAATCACGCGTGCCTTTCGCAGCGTCTCCTCATCGCAGCCGCCCATCGTCTTGTGCGGATCCCAAAGAGGCATCTGCTCCAGCGGAATCCCCATGGCCTTGGCGGTGTTGCGCCCGAGATGCTGGTCCGGAAAAAAGAGAACGCGCCTACCCCGCTCAAAGGCCCAACGCAAGACACTGCTCGCATTGGAAGACGTGCAAACAGTGCCGCCATGCTCGCCGCAAAAAGCCTTCAGCGCGGCAGAAGAATTCATATACGTAACTGGAATGACTGGAGCGCGACCATCCTCGCCGGGTGCCGAACCAAATATCTCTTCGAGCTCCTCCCAGCAATCGCGCACAGTATCGATGTCAGCCATGTCCGCCATGGAACATCCCGCCGCTAGGTTCGGCAGAATAACAGCTTGATCGGGCTTCGATAGCATATCCGCCGTCTCTGCCATAAAGTGAACACCGCAGAAGACGATAGCTTCAGCTTTGGACCGCGACCTCGCCGCCTGCGCAAGCTGAAAGGAATCTCCAACGAAATCCGCGTACCGAATCACTTCGTCGCGCTGATAGTAGTGCCCCAGGATCACCAGCCGCTCGCCCAGCGACACCTTCGCAGCTCGTATCCGGAGGTCGATCTCTTCCTTCGACGCCTGACGATACTCTTGCGGCAACATCGTCTGGCGGGGAGCCCCAGCAGGAAGAACGTCGCCTGTCGAAGCGCCAGGACCGTAGCCCGCAGCCCCTTCATCGAACTCCCACGGACTCTCGGCGAGGCCGGCTGAGCACACTGAACCTGCACTGCCTTCTGGCCGTTCACCGATGTGAATCAGCTGGATCGTTTCATCAATCGACCGCACTTCTATCTCCCGAATACAGCCCTGATTTTGTCTCTTACTCATCCCGATGAGGAAGAGAAGATAAGCGAAACCGCCTACATATAGGTTACTGCTCTATCCGCCACAAGGCGAATATCGATCACCCACGAGTCGATCAGAATCAGCGAATCTTTGCGGAGTCATAGACGGTCTGCTTTGCAACCGAGCCTCTTTCTCGCAGCGCAAGAATTTCGTCCAGGACTCTCCCTGCCATCACCCGTTTCGAACTCTCCGGCAGAGCCACACTGCTATCCGCCGTTAGAAATTTGCCCGCATTCCGATCGGACTCGAAGCCCAAGCCTCTTGTCGAAACATCGTTGACGACAATCGCATCCGCCCCCTTCCGGAGCAACTTGGCTCGCGCATTTGTCTCATGGTCTTCAATCTCCGCCGCGAACGCGATCACCAACGTACCGTTGCGCCGCTGCGCGACGACCTTTGCAACTATATCTTCGGTCGGTTCCAGTTCCAGAATCATCGGTCCTTGGCGTCGCAACTTCGAACTCGATAAAGTGCGAGCCCGATAATCACTTACAGCAGCAGCCTTAATCACGACGGTCGCCTCGGGAAGACCCTCGATCACAGCCGCTGCCATCTCCTCGGCAGTTGAAACATGCACCGCCTCACACCCGGCTGGCACGGGCAAAGAGGATGCGGTCACAAGAATCACCCGTGCGCCGCGCTCGGCTGCCTCTCCTGCAAGCGCATGACCCATCTTGCCGCTGGAACGGTTGCCGAGAAAGCGAACAGGATCGATCGGTTCTCGTGTGCCGCCCGCCGTAATAAGCACAGTCTCACCTGCAAAGTCCCGCCGCGTGCTCAGCACAGATACGACCGTGTCAGCGATGATTTCTACGGAAGCAAGTCTTCCATCGCCGGTCATGCCGCAGGCCAGATACCCCGATTCGGGCTCGATGAAACGCACACCACGATCTGCCAGAACCCTGACATTGGCCTGGGTCGCCGGATGCTGCCACATATTTACATTCATCGCCGGTGCAACAAGCACAGGCGCCTTTGTAGCGAGATATATCGTTGTAAGAAAGTCATCGGCGACACCCTGGGCCATCTTCGCCAACACGTTTGCAGTAGCAGGGGCGATGACTAGTGCGTCGATATCTTCGACCGCGGTGATGTGCTCGATCGAAAACTCCGAAGACTCTCCGCCGCGGTACTCCCCCGAAGGCTGCCAAAGAGAAGTGAAAACCGCGCGGCCTGTCAACGAGGCAAAGGTCAGGGGCATCACGAATCGCGTAGCCGCCTCGGTCATGGCAACGTCGATCTGGATCCCGTTCTGCTGCAACACGCGCACCAGTTCAACGGCTTTATAGGCCGCGATGCTTCCACAAACCCCGACGAACACTCTCATGATCTCTCCCTCATCTCTGGCAGCAGAAGGTTGTCGATAAGACGCGTCTTCCCTACCCATGCAGCGACCGCCAGCAATACGCCTCGCCCAATATCCTCAACCGGCAGCAGCGTATCGGGATCGACGACCTCCGCATAATCGATCCGTACACCAGGCTCTCGCTCTAACTCATGCAGCATCACGCCGCGCAGTTCAGCTGCATCGCGGGCTCCCCCCACAGCCTCCGTTTGAGCCGCGAGCAGCGCACGATACAGCACCCGAGCCTGTGCGCGCTGGGCGTCCGTGAGATAGCGATTGCGAGAGCTCAAGGCCAACCCATCCCGCTCGCGCACCGTCGGGCAGATCATCAGCTTCAACGGAAAATTTAGGTCGCGCACCATCGCCCGCAAAACAGCAACCTGCGCCGCATCTTTCTGCCCAAAGAAAGCCAGATCCGGCATGACGATATTAAATAGCTTCGCGACAACCGTTGCCACGCCCCGGAAATGCCCGGGACGAGACCTGCCGTCAAGGCGATCTCCAACCCCGGAAACCTCGATAAATGTCGACTCTCCGTCCGGATACATCTCCTCCACCGAAGGCGCGAAGACCGACGCAACGCCCTCACGCTCCAACTGGTCGACGTCGGATTGCAGTGCGCGAGGATAGCGCTCGAAGTCCTCATGAGGACCAAACTGCGCAGGATTGACGAAGATCGAGACGACGACCGAATCGCATATCTCCCTGGCTGCCCGCACAAGTGAAAGATGCCCTTCATGCAGCGCGCCCATTGTAGGAACCAGCCCAATAGTGCCGCGCCCTCTTGTCTTACGGCTTGCCTCCTGCATCCCGGCAACAGAGGTGATGAGCTCAGGCCGGTTCATGAAGCAAGTGATACAGGAGCCGCCAGCTTTTCCAATCCGGAAGCCATCTCCGCGGAAAGGTGATAACTCTCTTCGTCTGCAGGAAAGCTTCTCTCGAGAACCGCCGCGCGATATTGCTCCAAACCCTCTCGCATCAACTCCGCCGCATCCCCAAAACTGCGCACGAATTTGGCCAGCGGCCCGAACGTCATCCCGAACAGATCGTGGAACACAAGAATCTGGCCATCGCACCCGGGCCCCGCCCCGATGCCAATCGTAGGAATCGTCACAGTCGCCGTAATCTCTTCCGCCAGTTCGCGCGGAATCCCCTCCAGCACCAAAGCCACGGCGCCGGCATCTTCCAGTGCAGCAGCGTCCGCCAGCAACTCTTCCATCTCGGGTAACGAGCGTCCCTGCACACGGTATCCGCCCATACTGTGCAGCGATTGAGGTGTAAGCCCGATATGGCCAACGACAGGAATCTCCGCCAAGGTCAACTGTTCCACGGTCGCCGCCCGCCGCCGCCCGCCTTCGATCTTCACAGCCTCCGCGCCGCCTTGCTTCATAAAACAGAGCGCATTCCGCATCGTCTCGTCCGCGCTGACGTGATAGCTTCCGTACGGCATGTCAACGACCAGCAATGCCCTGCTCACCCCGCGTCGAACGGCCCTCGCGTGGTGCAGCATCTCTTCCACCGTCAGCGATAGCGTGCTCTCATAGCCCAGCACCGTCATCGCGACGGAGTCGCCCACCAGGATCAGATCGATCCCTGCCTCGTCAATCAACCGTGCCGTGGGGTAGTCGTACGCGGTAAGCGCAGTAATGGGCTGCCGCTGGCGTTTCTTCTCGAGCAACGTCCGCACCGTGATCTTGCGCGCAGAGGCTCCTGTGTCCTGAAGTTGGACCTGTGTGTGACTCATATGTCCTCCAGTGCCCCTCCGCCTCTGGCGGATGTAGCCCGAATAGAGACAGTATACGTCCATGGAGCGCTTAACCACACCCCGATCAATTGCAATCAACTTGCAGATTCGCCATCCAGATCCATCGGCATCTTGCGCAACCGCATCCCGGTGGCAGAAAAAATGGCATTGCTCACGGCCGGCGCCAAACCCACAATGCCAATCTCCCCCGCTCCCGCAGAAGGGATATCCTTCCGGTCAATCAGCACTACATCAATCTTCGGAGTATCGCCAAACCGCGGCACGCGATACATCGCAAAATGGGGATTCAGGATGCGGCCATCTTTAAACTCAATGGCTTCGAACAGCGCTCCACCAATCGCCTGCACCACTGCGCCCATGATCTGGTTTTGAAGGCCGTTTGGATTCACAATTGCGCCAGACTCCCATGCCTCGACGATCCGGCGAAGCTGAATCTTCTTGCTTGCCGCATCGACCTCGACCTCAACGCACGTCGCGACATAGCCGCCCTTCTCAAACCCGCCAGCAATGCCAAAGCCAAGTCCCGATGTGGGCTTCGATTTTCCCCAGCCAAACCGCTCCGCCGCCGCCTGAAAGACGGCCCGCAATCGTGGATCAGTCAGGTTTTTCAGACGAAATTCCAACGGATCCATGCCGATCGCATGCGCTATCTCGTCCATATGGGATTCGCGCGCAAAGTGATTTGCCGTCGCTGCCAATCCACGATACGATCCTTGGCGCAGAGGGTACTTTGTGGGGTGAAACTGGATGATCTGATTCGCTACTTTGTACGGCGTCTCGATCCCCGACGGGCCGGAGTTGTAATTGTGATGCTCCCAGGCCACAAGGGTTCCATCGCGCCGCACCCCACTGCGAACCTCTATCCATCCCGCTGGCCTGAAATAGGCCCAGGTAAATTCCTCTTCACGAGTCCAAACTAGCTTCACCGGTTTGCCCACGCCTTTGGCAAGACGCGCAGCCTCAACGGCGCACTCCCCTGTATGTTTGCCCCCATAGGCGCTGCCCATGTCGGGCATGATGACACGAACCTTTGTCGCGGGAATGCTGAATGTTTCAGCCAACTGATCCCGCACCGCGAAGGGACGCTGCGTACCCGTCCAGACAGTAAGTTTGTCGCCATTCCACTCCGCCACGGCCGCGCGGGGTTCGAGCGGCGCGTGAGCAATGTACCGCACCGTGTAATGCTGATCCAACTTGATTTCAGCTCCAGCCATCGCGTCCGCCACGGAACCGGTAATGTGTGGCGGACTCTCGCGTTCGGTGTCCGGGTGGCTGCGGAGATAGTCGAACAGCTCCGAGTTGGAGATCTGCGCAGGCACGTTCCACTTCGCCTTGATAAGCGAGAGCGCCTGCGCCGCGGACGATGCATCCGCAGCGGCCACGCCGATAAAATCGCCATCATGCACCACCCTGCTTGCAGGCATTTTCTCCGGGGCGCTGGTGTCCAGAGACGCGAGTGTGGCATTGAAGGCGGCCGGCCGCAGAATCTTGCCGAACATCATGTCCGGACGAATAATGTCTGATGGATATTGATGTTTACCCGTGACGAACTCGCGTCCACCCACCTTGGAAACCGCAGTACCGGCGATCTTCCAATCATTCGTAGGCGTCAGCGGCGGAGCAGCGGCGACCGTCTGCAGCAACTTTTTCCCGCGCGTGATCTCGCCATAAGTTAGCGACTTGCCCGTCTTCGGATTCGTTACCTTGCCGTCCGCAACCGTCAGCGACGCCGCATCGACGCTCCATCGTCGCGCGGCTGCTTCAATAAGGATCTGGCGCGCCGTGGCGGCCATCGTTCGAAGTTGGGGTCCCATGGTCGGGGTAGAGCGGCTGCCGAAAGTTCCCATGTCCCAGGGAGTCAGGTCTGTATCACCCATCACCATCGTGATCGCGCCAAAGTCGACCCGAAGTTCTTCGGCCACAAGTTGCGCGAGCGAAGTGCGAATGTTCTGGCCTATTTCTACTTTGCCGGTGAAGACCGTAATCCGGTCTTCCTCATCGATGTGCAGCCACGCACTGACCTCTCTGGGAAGCTCGTGTTCCCCGCCCCGCCCGCGCGGCTCCTGCGCATCGAGAGACACGCCTCCAAGGCAGACCAGTAGGCCACCGCCGCACACTTTCAAAAACTCGCGGCGATCAAGCCGGAACCAACGCAGCCGGTTTACGATCTCATTTTGCTCGAGACGAAGATCCTGCTCATCGAGCGTCATCGCTCACATCTCCCTTCTCCATCAACTGCGATGCGCGCGTTATCGCGGCGCGAATCCGCGGATAGGTTCCGCAGCGGCAAAGATTGCCGTTCATAGACTCGGTGATTTGTTCTTCGCTGGGACGAGGATGTTCGCGCAACAGTGCGGTTGCAGAGAGAATCATGCCTGGCGTGCAATATCCGCACTGAAATGCCCCTTCATCCAAAAACGCCTGCTGTACCGGACTGAGCGTTCCATTGCTCTCTAGTTCCTCGATGGTTGTGATTCGCGCACCTGCCGCCGATGCGATCTCCGTACGACACGATCGCCTGGCAATGCCATCCATCAGCACGGTACAGGCGCCGCACTGTCCCTCTCCGCATCCATATTTCGTTCCTGTCATTTGCAGTTGATCACGCAGAATGGAAAGCAGGCTTTCCTCGCCCGACGCACGAACCCTATGCGCGGCGCCATTGATATTCAGAAGGAAGACATCCATCCAGGGCCTCCTGATCGAGGCAACGAACTCGTTGCGTCATCAGAATACGCCTGATCGTAAATCGACTCCTTGCGCGGCTACTGAGAACGTTGGGAGCGCCACGCGCCGAGGATTATGCACGGGAGCAACTCGTCTTTCTTCGAAGGCATACGCCTCCGACCCAATGAAGCCCATCGGGAGCATCAAGGAAGCATGGGAAGCGGCGAAGCTGAGAGCAGCGAGGATACTGAAAGGGGAGCAGGAGGCGACGGCGAAGATCGCGCCCCTGTCCTGCCGCTTTCACGATCTGAGGCACACGGCTGTATCGCGGATGTTAAATGCGCAATCGCCCATCGCGAAAGTTGCGAAAATTGCCGGATGGAGCACGGCGGCGATGGTACGCATGGCATCGCGTTATGGACACTTCACTTTGAACGAACTGAGGGACGCGGTGGAGAGCATCAGCAGCGCCGGAATTCAATCGGAGGACCCTGTGTCGACCGCCGCGTCCGCGGCCCATCGCCCGCACTGAGTCCCGGACGAGGGCAGACGGCGGGACGCACTTGTCCGATATTCCAAACCCGCAACCACTATGGGCAGAACACCGCAACAACGGTTCCGGTACCGGCGTGCCCAGGCGAAGGTCCATATCCAGGGCTCGTCTTCACCACAATAATTGCCGGCACATTCCCGCTAATCGCGCTGCCCGACTGGCCAACGGTGCTCGATGCAATCACTCCCATATACGAAGGAACGCTCGACGGCGGACCCGGACTATTGCCGGTGCCACTGCTCCACCCGCCGCCGCAACTCTGCGGAGCCGTGCCGGCAAAGCCCTTGAACGCATTAGGTGCCGGTCCACCACTCAGCGAGTTGGTACGCGCCCATTGCGCACCCCAGAACTCCACCTGCGTGCCCGGCGCCGCATTCAGATTCCCGACAATCATCGACCCCTGCGCCAGGAACGCGAACAGAATCACCGGCTCCGAAACTGTCGACGACAGATAGTACGGATCGCCGGCGAAGTTAGCCGCCACAGTATTCGGTCCCAGCGGCTGATTCACAAGAATCATGCAGCTCGCCGTACCGGTCCCATCCGTGGTGCCCGAACACGTCTGTGCGCTCCCCCCGGTCCCCAGCGTAATCGAGACCGTTCGTCCCGCAATGGGCGTTACGCCATCCTCCTTCAACACAGCGGCAAACGTAGTCGAGTGACCATTCGCAATCACGGTCGGACTCGTCGCCGTGAACGTCACAGTGTCCTCCTCTTTGGTCACCGTAAGCGCAGTCGCCGCGGAAGCCGGCACATAGAACCCGTCTCCCGCAAAGCTCGTAGTCAGCGTATACGGACCCGCCGCCTGGTTCGGCGTCAGCGAACAAGCTGCGTTCCCTGATCCATCCGTTGTCGCAGAGCACGTCGGTGCACTTCCACCTGAGCCAAGCACAAACGTCACCGTCTTACTCGCGAGCGGGTTTCCATCGGTCGTCAGTTGCGCCTGAACCGTCGCCGCATCGTGATAGTCCGAGGTCGTGGCGCTGGCGGCCGTGAACGCAATGGCAGCCTCCTCACGCGTCACCGTGAATGTGGTAGACACGCTGCTTCCTGCATACGATGAGTCCGCAGCGAACGTCGCCGTCAGCGAGTACATTCCCGCCGCTTGATTCGGCGTCAGCGAGCACGTCGCGATCCCCGAGCCATCCGTCGTCGCCGAGCACGTCGGCGCACTTCCGCCTGTACCAAGCACAAATGTCACTGTCTTCCCGGAAAGCGGCCCCCCACCGGCAGCAGTCAGCACAGCCTGCACCGTCGTCGGATCGCTGTAGTCCGACGTCGTCGCGCTCGCACCGGTGAACGCAATCGCGGACGCAGGCTCAACGTTCACGTCAAAGTTCGCCGAAGGAATTCCGTTCGCTACCACAACCAACTCACTCGCGCCCTGCTCCATACCGGCTGGAGCATCGAAGTTAGTCGAAATAACCGAAGCATCCCCCACCGCCTCCACTCCCATCCTGCTATGCCCATGCGTGCGCGCATAGAAAACATCTCCGGTTCCGTTGTTCGTAATTCGCACCAGCGGGTAGTTCGTGGACTCCTGGACATCATCGCCGTAGGAGCCACCCATCGAAAGTCCATTGAACAGGTTCCCCGAGATCGTATAGGTATCGCCCAGCCCAAGTACGCTCGGCGGGGGGGCCGTAATCACCGGCCTCCACGCGTTCTGCGGGCTGCCCGTATTCTCGTAAAGATAAACATCGCTCCCGCCGTGCGTGTACAGAATCTCCCCTGTCGGCAGCACCAGCATCCGGCCGTGGAACGCTGCCTCGCCGCTGACGCTGGGGCCTCCACTCGTGCTCACGGGGTTCAGCGCCCCTCCTGAAAGGGTAAACTCGAAGAATTGGGCGCCCGCAGGGAACGACGTCCCCACTACACCCGGCGATGCCTCGACCAGCACATTGCCATCTGGCAGGATCGACGCCGTACCGTCAGGAACCGTCAACTGTACACTCGACGAGTTCAGCGGAAACGATGTAGCCGTCGTCCAGGTCTTCGCACTGGTGTCGTACGTAGCATTTTGTCCCGATACATTGCCCCCGAAGTAAACCACCACACCATCAGGCCGCAACACCGCCGGACCAACCTCGTGCGAGCCCTTGCCCGCCGCCGTAAGGTCCGCTAGATTCACCGGCGTATACCCGGGATTGCTCCACGTCAAAGTCGTCGGATCGTAAATCTCGTACGCACTTCCGCCTCCGGTCCCCAGATTCGCCTTGTTATTCGCATCCACCGTCAACACCGTACCGTCCGGCAGGATGGTCCACCCTTCCTCGTCATTGCTGTCCAGTTTTCCACTCGCAGAAACCAGCGTCAGCGTCAAAGCGTTAGGGTCCAGTTTGTAGATCGTGCCGGAGTTATCGATATCGGCGATCAGCGTTGTTCCATCCTGAAGCGTGATGGACTGGTTATCGCTCCCCACATAAGCCCCCGGAACCGCAATCGGCCCCGACCACTGCCCCGTTCCGCCATTGGCCGTGGGATCGAACACATAGCCAAGCGTGGTCGGACAGTTAGTCACCGGCGGCGGCGGCGTAGCGCACCCCAGGTATCCGTTGTTATATTCGCCGCCAATGACGAACACTCGACCGTCCGGCAGCACACCGGAGGCATAATAAAGCGGCCCATATCCCGGAGGATTGGGACTTGGTTGCGGCAGACTCTGCAGTGCGGTCCACGAGCCATTTGCATAACTGCCGTTCTTCGGCGTCAGCCGATTCCACGCGGGGTTCTGTTCGGCCGCCTGGCACATCACCGTGCCATCCGTCAGCAAAAGACACGTGCTCGCGTTCGGCGAACTATTCACCGCGGTCCACTGTGCATGCGCAAAACTGCGCCCAGCCATCAAAACGAAGAGGAGAATTGCAAGACTGGAAATCAGTCGCACACAATCTCGTTTCATCGCATAACCTCCTGCGTTGAAAAAACAAGCTGTGGCCCATGGGAGTGTGCAAACTTCACCACATTTTCCCTTAACTGTCAATCGAAATCGGGGATAAATCTCGCGAAAACACCCGCGCATCGCTGCTTTCGCTCTAACTACAAACGCTTTTAATGGGCCACGCGGGCGGCGCTAGCGACGACGGAATTCAATCGGAGTCTCCGGTATTTTCCCCGGTATCGGACACGGCATCCGAGACTCTCTGCCCTAACTGATTGGAAGGAATGGCTCCTGAGGTAGGACTCGAACCTACAACCCTTCGGTTAACAGCCGAATGCTCTGCCATTGAGCTACTCAGGATCGCGTGAACACGCCGCAGTCAGAACGACCGCTCTATAGAGTTTATAGCAAATGGAAACAGGCGGGTCAAAGTCCACTGCCGCCTCAAACGCATGCGCTCGCTACCGCTTCATCGCCCTTAGGGGAACAGCAGCACCGCGATATCGTACGCCGTGAACGGCCCCGAGTGGCGCACACCGCACGCGCCCACCGCCGCAAAATGATACTTCCCCGTCGCCAGCTTGGCCTTCAGCACTTGCGGCAGCCTGTCCAGGCTTCCCGCTGTAAACCGCATCACGAACCACGGCCGCCGGCTTCCCGCAAATCCTGTATCCATCGCGCACGTGCGCCGCGCATCTTCTGCATCGGGCAGCAGCTGCAACCGAGCCTCCGTGCGCAGCAGCTCCGCAATCTCACTCTCCTGCTGCGAATAACTCAGCGCCTGCACCGAGCGATCGAAATCCTCCACCGCATACAGCTGCCCATCTCTCCGCTCCACGCTGATCCCCACCGAATCCACCCGTGGATCCAGCAGATTCGCGCGATGACCGGGCGACTCCATCCACGCTTCATGGATCTCCGGTGCGCTCCACGCCTCCGCCACATTCTCCGAGATCACCGTGAACCGCGCGCCCGCGACATGTCCGCGATTGGCCAGATCCTCTTCGCCCGGATATTGATGCGAAATCGATTCACGCGCTACCATCTCACCCGCGTGCCGTTGAGCAGCCTCGTACAGCTTCGCATCCCAGTGCAAAGGCGCCAGACCTCGCTGCACCCGCTCCGCATTCGCCGCGGAGAACAGATACTGTTCCGCCACCGATCCCATGGAATGCCCCATGGAATTCCCAGACCCACCCGAACCGGACGCGGGCGAAGCAGCCATCGCGCTCGCTCCCGGCACCAGCATTGCCAGCAAGACTGGAAGAACCCGCGAACGTTTCATCACAGACATGGACCCTGTACCCCGGCGAAAGATGTCTTGCTCCTCCTATCCAAACCTCGGGGCCCAAAGTCATCAACTCCCTAAATGGGGGATATGCCTGCTACTTATCGCTTCCTTCCTCCTCGTCGAACCTGCTCCGGACGGCCTCATACGTACTCCGCAACCCGTCCTCCAGCTCGATCGCGTGCCTCCATCCCAGCGCCTGCATCCTGCTTACATCCAGCAACTTGCGCGGAGTCCCGTCAGGCTTCGTCGCATCGAACACCAGCTCGCCCTCGAAACCCACCACCCGCGCCACCCTCTCCGCCAACTCGCGAATCGTACAGTCCTCGCCTGTACCGATGTTCACCAGGGGAGCCGCATCCTCCTTCAGCAAGCCATCGAACTTCGCAGCCTCAAGCCGTAACAGAAAGATGCACGCACCCGCCGCATCGTTAGCATGGAGAAACTCCCGCCGCGGCGTCCCCGTCCCCCACACCACCAGCTCATGCGCCCCACTCCGCTGCGCCTCATGCGCCTTCCTCAGCAACGCCGGAAGCACATGCGAAGTCTTCAGATCGAAGTTGTCCTCCGGTCCATAGAGATTCGTCGGCATCGCCGCCAGATAACGCGTTCCATACTGCCGGTTATAGCTCCAGCACATCTCGATGCCGGCAATCTTCGCCAGCGCATACGGCCGGTTCGTTGGCTCCAGCGGCCCCATCAGCAGAGACTCCTCGCGAATCGGCTGCGGACTCAGCTTCGGATAGATGCACGACGACCCCAGAAACAGCATCCGTTCCACGCCGCTGCGAGTACACGCCTCAATCACGCTGTTCTGAATATCCAGATTGTCGCGAATAAAATCCGCCGGATACGTATTGTTCGCGAAGATGCCGCCCACCTTCGCCGCTGCCAGCACCACATACTCCGGCCGCTCGGCCTCAAAAAATAGCACAACTGCCGCCGCATCCTTCAGCTCCAGTTCCGCATGGGTGCGCAGCAATAAATTTTTAAATCCCTGCCGCCTCAACTCCCGCACCACCGCCGACCCCACCAGCCCGCGATGCCCCGCCACATACACGCGTGCGTTCTTGTCCTCAAGCGGCCGACCGAGCGCGCCCATCCGTCAACTCTCCCGCACGTTATACGCGTCGAAGCCATGCCGCCGCACCAGCGCATCGCGCTCCGCCGCGCGCAGGTCCGCATCCACCATCTCCGCCACCATCTCCTCAAAGCTCGTCTTCGGACTCCATCCCAGCTCACGCTTCGCCTTGCTCGCATCGCCCAGCAGCGTATCCACCTCGGTCGGCCGAAAGTACCGCGGATCTACCGCCACAATCACCCGCCCAAACTCATCGACAGCCTGCTCCTCCGCTCCGCTTCCCTGCCATGTCAGCTTCATCTCCAGCCGCGCCGCGCAGCGATCGACAAACTCGCGCACCGAATACTGCTTCCCTGTCGCGATCACAAAATCCAGCGGCTTCTCCTGCTGCAGCATCATCCACTGCACCTCCACATAATCGCGCGCATGTCCCCAGTCGCGCCGCGCGTTCAGATTGCCGATGTAGAGCCGGTCTTGAAGTCCAACTTTAATCCGCGTCAGCCCGCGCGTAATCTTGCGCGTCACAAACGTCTCTCCGCGCAGCGGCGACTCATGGTTGAACAGGATGCCATTGCATGCATACATCCCATACGCCTCGCGATAGTTCACCACCGCCCAATATCCATACAGCTTCGCCACGCCATAAGGCGACCGCGGATAAAACGGCGTCTGCTCATTCTGCGGAGTCTCCCGCACCAACCCGAACATCTCCGAAGTCGACGCCTGATAAAACCTAGTCTTCTTCTCCAGCCCCAGAACCCGGATCGCCTCCAGCAGCCGCAACACGCCCAGCGCATCCGAGTTCGCCGTATACTCCGGCTCCTCAAACGACACCTGCACATGCGACTGCGCCGCCAGGTTATAAATCTCATCCGGCTGTACCTTCTGCACAATGTGCACCAGCGACGAGCCGTCCGTCATATCGCCATAATGCAGAATCAACCGCGGATTCGGCTGATGCGGATCCTGATACAGATGATCGATCCTCGCCGTATTGAACAGCGACGATCTCCGTTTGATCCCATGCACCTCATACCCTTTGGCCAGCAACAGCTCCGCCAGATAAGCCCCATCCTGCCCGGTGATGCCGGTAATCAATGCCTTCTTCAAACCCTCTCCTAAATGCCTGCATATCAGCAGTAAAGCCGAAGCCTATTCTACCGAACCACTCCCGCCACCACATCCAGCAGATCGCGCTCGAACCTGCGCAGTACCTGCTCACGCCCCATGTGCTCCACCGCATACGCGCGCGCCTCCGCACCCATCTGCGCCCTCAGTTCTCCATTCTCCGTCAGCATATGCAACGCCTTCACCAGGCACTGCGGCGACTCCGCGCCGACCACCACGCCGCGACCCTCCACCACATCCGCCACCTGCGTCCCCTTCTCCGCCGTAGCCAGCACCGGCCGCCCACTCGCCAGCATCCCCGTGAGCTTCGAAGGCATCACCAGGTCTGCCGCTCCAGCCCTCTGCGGAAGCAGATGAACGTCCGCCGTATTCAACAGTTCATTCAACATCTCCACCGGCTGCAACGGCAGCAGCGTCACATTCTCCAGCCCCGCTACCTCCGTCTCCAGCAGTGGACGAAACGATCCATCCCCGCAGAAAAGAAAATGCACATGCGCGTCCTCGGCGAACGCCTTCGCCAGCGGCGCCAGGCATTCCAGTCCCTGCTTCGTTCCAAGATTGCCCGAGTACATCACCACGATCTTGTCTTCCAGCCCCAGCTCGCGCCTGTACCGCGTCACCCCCTCCATCGGATACACGGCCTCCACATCCACCCAGTTCGGAAACAGCAGCGCATGCTGCGGCTCAACCTCCTTGGTCAGCGCGCGCTCCACCATGCGCGGCGAGATGCTCGACACCCGGTCGAACCCGCGCGTAAACAGCA
The DNA here is from genome assembly GCA_036509515.1 of Acidobacteriaceae bacterium. Lineage (GTDB taxonomy): Bacteria > Acidobacteriota > Terriglobia > Terriglobales > Acidobacteriaceae > Granulicella. The sequence continues at coordinate 20,381 of DATCFM010000077.1, forward strand.
GCTCCAGCCCCAGCGCCATCCTGTGCACAAGCCCGTCAGCCGGCAACAGTCCCAAATCGAACGCCGCATCGATCTCGAAGTCCTGCACATGCAGCCAAGCCTTCGCTCCGCAAAACCGCGCCACGCCCAGCGCGATCGGCGCCGAAAAAAATGTAGGCTCCACCGTCCACACAACATCCGGCTGAAACAGCGGCTGCAGCAGCATCGCCGGCAGGCTCGACAGCATGAACGACGCCAGGTGCAGAACCCGCTTCACCCCCGTTGGCCGTTCCGGCACCCACAGCGGCACGCGAAAAACCGTAGCCTTCCCCGGCGTCTTCTCCACCCGGTACGACGAGCTGCGATAGTCCTCCCGCACTCGCCATGCGGGATAGTACGGCGGCGCCGTCACCACCGTCACCTTGTGGCCACGTGCAGCGAGCCAATCGCTCATCTCGCCGGTATACTTGCCAATCCCGGTCAACTCGGGCGCATAGTTCAGCCCGTAGATCAGTATGTGCAAACCAGTATTCCTTGCAATCCTTACCCTTCATCATACCTTCCGGCCAGATCACGTTGCGCCTCAGCCTCATCTAACACCAGCCAACAATCAGGTACGCCGAGGCTTCAGCCTCGGGTCTCATACGCTCCCAAAGAAAAGGGGGCTTCAGCCCCGAGGTATGCTTCTCTCGTCCCAGCCACAAACCGGGTGCCCCATTCATGACGACGGCTTCATCGTCGGCATGGGTGGGGAAAACCACTCCACGCGCCCAACGCCTTCCTCACTCTCTAACTCCTGCATCTTGCGCTCCCTCACAAAACTTGCGATGCTTCCCCATAGACCATGGTCACATTACGAGCAGCCGCACGTTCCCTCCGCCGTCAACCCATGGTCGCCATCGGAGTCACGCTCCTCACCTTCTTCGTCCTCTGCGCTCTCTTCGCCCCGCTCGTCGCTCCCCACGACCCCGCCCAGCTCAACCTCTCCCAGCGCCTCCTCACACCCTCCGCCGCCCACTGGTTCGGCACCGACGAGCTCGGCCGCGACGTCCTCTCCCGCACCCTCTACGGCTCCCGCGTCTCGCTCATGGTTGCCGTCTCCGTCGTCGGCCTCTCGCTCTCCGTCGGTCTCCTCCTCGGCGTCCTCGCCGGCTTCTATGAAGGATGGGCCGACCTCGTCATCAACATCTACCTCACCAACGCCTTCCTCGCTCTGCCCGGAATCCTTCTCGCTGTAGCGGTCGTCGCCTTCCTCGGCCCCAGCGTTCCCAATCTCATCTTCGCGCTCGCGCTCTCCGGCTGGGTCAACTACGCGCGCCTCGTCCGCGCGCAAGTCATGGCGATGAAGCAGCGCGAGTTCGTGCAAGCCGCCCGCTCTCTCGGCGCCAACGATCTCCGCCTCATGCTCCACCACATTCTTCCCAACATCATCCAGCCCGTGCTCGTGCAGGCCGCCATCGGCATGGCCGGCGCCGTCCTCGCCGAAGCCACCCTCAGCTTTCTCGGCCTCGGTGTGCAGCCGCCCACCGCCACCTGGGGAGCCATGCTCAACGACGCCCGCTCCCACCTCTTCGAGTCGCCCTATCTCGTCTTCTTCCCCGCCGCCGCCGTCGCCCTCTGCGTTCTCTCCTTCAACCTCGTCGGCGACGGCCTCCGCGACTTCCTCGACCCCCGCACCCGCATCCGCGAAGGGATGTAAGACAGTAATTAGTGGTTAGTAATTAGTTAGTAATTAATAGTTAGTCAGTAGTAGCAAGCCAGCGATGCGCAGTTGTCTTTCACTGATCACTAACAACTAGCCACGAACGACTGCCTTTTCCCCATGCTCATCGGCGTCCTCTCCGACACCCACTCGCTGCTCCGCCCCGAAGCCCTCGACGCCCTCCGCGGCGCCTCGCACATCCTTCACGCCGGCGACGTCGGAAATATATCGATCCTCAAATCCCTCCGCAAACTAGCACCCGTAACCGCCATCCGCGGCAACATCGACCGCACCGGCCCCTGCGCCCAACTCCCCGCCACCGAAGCCATCGAGCTCAACGGCCACCTGATCTACATGCTCCACTCGCTCGCCGACCTCGACCTCAACCCACAAGCCGCCCGCATCCGCATCGTCATCTCAGGCCACTCCCACAGGCCGCTCATCGAAGAGCGCAACGGAGTCCTCTACCTGAACCCCGGCAGCGCCGGCCCCCGCCGCTTCTCACTCCCCATCTCAGTCGCCCACCTGCATCTCGAAGCCGAGACCATCAGCGCGAAACTAATCGAGCTGACGATCTAATCGAACCCCAACCACAAATTTTGTCATCTCGACCGGACCCTGAGCGAGCGGAGCGAGTCGAAGGGGGAGTGGAGAGACCTGCAGTTCGGGAATGTCAATCCGCACACCACCCCCTACCGCGAAGCCACCGCCGACCCCGCCTGCGTTGGCCGCGGCGCGGTCTTCGGCGTGGGCCGCTGCACCATCGTCGGCGGCTCCGGCACCGGCACCGGGTGCGCTCCGTTCTTCGACCAATTCAGTTCCACCGTCGACAGAATATTCACCATCCGCTGATTCAGGCTGCGCAGCTGCTCGTCCGTAATCTCCCGCGCTCCGCTCGAGATCGAGCAGAACGTATTGATCTCCAGGTCGAACCTGTAGCACGATCCCTTGCGGTACGCCGTGTACACCTCATCCCGGGCCTCCACGCAGATATCGCCGTGCTCATCGTGCCCATGCGCAAACTTCATCCCGGCGATATCCTGCACGTCGGTCGAAACATCCTGCGCCTTCGCCGGCGCCTCCGGCGGCATCGCCTCCCGCGCACACTCCTCATCGTTCGAGTGCGGCTCCACGCTGAAATAAACCAGCGCCCCACTCAGCGTCGAATAAGGAAACGGATTGAAGTCCAGGCTAACCACCCCGCGTACCTTGGCCTTCGGCGTGGCCGACCGCGCGTCCTCGTGAAACGTGCTCACCAGCCCGTCCTTGCGGTTCAGACTCCACCCAGGCGGCACCTGGAACCGCACCCCGAAGTGTCCATCGCGAAAGTCACGAGCCACAGCCGTCGACGGCGGCGCCATCGGCACCGTGATCTTCTGCCCCAGGCACACACTCGCGGCCAGGGCACAACCCAGGAATAGTAACTTTGGACCCATCATCGCTCTTATCGTCGCATCCGGGGGTCGGTCAACCAATACATCCAATCGGTCAGCAGATTCACCACAACGTACGTCAGCCCAACCGCCAGAATGCACCCCTGTACCAAAGCATAATCCCGGTTCTCGATCGCCGTAAGTGTCAGCCTCCCCAACCCCGGCCACCCAAAGATCGTCTCCGTCACAATCGCCCCCGCCAGCAGCGACCCAAACTGCAACCCCAGCACCGTCAGCACCGGGTTCAGCGCATTGCGCAGCGCATGTCTGTACACCACCGTTCGCTCCGGCAGCCCCTTCGCGCGCGCCGTGCGAATGTAGTCCTGCCCCAGTTCTTCGAGCATGGACGTCCGCACCATCCGGGTCAGGATCGCCGCCACTCCCAGCCCCAGCGTGATCGCCGGCAGCACCAGGTGCCACAGGAATCCGCCCACACCCACGCCCGCGCCCGACACCGGAAACCATCCCAGCCCAATCGAAAACAGCACAATCAAGATCGGCCCCAGCGCAAAGTTCGGGAACGACAGGCCAAACAAACTGACGACTCCTACAGCTCGGTCCTGCCACTGCTCCCGCCTCTGCGCCGAAAACACGCCCGCCGGAATCGCCACGCCCGCGCCCAGCAGCATCGCCGCCGCCGTCAGCGCCATCGTGTACGGATACCTCTGCAAAATCAAGTGCAGCACCGAATCATGCAGCCGCAGCGACTGCCCCAGGTTCCCATGCAAAATTCCGTGCCAGTACCGCATGTACTGCTGCCCCAGCGGAACATCCAGCCCATACGCATGCCGCAGCGACGAGATATCCGCCGCCGTCGCTCCCTCGCCCAGCATCTGCACAATCGGATCGCCCGGCACCAGATGGATGAGCATAAACACCACCGTAACGACGAGCCACAATACCGGAATCGTCGTCAGCGTGCGCTTCAGCAGCATCCACCCCAGCCGCCGCACCCGCGCCACCGCAGGGTCTACAGCAACGGCGCTCTCTTCCTTCACGGCCGTCACAGCACTCACCGCACCACCCCACCCGCCGACTCACCCATACCAGTCCGCGCCGCCAGCTCTTCCACCCGCACCTTCGCAATCCGTCGCCGGTCCAGATCCACCACCGTAAACCGTCGCCCCGCAATCTCCACCTGCTCTCCCGGCCTGGGCAGATGACCGAACCGCGCCAGCAGCAGCCCTGCCAGCGTCTCCACGCCCGCCTCACGCGGCAGCTTCCAATGCAGCTGCGTCACTAAGTCCCGCAGACTCGCACTCCCATCCAGCAGCAGTCCACCCTCCGGCGAGGCCACCGGCAGCGTCCGCCCCACATCGAACTCGTCTTCAAGTTCACCGACCACCTGCTCCAGCACATCCTCCGCCGTCACCAGCCCCAGCGTCGATCCGAACTCATCCACCACAATCGCCATCTGCCGCCGCCGCTCCTGAAACTCCTGCAACAGCTCCACCGCCAGCTTCGTCTCAGGAACAACCTGCACATCGCGCATAATCTGCCGCAGCGTCAGCCCCGACGCGGCTGCATTCCCCGTCCCCTGCCCCGTCCCCTGCACAGTCCCCTGGGTCACGTTGCGAAAGTGCATCAGCCGCGCCACATCCTTCCAGTGCACCATCCCGATAATGTGTTCGCGCCCCCGCTCCGGGTCGTACACCGGAACCCGCGTGTGCTGCTCGTCCACAATCGCCGCACTCGCCTTTTCCAAAGGCATGTCTGCGGGCAGCGAAAAGATCTTCCCTCGCGGCGTCATAATCTCGCTCACCGCCACATCCTTCAGCTCGATCGCCCGATGAATCATCTCCTCCTGAAACCGCGGCAGCAACCCCACCCTCCGCGTCGCCGTCGCCATCAGCTTCAGCTCTTCAGGAGAATGCGCCGCGGACTCGCCCCCCAGCGGCGTATGAAACAGCCGCAGCACCACCTTCGCCGACGCATTCATCAGCATCACCGCCGGCCGCGTCATGCGCAAGAACACATCCATCGGCCCCGCCACCGCCAGCGCAATCCGCTCCGCCCTCTTCAGCGCCAGCGCCTTCGGCACCAGCTCTCCCAGCGAAACCTCGAAGTACGTAATCGCCGCAAACGCAATCACCACCGCCACCGCATGCGCATACGCCACGGCATGCTGCGCTCCGCCCGGCAGCCACGACATCTTCTCGAACTCATGCAGCAGCCCGCTCGCGACCGCCGGCTCCCCAATACTGCCCAGAGCCAGCGCCGCCAGCGTCACCCCCAGCTGCACCGCCGACAGAAACTCATCCAGGTACCGCTTCAGATGCAGCACGGTCCGCGCGCCCGGTCTTCCAGCGGCGATCAGCTGCTCAATGCGCGTCTCCCGCACACTCACCAGCGCAAACTCCGCAGCCACAAAAAAGCTGTTCGCCAGAATAAAGAAGGCGATCAAACTCCCGTGAACCAGCAGCCATTCGAGCATGTTCACTTAGCCTAGCCCACTCACCGTTCTCACGCTACGTCCTCCCCCGCCGAATCAAAGGCGAATCAAAGGCCAATCAAGTGACAATCCAGCGACATCTTCGCAATCCGGTGAACCTAAACTGTACCCGGCAGACGAACGCCTCACACCACGATGACCCCACGCCAGGAACTCACCGCGGAAGCTCCCCTCTTTGAATCCCACGAAGGCTCCGGGCCAGCGCTCTTCGCCGGCCTCTTCTTCGGCTTCCATCTCCTCGTCACGGTCCTCGCCGTCTGGCTGTTCGGCACAACTCCGCAGGCCGGCATCATGGCCGATCTCACCCTGACCTTTCTCGTCCTCGCCCTCATCGCCTTCGCCTGCCTCGGCTCCCAGCCCATCCAGCGCCTCGACCTTCTGCGCTCCGCTCCCTCGCGCTGGGCTCTCCTCTTTCTCCTCTTCAGCGCCTGCAGCCTGGCCTGGACCGTCGCCGCCTCCGTCCCCGCGGCCGTCGCCTTCTGGTCGGCCATGGCCGCCGACGTCGGCATTGTCCTTCTTCTGCTCCGCGCCTATGCGCCCCAGCACGTCATCGCCTCGCTCTTTCGTGGCTTTGTCTACGGAGCCTGCGCCGTCGCCGTCATCGCCTGGTTTTTTCCCAAGCCCACCGACAACCGCCTCGGCTACGAAGGCCTGCTCAGCACCAACGCCATCGGCTTCCTCTGCGCCTTCGCTTTTTTCCTCGTGCAGTACCTCGTGCTCGTCCGCAAGGAGAAGCACACGCTCATCATGATCCTGCTCGGCATCACTCTGCTGCGCAGCCTCAGCAAGACCACCATCATCGCCTTCCTGCTCAGCCAGACCCTTCTGCTCGCCGCCAGCCGCAGCATCCCGCGCCGCACCAAGATTCTCGTCACCATCGCCGCGCTCCTCATCGTTCTGCTCTTCTCCAGCCTGCTGCTCTCCTACGTCGACGACTACGTCACCACCGGCTCCCAGGCCGAGACCCTCTCCGGCCGCCTCGGCATCTGGACCCTCATGTTCACCGAGGCCATCGAGCGACCCTGGATCGGCCACGGCTTCCACTCCGTCTGGAACGTCATCCCACCCTACGGCCCCGACCAGTTCGAGATCCGCCACGCCCACAACGAACTCCTGCAGCAGTTCTATGCCTACGGCGCGGTCGGCATCGTGCTCTTCTTCGGCATCTATACCAGCCTCCTCCTGCAGATCCGCCGCCTCCCCCGCGGAGTCCTCCGCACCTTCCTCTTCAGCTTCCTCGTCTTCATCCTCATCCGCGGCCTCGCCGACACCGACGCCTTCGACCTCTCGCTCCCACTCTGGACAATCCTTCTCTTCAGCGCGCTCATGCAGCGCGTCACCGCGCAGGCCCCCAGCCTCGCGCTCCAAACGCAACAAAGCCCGCGAGAGAAAACTCCGCAGGCTCCGTGCAACTTCCCTGACTCGCTAACGTCCTAACTCCCTGACTCGCCTCTTACACCAGCACCCGCTTCAGCGTCTGGTCGATCTGTTCCTTGGGAACATAGCCAACGATCTGCTCCGCCACCTTGCCGCCCTTGAACACCAGCAGCGCCGGAATCCCGCGAATCCCATAACGCCCCGGCGTCATATTATTGCGATCGACGTCCATCTTCATCACCTTCAGCTTGCCGCTATACTCCTCGGCCACCGCATCCACCACCGGAGCCAGCGCCTGGCACGGACCGCACCACGCCGCCCAGAAATCCACCAGCACAGGCACGTCCGACTGCAGCACCTGCTTCTCGAAGTCCGCGTCGGTTACCTCGCTCACAAACTGTCCTGCCATACTGTCATCTCCCTCCGCCAAAATCCGCGCAACCCTCACGCGTCCTGCACTTTGCCTGCACCATAATAGATGCTTTCATCCTTCCAACGATGCAGCCCAGCCGCAACCCTCGCTAAAGCAGCACCTTGGAAGCTCCCTCCGCAATCCGCACCGGAACCACCTCAACCCCATCCCCCACCAACTCCGCGATCCGCGTCTCCGCCGCCAGCAGCGTCGTCTCCTCCGCCAGCACAACCAGCACCGAAGGCCCCGCGCCGCTCAGCGCCACGCCCGCAATCTCCGCCTCTTTCATCAGCGGCAGCAGCTTCTTCAACAGCGAACACGCGTTCTCACGATACGGCTGATGCAACCGATCTTCCATCGCCACACGCAGCAAATCCAGCCGCCCCTGCGCAAGCGCCGCCGTCAGCAACGCCGCCCGCTGCACATTGAACACCACATCCGCGCGCGAATAACTTCCCGGCAGCAGCGCCCGCGCCTCTGTCGTCGCCAGCGGAACCCTCTGCATCGCCAGCACCATCTGCCAGCCCGTGCTCCCCGCAAACGTCGCCGCCTCCACGCACCCGTTAACCTCAGCCGAAACCGTAAACCCTCCATACCAGCAAGCCGCCACATTATCCGGATGTCCCTCACGCCGGCCCGCCTCTCGCACAATGTCTGCGTCTTCCAGACGCAGCTGACCAAAATGCCCGGCCAGCGCCACGCCCGCCAGCAGCGCCGCCGCGCTCGACCCGCACCCCATCCCCAGCGGAATCTCATTCCGAATCGCCAGCCGCAACGCCGGCCCATCCACACCAGCCCGCGCCAGCACATCCTTATATGTATCGACTAGCAGGTTGCCGTCAACGCGCCCGCACATCTCCGCATCGCGCCCCGTCGCCTCAATACTCCACTCCTCCGCCGGCCAAGCCTCCACCGTCAAATGCATCGTCAGCGCCAGCCCCACCGCATCGAACCCCGGCCCCAGATTCGCCGACGTCGCCGGCAGCTTCAGCCTCACCCCACCCACAACCCCACGCCCGCTCACGACGCCGATCCCGCCACAGCCGCTTCCCTATCCAACTCCCGCAGCACCGCCTCCGCATCCGCATCCATCACCAGCGGCTCTCTCCTCAACCTCGCAAACCCCGCGCGCTCCACCTCGGTCGAGCCCTTCATCTCGTCCTCACTCAACAACTCCCCGCGATGAAAATTAATCGTGTACTCCGGATCCTTCAGCGTGTGCCCCGTCAGCACCAGCACCACCGTCTCTTCCTTGCCCACGCGCCCATCCGCCACCAGCTTCTTCAACCCCGCCAGCGTCACCGCCGAGGCAGGCTCACACCCCATCCCCTCCGCGCCAATCTCCGCCTTCGCCAACGCGATCTCGCGCTCGTTCACCTGCTCCACCCACCCGCCCGTCGCCGCCAGCATCTTCACCGTCTTCTTCCAGCTCGCCGGATTCCCAATCCGAATCGCCGACGCCCTCGTCTCCGCCACCACCGGCTCAAACTCTCCCACGCCTCCGCCCTGCACATACCTGTACAGCGGATTCGCTCCCTCCGCCTGCACCACGCTGATCTTCGGCACGCGATGAATGAACCCCAGGTGCTTCATCTCGGCAAACCCCTTGCCCAGCGCGGCTCCATTCGCCAGGTTCCCGCCCGGCACCACAATATGCTGAGGCACCTGCCACTCCATCTGCTCCAATATCTCGAACGCCGGCGTCTTCTGTCCCTCCGACCTGTACGGATTCACCGAGTTCAATAAATAGACGGGAGCCCGCCGCACAATCTCGCCCAACACCCGCACGCATCCATCAAAGTCCGTCCGCAGCTGCACCGTCGTCGACCCATAATCCATCGACTGCGACAGCTTCCCCCACGCAATCTTCCCCTCCGGAATCAGCACCAGGCTCTTCAGCCCCGCGCGTGCCGCATAAGCCGCCATCGCCGCACTCGTATTCCCCGTCGACGCGCAAGCCACCCACCCAAACCCTCGCATCACCGCGACCGACAGCGCCGCCGTCATCCCCGTATCTTTAAAACTTCCCGTAGGATTCATCCCCTGGTGCTTGGCCAGCAGCCAGTTCAGCCCCAGCGCCGCCGCCGCTCTCGGCATCTCATACAGCGGCGTATTGCCCTCGCGCAGCGTCACCACGCGGTCCTCCGCCACAATCGGCAGCAGATCGCGAAACCGCCAAACCCCACTCTGATCCACAGCCATCGTCGACGTCTTGCGCGACTGCCAAAGATGCTTCAGCGCCCCCGCATTCGGCCGATACACATGCCACTCATTCGCCGCCGCGCCTTCATTGCCTTTGCCTTTTTGCTCGTCATTCCCGGAGGGAATCTGCGTTTGCGCCGCAGCCGCACTCTCACTCCACGGATACTCCACCTCAAACAGGTCGCCGCACTCCACGCAGCGAAAGTTACTCTGCGCCTCTTCTCCCCTGATGCGCGCCCCGCATCCGGTGCATCGAAGCATGTGCAAGCTCAAACTCATGTGTCTCTCTAGACTACCGTAGCCCTGGGGTTAGAGTCCTTTATCGAGCCTCAACGCCGGCAGCCCGAAATCTTTAACAAAATACGAGAAAAATCGTTGACATACGACGTCTGTCGTACTATGTTGGCTGTATGGCCGCACGCGACGACAAAAACTATCCCAAATCGCTCCCCACGGAAGCCGAACTCGAGATCCTCCAGATCCTGTGGACGAGCGGCCCGCTGACCGTCAGGGAGGTCCACGAGGCGCTGCATGAAAAGCAGACTGGCTACACCACCGTCTTGAAACAAATGCAGGTGATGGCTGAAAAGGGTCTGCTCACCCGTAACGAACGCTATCGCTCGCACGTATATGCAGCCAGGCAGCCGCGCGAGCGAACCCAGCGCCGACTCATCACCAATCTGGTCCAGCGGGCCTTTTCCGGTTCATCCAAAAACCTCGTGTTGGGCGCCCTGTCGGCGCGGCCAGTCTCTAAGACAGAATTGGCGGAGATTCGCCAATTGCTCCAGAAGTTCGAGGAGGAATCGCGATGAAAGTAGATACCTTCCTGTTCAATACCGGCCTACTTCAGCTCATCGGCTGGAGTCTGTTGCATTTCCTATGGCAGGGATCGCTCCTCGCGGTGGCGCTCTCCGCATTCCTTCGACTGGCACGCGATCTCTCCTCGAAGATTCGCTATCTGGTATCGTGCGCCGTCT
>DATCFM010000078.1:0-3572 GCA_036509515.1 Acidobacteriaceae bacterium
AGGCGATGCTGGAGATGCTGGGTGGGCGGGAGCGGCAGCCGCGCACGCTGGCCGTGGTCGGCCTGTCGGACGATCCGGCGCGGCCCAGCCACTCGGTCTCGGCCTACATGCAGCGGAATGGCTATCGCATTGTGCCGGTGAATCCGGAGGTCGCGACGGTGCTGGGCGAGCGCAGCTACCCTTCGCTGAAGGCGCTGGCGGAGCTGCCGCTGCGGCCGGATGTTGTGAACGTCTTTCGCCTGCCGAAGTTCATCCCGGGCATCGTCGAGGAGATGATCGACCTGGGATGGCAGGACCTGTGGGTGCAGTTGGGCATTCGCAACGAAGCGGCGGCGATCCAGGCCGAGGAGAGCGGGATACGCGTGGTGATGGACCGCTGCATCCTGATTGAGCACGCGCGGCTGCTGGGCGGATAGTTGCAGGACAAGATGGCGTGGAGACAGAGGGAAGACGGCTGGGAGATGACTGGGAGACATTTGGGTCGCGGCCGCCCTCTACAATACCCGCATGAGGCTTGAACGCGGAGACCGGCTGCGCCACGTAGCGCTGACGCTGGGACTTATCTTCCTGCTGATTCCCTTTTTTCGCGCGCAGGCGCAACTGGTGGAGGTCGGCGACGGCGGACCGGGGCCGGTGAAGGCGCAGCATCTGACGGCGGAGCTGACGTCGCTGGCGCCGCAGATTGCGCCGGGCGGAACGCAGACGATCGGCCTCGTGCTCACCATCGAAGAGCACTGGCACGTGTACTGGATTAATGCGGGGTTCGCGGGCGATCCGCCGAGCATCAAGTGGACGCTGCCCAAAGGCATGACCGCAGGGCCGATGCAGTTTCCTCCGCCGCAACGGCTGCCGCTGGGTCAATACATGGACTTCGGGTACGAGGATCAGGTTGCCTTTCCGATCACGCTGACGGCGGCTCCGGATGTGAAGCTGGGCAAGGCGCACCTGGATGCGCACGTGGAGTGGCAGGTGTGCGCGCAGGTGTGCGTGCCGGGCAAGGCGCACCTCGGCATGGATATCAATGTGGTGCGCGGGCCGTTGGCGGCGGCGCCCATCGTCGGCGCGCTGGGCGAGGCGATGAACTGGCTGCCGAAGACGCTGCCGGCGACGATGTCGGCGAGCGCGGTGGGAGGCGACAAGCGCATTCAGCTGACGCTGCATACGGGATCGCATGAGACGGATGCGGAGTTCTATCCGTTCGACGAGGGCGTGATCAACGATGCTGCCGATCAGGAGATTCACTCACTGCCGGATGGCCTGCGCATTACGCTGCAACGCGCAGCGGATTCGACCTCGCTGCCTGCGACGATTCATGGGCTGGTGAAGCTGAGCGATACGGAGAGCTACGACGTGACCGCGAAGGTGACGCCGGGCACGGTGCCAGCCGGCATCACGCCCGCAGCCAAGGTGGCGAGGAATGCAACGCCTTCGGACATAACGGCGTTTGGCGCGATCGGGCTGGCGTTTCTGGGCGGGCTGATTCTGAACCTGATGCCGTGCGTCTTTCCGGTGCTGTTTCTGAAGGGGCTGGCGCTGGTGAACTCGTCGAACGAGGAGCGGAAACGGCAGCGGCTGCATGGGCTGGTCTATACGCTGGGCATCGTCGTCTCGTTCTGGATCATCGTTGCGGTGCTGCTGGTGCTGCGCTCGGGCGGGCGCGAGCTTGGCTGGGGCTTCCAGCTGCAGTCGCCGGGCTTTGTCGCGATATTGGCGTCGCTGATGTTTTTTCTGGCGCTGTCGCTGGCGGGACAGTTCGAGATCGGGCTGTCGCTGACCAGCGCGGGCGGTGAGCTGGCGCAGAAGCAGGGCTTCGCGGGCAGCTTCTTTACCGGCGTGCTGGCTACGGTCGTCGCCACGCCGTGCATGGCGCCGCTGATGGGCGCGGCGGTGGGGTTCGCGCTGGCGCAGCCGTCCTGGATGACCTTTACGGTGTTTACGGCGCTGGCGCTGGGGCTGGCGCTGCCGTATCTCGTGCTAAGCATGCAGCCGCAGTGGACGCGCGTTTTGCCCAAGCCGGGCGCGTGGATGGAGACGCTGAAGCAGCTTACGGCCGTTCCTCTGTTCGCGACGGCGATATGGCTGGCGTGGGTGTATGCGAACCTGTACGGGCACGAAGGCACCGACCGCATGGCGTGGCTGCTGGCGTGCTTCCTGGTGCTGGCGATTGCGGGATGGGTGCTGGGGAGATGGCCGGCGCGATGGGGCTCGGCGATTGCTGCGATTGTGCTGATCGCCGCGGGGCTGACTCTGCCGCTGCGCAAGCCGGTGGCGGAGACGATGATCTGGCAGCCTTACACGGCGGCGAACTTCGAGGCTGCGCGCGCTTCGGGCAAGCCGGTCTTCGTCGACTTCACCGCCGACTGGTGCCTGAGCTGCAAGTTCAACGAGGCCACGGTGCTGCGTTCGGCCGAGGTCGAGAGCAAGCTGCGCGAGGACCACGTTCAATTGCTGAAGGCCGACTGGACGAAGTACGATCCGGAGATTACGAAGATGCTCGCCTGGGTGGACCGCAGCGGTGTGCCTACCTATGTGATCTATCCGGCGGGCGCGCACAGCAACGCCGATGTGCTTCCCGAATTTCTAACCAAGAACATCGTGCTGACGGCGCTGGATAAGGATGCCAAGCCATGACAGCGGACGAAGAGGAGATTCGAGGGTTGATTGCGGAATGGGCGCGCGCGTCAGAGGATGGCGACCTCGACGCGATCGATCCGCTGATGGATGCGGAGGTTCTTTTTCTGACGCCGGGTAATGAACCGTTTGGGCGCGAGTCATTTCGGCAGCGTTTTGAAAAATATGTGAAGCCGATGCGTATCAAGGTGCGCTCGGAGGTGCAGGAGGTTGCGGTCTCGGGCGATCTTGCGTTCGCGCGAACATCGCTGGAGATTCTGGTTCAGGTAGACAGCAGTGAACCGATGCGGCGCACGGGCTTCTCGCTCACGGTATACCGGCGGGGTGCCGGCGGACGGTGGAAGCTGTGGCGCGACGCCAATCTGGTGAGCTGACGCTATGGCTGGCTCGTGAAGTATGCGGAGGGACGCATCAGGCCGAGGCCGAACGCTGCGTCGCATCCTCGCGCGCAGCCGGTGACCAGGCCGAGAAGATCGACCCTGCATCACTGACGTCGTCGAAACGCAGCATCCAGCCGTGCTGGGCAAAGAGGCGCTCCATGGCGGCATGGTGCTGCTTGTGCTCGTGCAACTCGCCGATGATGAAGACGATGCGCCGCTCGCCGGGGACGTAGCTTTCGAGCGCTTCTATTTCCATGCCTTCGATATCGAGCTTGATCAGGATTCGCTGCGCGTCGCCCTGCGTGATCTCTGCCAACGTCATGACCGGCACTTCCATTTCGCTGGCGTAGGGCTTGCCGGGATCGAAGCTGCTCTGATTGGCTTCGCGGCAATAAAACGGAATGCAGCGAGGATGGCCGCCGATGCAAACCTCAAGCAGCTCCGTCGACATTTGATTTGGGGCTGTACCAGATAACTATTTCATAGTGTTTTTAACTAATTGAAGTAATTGGTTTTGTTGTTGTTTTGGGCTGGGGGTATTGAATCTCCACTCGCACTCGC
>DATCFM010000079.1:0-38568 GCA_036509515.1 Acidobacteriaceae bacterium
CCCGCACTACATCCGCCAGATCGTCGAGCAGATCGCTTTCGTCGCCCGCGAGGAAAAGAAGGTCGACAAGCGCTCCGGCGTCTCCCAGCGCCTTCCCATCTCCACGATGGAGTTAGTCCTCTCCAACGCCGAGCGCCGCGCCCTTCTGCACGGCGAATCGCTCGTCGTCCCTCGCGTCGGAGACATCTACGCCGCGCTCCCCGGCATCACCGGCAAGGTCGAGCTCGAATACGAAGGCGAACTGCGCGGCTCCGACGCCGTCATGCGCGAGATCATCCGCCAGGCCGTCTCCTCCATTTTCGACAGCTACTTCGCTGGCGTCGACACCCAACAGATCGAACAGTGGTTCAACCTCGGCGGCGCCGTCGAGCTCAACGACAAGCAATCCTCCGCCGCTGTCCTCAAGTCGCTCAAAGAAATTCAAGGCCTCCTCGACAAACTTTCGCCTCTGAAACTTGAAAAGACCAACAGTAAGACCGAGCCCGAGATCCTCGTCTCCGCCGCCGAGTTCCTGCTCGAAGGCATGACCGCGCACAAGCGCATCTCGCGCTCCGAGGCCCGCACCTTCACCGCCGGCGAAAAGAAGAAGCGCATCGAAGACGCCAGCCAGCTCGCCGAACGCATGCGTGAACGCGAGCGCGAAAACGCCTTCAACCGCACCCGCCGCGGCTTCAACTAACCGGCTACTGCACTCGCACCCGCAGCACCTCGAACCTGTGCGCCGGCAACGTCACCGACCGGCCCTGGTTCGTCTGGTCTCCATTCAACCGCCGTCCCGCCACCCACGCTCCGCCCTGCAGACTGACCTCATCCACGCTGACGATCTCCGCCGCCGGCAGCAGCTTCGCCGGACTCGTGTCCTGATCGGCCGTAATTGTAATCTGCATTCCCGAACCCGCCACTAGAAACTCTTTCGCGCCCGTCTCGATCACCATCAGCGCGCCATCGTCCTGCAGCAGCGCCTTCGCCGGCCACGACCGCGCCAGCTGCGCATGGAAGAGATAGCCGCCCAGCGCCACCGTCTGCACAGCGCGCGGACTGTTCGCATGCAGCACCATGCCGCGCGTCTTGTTCTCGCGTTCGTCTAAGAGAATCAGCGGCGCAAGATCCGCGAGCACCGCATACGCTTGTCCAACCTCGCTCTTGGCGGCATTGCCTCCATGCGCCAGGCTGTCGATCGCGAACGGCGAAAAGCCAATCGCCTTCGCCTCGCCGAACGCGTAAAACGCATTCCACGGCGCTGCCTCCAGGCGCGCCTCCGGCACAAACACCGGGTTCCCGTTTCGCGCATACCGGTCGATCCAGTACGCAAACTCCGGCCAGTAGATGTCCGGCGAAAAGAAGTCGAGCGCGGGAGCACCGGCACGCCACACATCCAGCACGCCCGGGTGCGGTCCGCCGCTCGGATACTCTCCCGCTCTTTCCTTGGGAGCAGGCAGTTGTGCATTGCTGTACATCGGCAGCGCGTACTCCGCCTTGCCCGCGGCCGCCACCTGCTGGATGTACCGCGCGTAATGCCACGCCATAAAGACCTCGGGCGCCGCCTCACCGAACACCTCGCTCCACGTCTCACCCCCCTTCAAAGCCCCGCCTTCCTTCAGCTTCACGCTCGCCATCTCCGGCTCCAGCTCCATACGCCGCTCTCGCAAAGATGCAATCAGCTGCGCGGGCACCGGCCCCGCAAACGCCTTATTCGCCTCCACCGAGCGGTCGCGCGACGACCCATCCAGCCCCACCTCGTTCTCCACCTGCACCATCACCACCGTCGCCTGCGCTTCGTCCTTCTCGCGCACATGCAGCATCAGCTTGGCAAATGCCTTTGCATCCGCGTCGACGTTGCTTAGACAAAGCGTCGACAGCGTCCCCAGCGGCCTTCCGTCTTCACCGATAGCGCGCCGAAACCTCTCCGGGTCGGCCTTCACCCACACCGGCACATAACTCGAGACGCCGTTCTTCCAGCTCCCAAACCACAGCAGCACCAGGTGCATCTGCTGCGCACGCGCCACATCGATCCAGTGGTCCAGCACCGAAAAGTCGAAGCTCCCCTGCACCGGCTCGATCTCTTCCCACGGAACTGGCATCACGATCGTGTTCACATGGGCCTTCGCCAGCTCCGGCAAAATCGAATCGGCCTCCGCCGCCGTGCTCGCCGAAGAGTTGCCCAACTCCCCTCCGAGCAGCAGTAGCGGTTTCCCGTTGACCATCAGCTGCGTAACACCAGCCTCTGCGCTGCCCGTGTGCTGCAGGTGGACCTCGCTCGTCGCTGCCTGCTGCGCCTGCGCCGCCGCCATCATCGCCGCGCACGACACAGCCGCAACTAGTTGCCGCAAGAAAGACATCCTATCTCTCATCGTGGGTAAGTATAGCGGGGCCTTCGCGCCGCCGAAGTCGTAACCTGTCTACGACGTCCCATCTTGAAAGGTAGCCAAGAACGCGCCAGGGAGCGCGACGCGACAAAATGCCCGAACTCCCTGACATCGCCGCCTACCTCACCGCACTCACGCCGCGCATCGTAGGCCAGCCGCTCGAGCATCTTCGCATCGCCAGCCCGCTCCTCCTGCGCACTGCGATCCCCCGCATCGAAACCGTCGAAGGCCAACAAGTCCGCGCCCTCCGCCGAATCGGCAAGCGCATCGTCTTCTGCTTTGACGACGAGCTTTTCCTCGTCCTCCACCTCATGATCGCCGGCCGTCTCCACTGGCGCGAAGTCAAATCCGAAGACCCTGACGCTGGCCCCAAACTCGGCGGCCGCAACAACCTCGCCGCGTTCGATTTTCCCTCCGGCTCGCTCGTCCTCACTGAGGCCGGCGCCAAACGCCGCGCCTCGCTTCATCTCGTTCGCGGCGAAGCCTCTCTCGCCGAGCTCGACCCAGGCGGCCTCGACATCTTTTCGCTCTCACTCGACGACTTCCGCACTGCGCTCACTCAGGAAAATCGCACACTCAAGCGCGCACTCACCGACCCCCGCATCCTCTCCGGCATCGGGAACGCTTACTCCGATGAGATCCTCTGGGCCGCAAAGCTCTCACCGCTCACGCTAACCTACAAACTCTCCGCAGACGACTGGCAGCGCCTCTACACCGCCACTCGCGAAACCCTCCAGCTCTGGATCGACCGCTTCAACGCAGAAGCACAGATCAAGTTCCCCGAGAAGGTCACCGCCTTCCGACCCGAGATGGCCGTGCATGGCCGCTACAACCTCCCCTGTCCTCGTTGCAGCACGCCCATTCAGCGCATCCGCTACGCCGACAACGAGACCAACTACTGTCCCACCTGCCAGACCAATGGCCGCGTCCTCGCCGACCGCAGCCTCTCTCGCCTGCTCGGCGCGGACTGGCCGCGCACGCTCGAAGAACTCGAGGCTCTCAAGCGAAAGAACAAATAGCAGCTCACAGAAAAAATAGTAATATTCGAAATTCTTATCGATACCCAACATCGCATAGAGATCGCTTATGCTCGGAACTATGGTCATCAACAACAGCCGCGCCGTCTTCGACGCCACCGCCGCCACCTACGACCGCGACCGCATGAAGCTCATCCCCGGCCACGAGGCCTTCTACGCCGCCGCGCTCGAGCTCATCCCCGCCGACGCCCGGCTCATCGTCGATCTCGGCGCAGGCTCCGGCCTCTTCTCCGCCATGCTGCGCGCCTCTTTCCCCACCGCTCATCTCCATCTCATCGATTTTTCCGAGCCCATGCTCGCACTGGCGCGCCAGCGCCTCGGAAACGATCCTGACCTAACTCACACACTCGCCGACTACACCACCGCGCCACTGCCCTCGAACTCCGACGCCATCGTCTCCTCGCTCTCCATCCATCATCTTGAAGACGAGCGCAAGCGCGCGCTGCTCCAGCCTATCCTCGCCGCGCTCCGTCCCGGCGGCGTCTTCATCAACGCCGACCACATCGCCGCCCCCACGCCCGAGCTCGAAGCCCTCTACCACCAGCGCTGGCTCTCCAACGTTCGCGCACTTGGAGCGACCGAGCAGCAGATCGCCGACTCGCTCTATCGCCAACAGGAAGACCGCCGCGCACTTATCGAGCCGCAGCTCTCCTGGCTGCGCGAAGCCGGCTTCCGCAACGTCGACTGCTGGTTCAAATCTTCGAGCTTCGCGGTGCTTACTGGCGTCCGCCCCTGACGGCAGCAAGCCGCCGGCGAAGGACTCCCGCTCCTCCGAGAAGACCAGTGGCCAGCAGCCAGAGCGACGCAGGTTCCGGCGTCACGCTTGAGGTCTCCGCTGGAGTAACATCGCTGCCCGTCGTTGAGCAGTTGGTAATCGTGTTCGTATCCAGGGTCACAGCACCGTTCAGGGCAATGGCGCTCCCACAGGTGATATCGACTCCCGTTGTCAAAGTGATGCTCGCATCGGCCAGAATATCGCCCTGAAATACGGTCCCGGTGCCCAGGGTCGCGGAGCTTCCAACCTGGTAATAGACGTTATCGTCCATCCCCTGGTTGATGATGTCTACTGTGGAGCCGCTCGCCGTCGTCAGCGTACTTCCGATCTGGAAAACAATATCCGCATTATTCAAATCCTCAAAATTCAACGTCAGTGGGCCTGTCAGTTGAGCCGAGGATGCGAAAAAATAAACGCCCGGTGTAAGTGTCATCCCACCCAGGTCTTCCCCCGTAAGCGTATGCGTCGGAGCCAGTCCTGCCAGGTAGTTGTAGCCGGTCAGAGCGTCGTGCTGAGCGGTCATTGCTGTTGCGGTGCCATCGTAAGTCGACCCATTGTTAACCGATCCGGGAGGGAATCCGGTGATCGAAATGCCAGGGTAGACACCAAGATTCCCGGAAAGGACAGTGGCACCCGTATTCGTAACAGCGGAAGCACCAAGAACTGCGAAACTGTCTGCCGTGCCGAGAACTGTAACCTGATCGGCTCGCGCGGAAACTGCAAACAGCACAATAAGACTCAACGTTGTGAGTACCGAAACGTTCTTCACTGAAATGACCTCGTACCCATGTAAGTGCAGGTAAATGGCCTAATAAAGGACAACCATCATTCGGCGACTTAGGCTGCATCTAAAGCGCTTGCGGCAAATTCCAAGGCTCTCGCGAATTTGAACTTAAACAGACTAGGCAGGAACTTGCGTAGGTACAGGAAACGATTTGCCGTGTTGCTGGGCCGGGCCGTGGAGAACGAGCCGATGCGAGTTCAGACGGTTTCTCTAAAGTGAGCAAAACAGAACAGTTTTCTAGTCGAAGGAGTGCGACAGTATAGGGGTGTATCGGCATACAGCCATCCTGTGCAGTTATTATTAACCTCGTTGGATACGCAGATTGAACCTGTTCCAGCGATGATCGTTTGCGGAAGAAGTATGGATGCTTAGGTCCGAAAGTACGAAATTTGATCCGGCCGCCTTTCTAGCCAGCGCCGGACTCGGCCGACGGATCGTCCGGGTCAAAGCAAAGGATGTCTTCTTTGCCCAGGGCAATACAGCCGACTGCATCTTTTATCTTCAAGCAGGCCGCGCCAAGCTGACGGTCGTCTCGGCGCGCGGCAAAGAAGCGACCATCACGCTGCTTGGCCCCGGCGACTTCATAGGCGAAGAGTCGCTTACCGGGGCAGTAGGTCTGCGCATGGCCACCGCCACCGCCATCACTGCGTGTACCGCGCTCAAGATCGAACGCGAGGAGATGGTCCGCGTCATCCATGAGGAGCACACCCTCTCCGATGTCTTCCTCAAGTTCTTGCTTGCGCGAAGCATTCGCATTCAGGCCGACCTCGTCGATCAGCTCTTCAACTCCAGCGAAAAGCGTCTGGCGCGTATCCTGCTGCTGATGGCAGAGTTTGGACAGCCGGGCGAGCCCGAGTCGCTCATCCCCAAAATTACCCAGGAAACCCTGGCAGAGATGATTGGCACCACGCGCTCGCGCGTCAGCTTTTTTATGAACCGCTTCCGCAAGCACGGCTTCATCGAGTACAACGGTCGAATCCGGGTTCACAAATCACTGCTCAACATCGTCCTGCATGACTGATTTCTGTCTTGCCACGACACGCCCGAGTCACCTGATGTGAGCAAAAGTGAGCAGAAAACGCCTCCGGGAAGTGCGACGCTCTCGAAAGAGGTGAGTCTGATGCTTCCAGCATGCCATTCGTTGCCCACTTCCAGACCGAAACTGCTCGTGGTCGAAGACGATCCGAATATTCGATCGCTGATCTCAACGATCCTCACAGCTTCCGGCTACGGCGTGCGGTCGTCGGAGGATGGATTCTCGGCTCTGGAGCAGATCCGTGACGAGATGCCCGACATCGTTCTCTCGGACCTTTTCATGCCGGGCATGTCCGGTTTCGAGCTGCTCTCGGTAATTCGGCGCAGATTTCCCGCCATCCGGGTCGTTGCCATGAGCAGCGCCTATTCGGGTCGCAACGTGCCTGTCGGGATCGCTGCGGACGCCTTCTATGAAAAGGCCACGAACGTTAAGGCTCTGCTGGCCATCATTGACGATATACAGAGGAGCCAGCGATCGGCCTCCGCGCACACCACCTCGCTCGCCCCAATATGGATCGCGTCCGCTACCAAAGGCCATTCCGGCCACGCGTGCGTGTTGCTGGCCTGCACGGAATGTTTGCGAACCTTCTCGCAGCCTCTTTCCCAAAGGTCCACGATGATCTATGAAACCACTTGCCCATTCTGTTCCATGCCGATCCACTACGCGCTGGTTGAGCCTGCCTACGCGCTGGCGTAGATCCGCGTCGAAGCGGCCTTCTGGCGCCACGCCGCATCCGGCAGCCCCTGTGAACGTCTAATCTAGACACCAGGGACCCGTCCATGAAGCTCACCCGCTACACCAAATTCACCGGCGATCTCTCCACCAGCTTCGATCTCGAAGACCTGATGGACGCGCTGTCGGATTTCTTCCTCGACTCCGGCTTCGAAGACCCCTACTCGCAGTTCCAGAACTCCGGCGATGACTCCATGGACGATCTCCGCGAGGCCATCCGCCAGGCACTCGACTCCGGCGATCTCCTCGACGAAGACGCGCAGGAAAAATATGAGGCCCTTCCCGAAGAAGGCAAGCAGGAGCTCGTCGAAAAGATCATCCAGCGCATGAAAGACGAGGCGTTCTTAAACGCCGAAGCGCCTGAAAACCAGCAAGGTCCAGGCGAACAGGGCGAAACCAATACCGACGCCCACTTCGAGGTCACCGACAAGGCGATGGACTTCCTCGGCTTCAAAGCCCTGCGCGACCTTCTCGGCCCCCTGGGTAAATCCTCGCTCGGCCGCCACGACACGCTGCATGAGGCCGCTGGCGTCGAGACCAACGGCTCCTCCAAGCTCTACGAGTTCGGCGACTCGCTCAACCTCGACATCAACGCCACGCTCAACTCCGTCTTCGCGCGCGAGGGCCCGCCCGACGGCTCCGGCATCCTCAACCTCGAGTACTCCGACCTGCACGTCCAGCAAGCCGACTATCAAAGCTCCTGCGCCACCGTCGTCCTGCTCGACTGCTCGCACTCGATGATTCTCTACGGCGAAGACCGCTTCACACCCGCCAAGCGCGTCGCCATGGCGCTCTCGCACCTCATCCGCACCCAGTACCCTGGCGACCAGCTCTCGCTCGTCCTCTTCCACGACTCCGCCGAAGAGATCCCCATCTCGCAGCTTCCACGCGTCAAGGTCGGCCCGCACTACACCAACACCCGCGAAGGCCTCCGCGTCGCGCAACGCATCCTGCGCAGCTCCGGCAAAGACATGAAGCAGATCGTCATGATTACCGACGGCAAGCCCTCGGCGCTCACCCTCGACGACGGCCGCATCTACAAAAACGCCTTCGGCCTCGACCCCATCGTCATCTCCGAGACGCTCGAAGAGGTCGGCCGCTGCAAGCGCTCCAACATCATGATCAACACCTTCATGCTCGCCGACGACTTCCAGCTCGTCCAGTTCGTCCAGAAGATGTCCGCCATGTGCCGCGGCAAGGCCTACTTCACCACCCCGCAAACGCTCGGCAACTATCTCCTGATGGACTTCATGAACCGCCGCTCCAAACACATCAACTGATCAGCAGTCAGCCTCGCGACCCTACTTCCCGCCCAGTCCATCATCCTTGTGATAGTTCGGATACGGCGGCACAACAAACTGCTGCGGTGGATTCTTCTTCAGCTCCTCCATCAAAATCTCGACCGCCTTCTCCAGCTGCGGATCATGCCCTGCGGCAATCGCCTTCGGATCATCCTCCACCTCCACATCCGGAGCCACGCCCTTGTTCTCCACATCGAACTGCCCGGTCAGCCCATACAGCGCCGTCCTTGGCGCCGTCACCGTTCCGCCGTCCAGCAGCACCGGATAGCCGCCGATGCCGACCAGCCCGCCCCACGTGCGCGTGCCCACCAGCGGCCCCAGCTTCGCCTGCCGGAACAGCCATGGCATCGCATCGCCGCCCGAGCCCGCATTCTGATTGATCAGCATCGCCTTCGGCCCAAAGATCGCGCCCGTTGGCTCCGTCACCTTCATCCCCTGCCGCGACTCATAGTTCAGCATCGGCGTCCGCTTCAGCACGTCGATCACGTAGTCCGCAATATCGCCGCCCTGGTTATAGCGGTCGTCGACGATCACCGCCTTCTTCTCCACCTGCGCGAAGAAATAGCGATTGAAGCTATCGAACCCCGCTCCTCCCGTATTCGGCAGATACACATACGCCACCTGCCCGCCCGAGAGCGCATCCGCGCGCCGGATATTGCCCTCGATCCACTCCTGCATCCGCATATCGCGTTCGCTCGGCACCGGCACCACCAGCACATCGCGCGATCGGCTGCCATCGGCATTCGGCCCAACGGTAATATTCGTCTGCTTGCCCGCCATCCCCTCGAACGCCGCATAGACGTTCTCGGTCGCATGCAGCGGCACGCCATTCACCGCCAGCAGATACTCGCCCTCATGCACATTCACGCCCGGCTGCGTCAGTGGCGAGTACATCTTCGGATTCCAGTTCCCGCCCTGCACAATATGCGCAAATCTGTAGCGCCCGTGGTCGATCGCATAGTCCGCGCCCAGCAGCCCTGTCTTCGGTCCATCCTGCCCCGTGTGCGGTCCGCCGATAAACATGTGCCCGACGGTAAACTCGCCCAGCATCTCATCCTGCAAGTAGGTGAGGTCGCTGCGCGTGCTCAGCCCCGCCACATACGGCTCATACTTCGCCTCGATCTTGTGCAGGTTCAGCCCGTGATAGCCCGGGTCGTAGAAGAACTCGCGCTCGATCCGCCACGTCTCGTTGAACATCTGCCGCCACTCCGCGCGCGGATCGATGCGTGCTTCCATCTGGTCCACGTGCAGCGGCTTGCCCGGCGTTCCATCCGCGGCCGCCGGCTTCAAATCATCCTGCGACGCAATAAACCACCCATTGCCCTTGTCGTACAGCACCTTCTCGCCATCGAACGAAACCACAAACCCCGACGCGCCATGCAGCACGTCCTCCGTCTTGCGCGTCTTCAGCGTAAAGCGCCACAGCGACCGAAACCCTCCACCACCCTCGGAAGGATTCGCCGCCGCCTCCCCTTCACCCAGCATCAGCACGCCCGGCTTGCCTGCCGCCAGCATCGTGTAGTTGCGCGCCGGAATCGGCAGCGCCAGGATCCTCTGCTGAATCCCATCCAGATCGATCTTCGTCACCGGCAGCGCGGGCTTGGGAGCCTTCGCCTCATCCTTCTTCTCCGGCTCCGTCGCCGCGTTCTTCTTCTCTTCTGTCTTTCCTGCCTCCGACGGCGCCGGCGTCTTCTCCGCCTCCGCCGCATTCTTCTCGTCATCGCTCTCCGGCGGTATCGGCGACGCCTCATCCTTCGCCAGCACCGCCACATACACGCTCGCCGTCGTCGTCCGGTTCAGGCTGCCCAGCCCAAACCCATCGATCGCCGGCCCGATGTCCGTACTCGCCGCAAAAAAGATGTACTTCCCGCTCGCATCCCACACCGGACTGGTCACATTGCTCATGCCATCCGTAATCTGCGTGCTCTTCCCGGTGTCCAGTGAGTAAAGAAACGCTGCGCTCTCCATGCTCGGCAGCGTCCGCGCATACAGAATCCATCTCCCATCCGGCGAGAAGCTCGCACTGAACCCCGCAGGCCCGAAGTTCGCGTGCAGCTCCGTATCCACATGCACCGGCTTCGTCGGTTTCAACGACGGATCCACATTCACATACCAGAGATTCAGCCGCTGATCGCTAAACACAATTCGCTTCGAATCCGGCGACCACGCCGGCGAGTAGTAGTACGTCGGCTCCGGCCCCAGGTCGATCACCTGCGGCGCCTTCAGCCCATCCTGATCCCGAACGTAGAGCCTGTACTCCCCACTCGCATCCGAAAAATACGCCACCCGCTTGCCGTCCGGTGACCACGCCGGCGCGCGCTCCACGGCGTCGGACGTGTTCGTCAGATTGCGCACATCGCCCTTCTCCGCCGGAACCGTGAAGATCTCGCCATGCGCCTCAAACACCGCGCGCACGCCCGTCGGCGAGATGTCCACGTTCTGAATCTCCTTCGGATCGATCTTGGCCAAATGCGGAACCAGCGCCGGCAGGTCGCCCTCGGTCGTAATCTTCACTTCGTGCTCCGCGCCCGAGCCGATGTCGTAAACATGGATCGTGCCGAACTGCTCATACACCAGCGCGTTCCCATGCCCCTCCAGCGTCTCGAAGTCAAGCCCATGGTTCTCCACCAGCTGCTTCACCTCTTGCGTCTTCGTGTCATAGCGAAACAGCGACACCGGCCCATTGCGGTCGGAGAGAAAATACACCGCATCGCCCATCCACACCGGATGCGTGTCATTCGAGTTGTCCCGCGGCACCTTCACCCGGTCCAGCGTCTTCAGGTCGATGATCCACACCGGCTGCGTCTGCCCTCCGCGGTAGCGCTTCCACGAGTCCGCCTCCCACTGCAGCCACGGGTTATAAGCCAGGTGCGTTCCATCCGCCGAGAGCGATCCATCGAAGGCCGAAGGCAGCGGCAGCCGCTCCGGCAGCCCGCTCCCATCTGCATGCACGCGAAACATCTCGAAGTACGTCCGCACCGAATCCCGCATGCTGCCGATCAGCAGGTCGCGCCCGTCCGGCGTCCACCCCACAACAAAATTCCCATCCGGATGATAGGTGATGCGCTGCGGAACGCCGCCGTCCGCCGCCACCGTGTACACGTCCGTATTGCCGCCGACGTTCGCGTCATACGCGATCGTCCTTCCATCGGGCGAAAAGAACGGCCCCCCCGTCACATTCCCCGTCGAGGTCAGCCGTCGCGCCACGCCCCCCTCACGCGCCACCGTCCAGACATCATCCGCATACCGGAACGCAATCTGCGTATCCGACAGCGACGGATTGCGCAAAAGATGCGGCGGCGTCTGTGCGCCGGCAACTGGCTGGTTGATCAAAATAAAGAAGCAAGCAAAAAGAAGAGGAAGTGTAAAAGCGTAAATCCGGCGCATGGATCGTCCTGAAGTGGCAGTGGCAAGAATCTTACCCCACCACCCCCTGCACACTCGCCCCTCGAATTGTCATCCTGACCCCGAACGTAGCCGAAGGGGAAAGACCTGCCTTCGCCTCATCCCTCGAATTGTCATCCTGACCCTGAGCGCAGTCGAAGGGGAAGGACCTGCCTTTGCCTCGCCCCCCGAATCGTCATCCTGAGCGCAGCGAAGGATCTGCTTTGGCTTTTGTTTTAGCCGTTCACGAGGCGCGAACGCGCCTCTGCCTCGCTTGATGGCACGGCTGGTAGCTCTCGGCTTTAGCCGAGGGTCTCCGTGCCATCAAAGTCCGGTCAAAAGGGCTTCAGCCCCTGAGGTACGCCTGGCCATCCATAGGGAAGTACCTGCTTCTGCCCTCGCCTCCCGAATTGTCATCCTGAGCGTAGCGAAGGACCTGTTTTGGCTTTTGTCTTGCAATTCTCGAGGCGCGCCTCTGCCTTTGCTCTTGTTTCTCAGCCCCGGCAAAAACTCGCTCTGGAGATGCGGCTCCGCAACGCGCCACCGCTCCAAGCGCCAACGGCGCGCCCTATACCAGCCCCTGGGGCATCGCCCCAGGGAAAGACCGCGCCGGAAGGCGCTTCCGCTCTGCCGAAGGCTGGAGTGAAGGCGAAGCCGAAGCGACTGAATTGCCTTCCTCCGCCCCGCCACAACCGTCACTCGACACCACCTGCACAGAAAGGAAATCCCAAAAGTCTTGTCAAGCCCCCAAACCACCTAAATCCAACAAAACAAAGAGAAAAATCGGTGCACATTAATACCACTCGACTCTCTATAATAGAAATAGAGCTAAAGAAAAGAAGCAGAACTAATTCGGGTGCCCCATCCATACGCAGCTTCATCGCGGATGGGTGGATCCGCAGGACGCATCCCACACATTCCAGAGATTTTGAACACAAAATCTCTGGAATCAATATTTTGCCGCGAATCATCGCCGCAAATCTAACATTCTAAAGAACCGGCCTGACATCCGGGGAGGGGCACCCCTCCCTGTCCCGCCAAACCCGATAAACGCCCCAGGCCGCAGCCGAACAGTTGTCCATCACCCGTCCATCCAGCAGCATCGCCTCAAATTCATCGACGCTGACCCGATGAACGGTCATGTCATCCTCCTCAGGATCGCGGTCATGTTCCCCTTGCGTCAGGCTTTCCGCGAGAAAGACATGATGCCTCTGCCGCATCACGCCATAGCCGATCCACAGCTTCGCCAGCTCCGTCATCCGCTGCGCGCGCAGCCCCGTCTCCTCGCGCAGCTCGCCCGTGGCCATCTCGAACGGGTCGGCGTCGGCCAGCTCCCATCCGCCCTGTGGCAGCTCGAAGTACGTCTCGCCAACCGTGTATCGAAACTGCCGCACCAGCCAGACAAACTCGCCCTCGCTGGTTCGCTCCAGCGGAATCACAATGCACGCAGGGTCCTTGTCGACAACGCCGTAGATTCCGCGCTGCCCATTCGAGCGCTCGATCACATCCTCGCGCACCCGCGTCCACGGGTTGCGATAAACCTCGCGGCTGCTGATGGTCTTGATCGCCACGCTGCCTCCCACGCTCATGCTAGTGCAGCTAAGCTTCGCCCGCATCCACCGTCACCACCAGGCTCATCTTGGGCAGCACAAGCTCCGTTCCTGAAACCGCAATGCCCTCGCGCGAGCTCATCTGTATCGACTCATTCTCAAGCACCCTCATCGTCACCGGCGACGCGCCAAGGTTGGCCAGCACCCGCACCGATCCTCGCCGCATCGTCAGCGACTTGTCCTCCACGCGGCACTCCACCTGTAGATGCCCAAGATCGCCATCGTTCAGGCCTACCGTCGTTCGTCGCAACTGGATAAGCTGCTTTACCCACTCCAGCATCTCCGCATGCTTACCCTTGTGAATCTCGTTCCAATCCAGCTTGGAGCGCTCAAACGTCTCCGGCGATTCAGGATCGGGGACCGCCTCCTCCTCCCAGCCAAACGCCTCGAAGTCCCGCTTGCGCCCCTCGGCAACCAGCCGTCGCATCTCGTCGTCCTCGTGGTCGGCAAAGTACAGAAACGGCGCCGAGGCTGCGAACTCCTCGCCCATGAACAGCATGGGAAGGAACGGCGCCGTCAGCACAATCCCCAGCGCCACCTTGGCCGCATCCATGCCAACCAGGTGCTCCAGCCGCTCCCCCGCCGCGCGGTTGCCCACCTGGTCGTGGTTCTGGACATATCCGACGAAATGATGCGCGGAAAGTCCGTCCACCGGCCTCCCATGAGAGTGGTGCCGGTACCCGGAGTAAATGCCGTCGTAGACAAAAACATTCTTCAGGCTCTTGACAAGATCGTCCATCGTCCCGAAGTCGTCGTAGTATCCCCGCCCCGGGTCCTTCCACAGCAAGGTAAAAAGCGAATGATGAAAATCGTCGCTCCACTGTGCATCCATGCCATAACCGCGGGCTTCCTTCGGTCGCACAAACTTCGGGTCGTTCAAATCGCTCTCTACGATCAGCACAAGCTTGCGGCCAATCATCGCCCCCAGCCGCTCCACCTCGGCCGAAAGCTGCTCCATGAAATGTACCGCTGACCTGTCAATATATTCATGAACGGCATCGAGCCGCAGGCCATCGACGTGGAAGTCCTTCAGCCACATCAGCGCGTTGTCGCAGAAGAACCGCCGTACCTCGTCGCTCCCGCCCTCGTTGAAGTTCACCGCCGGCCCCCAGGGCGTGTGAAACTTCTCCGTCAGATACGGCGCAAACTTATTCGCGTAATTTCCCACCGGTCCGAAGTGGTTGTAGACCACGTCCAGAATGACCGCAAGGTTTCTTGCATGGCACGCATCGACGAACCGTTTGAACCCATCCGGGCCGCCATACGGCTCGAAGGCGGCAAAGAGAAACACCCCGTCGTAGCCCCACCCCCGGTTGCCGGCAAACTCATTGATCGGCATCACCTCGATGTACGTAATGCCGAGATCGACAAGATAATCGAGATGCTGGATAGTGCCGTCGAACGTGCCCTCCCGGCTGAACGTTCCAATGTGGAGCTCATAGAGCACCGCGCCTGAGAGTGGCGGACAGTGCCATTTCGCATCTGTCCATTCAAAGGCGCTCTGGTCATACACGCGCGAAGCCGCATGCACGCCGCGCGGCTGCCACACGCTGCGCGGATCGGGGTACGCAACTGGATCGTCGTCGATCAGATAGGCGTAATCCGTGCCAGACCCGGCCTGCTCGGCAGTGAGATCCCACCATCCTTTCGGCCCCGGCCCATTCATCGGGAACAACTCACCGTCGTTAAGCTGAAGCCGCAGCTTCCGCGCGCGTGGAGCCCACACTCGGAACTCATACATCGTCTGTTCTCCTCCGTCTTCGAATGCAGAATTGCGTCCGCTACTCTGCCTGATCGCGGACCAGCAGCGCTACAGGAAATGCGGCCAGCAAATTTGCCAGCTCCAACCGCTGGCCTTGATAACGACGGCCCGTAAGCCGATTGAGCCACCGGCCCCCGGGTAGCTCCAGCGACGTCCCCTCCCAGCCCGCAGCCGCGTGCGACCATCGCGGCGCGACCGTGAGCACATCGCCTCCGCGAAGATACGCCAGCACCCGCTGCGCCTGCGGGCCTTTGGCCCATACGGGTATATATTCTGCCTCCGGCCCGAACCACTCCGGGTGCTCGTTGCGCAGCCGCAGTGCGTGCTGGATCACCCAGAGCTTGGGCATCCCCTCGTCCATGCGTTGCAGCACCTGCTGCACATTCATGCCTTGCATCTCTGCCAAAAGCGTGCGCCGCCGCTCGTAGTCAACCGGGCGGCGATTATCGGGGTCGACCAGGGACAGATCCCATAACTCGCCGCCCTGGTACAGATCCGGCACTCCAGGCGCGGTGCACTTCATCAGTGTCTGCGTCAGTGAGTTGATGCGTCCCGCAGGTGCGATCTTCGCAACGAAAACCTCAACGTCTCTCACGAATTCAACGTCCTTCAAAAGCGAATCGACAAAGCTGTTGACGGCCGTCTCGTACTCCACATTGTTCGCCACCCAGCTAGTGCGAATCTTGGCTTCACGCATTGCTTTTTCCATGTACAGGCGCAGGCGCTCGACAGAGATCGGCCATGCGCCGATCAGTGTCTGATACAGGAACCACTCCGTTCCGTGATCGATAATGCCGTCCGTGTTGTAGCGCGAGTTGCGTGAGCTCCAACGTTCGATGAGTGAGTTGAACTCGTCCGGGATCTCGGTCAGTACCGCAAGCCGCGCCCGTACGTCGTCGCTGCGTTTCGTGTCGTGCGTGCTCAGCGTCGTCATTGTCTGCGGAAACGTCCGTTGCATCGCCTGGTTATACGTATGGAAAAATTCGAGCGAGAAACCGTCGCAGTCGGGATCGCCTCCTACCTCATTTATCGCGGTCAGCCGATTGGAACAGTAGAACGCCGTGTCCTCCACGCCCTTGGCCATCACCGGGCTGGTGAACTGCTGGAAGCGATAGACGAACTCGCTTTCTACCTTGCCGGTAGCGTGGAGCATCAGAACGTCGCGCATGAAATCGAACAGCAGGCCGTCGATGTCCTGCCGGTTCTGCTTCGCGCATTCAGTGGCGCGCGCAATGGCCGAGCGATCTTCATCCGCGATCTCGCCGCGATCGGGAACGACGTAGGTCCGATAGATCGAGAAGCAGGCTGCGACCTCGCGAATGGCGCGTCGAATCTCGGCCCGAGTGTAGTCGCGCTGCTCCCGGTTCACTTCGCAGATATCGACGAACAGGCTCGCCAGCCGGTTGACATCGCTGCCCAACGCCTCCTGGCCAACCATCAGCTTTTTTTCGTGGGCAACGACAGGAAAGGGAGTCGTATCGCCCGTAAATGCCGCGTAGTGGTCGCCAAGCTGTTCCAGCCCTTCCGGATTCACCAAAACCCCCAACGCGGTATTGAGGAAGTCATAGCCGCTTGTTCCTTCGATGGGCCAACCTGAACGAAGCCACTCCCCAGGCTCGATAATCTTCTCTCCGATAATCCAGGCATTGGGGGCCTGTGCGCGGAGCCGTTGGAAGTACTGCAGCGGATCGCGAAGCCCGTCAGGATGGTCGACGCGGACACCATCCAGAACTCCTTGCTTCAGCCACTTCAGGATCAGCGCATGCGTCTCCTCGAAGACGTACTCGCGTTCCACGCGCAATCCAATGAGCGTGTTCACATCGAAGAAGCGCCGATACCCAAGCTGCTGGTCCGCAGTCTTCCAGTACGAGATTCGAAAGTGCTGCTGCTGCAAGAACTCATCCAACGCATCGACGTTCTCATTCAGCTCGCGGACAGCGCGGTCAATGCTTTTGCAGACCTGTTCATCTTCACTGCAAAGACGCGCGAGTAAGCCTTGCAGCACCATCTTGTCGCGATTGCGCGCGAGGATTGTGCGACGATCCAGAGCTTCTCCCGAAGGCAATCTCGCGTAACTCGCTGCCAGAAAATTGAGCGTATCGCTGTTCGCATGCTCTGCTGCCTTGGTCAACAACGGCGCCAGGCTTTCAGGAGCGATCGGCAATGCCTGTCCCGCCGCCTCCACCGTGAAGACGTTACCCTGCCGGGTGATCGTGATGCCGCCCTTTCGCAGCACGCGGCCATATTGATCGTCGAGGATCGGCACCAGCACTTTATCGCGCAGCCGCTCTTCGGAGGAGTTCCAATCGATGTCGAAGAAACTCGCGTACCGGCTGTTATTGCCGTTTTCCAGCACATCCCACCAGTAGCGGTTCTGCTCGCCGAGACTCATGTGGTTGGGCACGATATCCAGCACTTGCCCGAGACCGGCCTCGCCAAGGCGTTTGCAGAAGCGGGCGTGAGCCTCGGCGCCGCCGAGCTCCTCATTTACCGTGCGATGATCGACGACGTCGTATCCATGCAGGCTGCCGGGCGCAGCCTGCAGATAGGGCGAGCTATAGACGTGCGTAATCCCCAACCCCTTTAGGTAGTCCGCAATTGCGGCGGCATCCTCAAAGGTGAACCCCTTGTGAAGCTGAAGCCGGTACGTTGAGCCGGGAACACGAGGCATAAGGAATTGCTCTCCATCTGGCCGCCCGGTCGCCCGGAAGACCGCCGATCAGAGCGCAGGCAGCGCCAGCGCGAGAAAAAATCTGACCTCTCTTCGATAGACCTGTATCGCAGGGAACGGGTTGCATCTGCGCGCGAACGTTACGTATTGCCGCGGTAGGGTTCGGGTTGCCACTGGCCGGAGAGGGTAAACGCCGCATGCACCAGCGCAAGATGCGAAAGCGCCTGCGGAAAATTTCCCAGCATGCGCATCTTCTCTGCATCGTACTCCTCACTGAGCAGGCCGACATCATTGCGCAGCGCCAACAGACGCTCGAACAGTGCCCGCGATTCTTCATGACGGCCGATCAACCAAAGGCATTTCACAAGCCAGAAGCTGCAAGCCAAGAACGCTCCCTCATCCCCCCTCAGGCCGTCGCGCGTCTTCGCCGTGTTGTAACGCTGCACCAGACCATTTTTCATCAACTTTCTCTGGATCGCATCAATCGTCCCAAGAATGCGCGGATCGTCAGGCGGAAGGAAGCCGACCAGCGCCAGACGAAGACATGACGCGTCAAGCAATTTGGAGCCGTAGCTTTGCGTGAACGAGTTCAGCCGCTTATTGAAGCCCTTCGCACAAATCTCCTTATGCAACTTGTCCCTGTTCTTGCGCCAAAGCTTCACATTGCCGTTCCCGTCGTATTGCTCGTGGTGTTTGACAGCGCGGTCCATAGCAACCCAGGCCATTACCTTGCTGTGCACAAAATGCTGGCGTCCACCGCGTACCTCCCAGATCCCTTCATCCGGCAGATGCCATATCTCGCAAAGGTGATCCACCAGGGCGGCCTGCAGCTCGGTAGCTGGAACGCGAATATCTTCGTCAGCCTCGGGAGTGTGTGCCAAAGCAGCCGCGACCTCGCCATAGACATCCAGCTGAAACTGCCCCGAGGCAGCATTGCCGATGCGTACCGGCTTCGAGTTCTCATAGCCCGGCAGCCACGTCACCTCCCACTCCACCAGCTTGCGCTCGCCGGCGATGCCGTAGAGCGTCTGCACCTGATCCGGAGAGCCCGCGACGGCACGCAGCAGCCATAGCCGCCAGCGGATCGCTTCGTCGGTAAAGCCCGCCCGCATCAACACCAGCAGTGTGAATGCAGTATCGCGCAGCCAGCAGTAGCGATAGTCCCAATTGCGGCTGCCGCCGACGTTCTCCGGCAGCCCGGTCGTCACAGCGGCGACAATGCCACCCGTCGGATGATAGGTCATCGCCTTGAGCGTCATCAGGCTCCGCTCGACAGCCTCCACGTAGTCGCCCTTGTAATCGGACTGCCTGATCCAGTCGGTCCAGAAGCGCTCAGTATCGTCGAAGGCGGCATCGATTGGAACGCGCTCCGGCACCTCTTCGGAGGAAGCAGCATACGTGAGAACGAAACAGCTCTGATCGTCCGCGCCCAAAGTAAATTCGCTTACGGTCGTAAGCCCTTCCCCGTGCAGCTCCGCCGGTTTGCCGCGCGTGCACTCGCTACGCAATACGACCATGTGGGGGCCTGCAACTGCGCGCAACTCGTGGTCTGCCGTGGTTACCCAGGGTACCGTCAGCCCATAGTCGAAGCGCAACGCCAGGTCCATGCGCATCGAGACCTTGCCACTCACGCCCCGAGCGATGCGGACAATGTCCGAGTGCTTCCCACGCGGCGGCATGAAGTCCGTGAGGCGAACTGCGCCGGCGGCCGTCGTAAATGTCGTCTCCAGAGTCATCGTTCTGGGCCGGTAATGCCGCTCGATGGAGAGAATCTTTCCTTGCGGTCGAACGCGCCAGAAACCATTGTCAGCGGTCCCAAGCAGCGCAGCAAAGCACGCGCCCGAGGAAAACGACGGCCAGCAGAGCCAGTCGATCGAGCCTTCGCGACTTACCAGCGCGGCAGTCTCGCAATCGCCAATTAAGGCGTAGTCCTCGATGAGGGCTCCGTGCAACGGCTTCTTCTTTGGATTCTGAATTCGCTCCGGCAAACCTGCTCCCCTTCACAATCCGCATCGAATCGATTGCGGTCCATTGCCCCGGCCGCGCAGGCATCTCAGCAATGGGGATGGACTCCGCTCTCGATGCCTGACTGCTCTATCTTGTTGGATGCACAGGAGCCGTCAGGGGGCCCCTCGCAGGATAGACTTCAACCATAAGGGAGTTTTTTGACGGAGACCGAAGCATGAAACCAGCGGAGGGACGCCGCCGCGTCGTTATCGAAGAGATTCAACCGCAGGTGGGCGGCGGCAGGTATCCGGCAAAGCGCGTGTTCGGCGATGTCGTTGAGGTTACCGCAGCGGTCTTCGGCGATGGACATGATCATGTCGGCGCTCGTCTCTACTACCGCCATAGCTCGCAGCGCAGGTGGCAGTCGGCAAAATTCGATCCGCTCACCAATGATCTCTGGCAGGCGCGGTTCACGGTCGACAAACTCGGCGCCTGGCAGTTCACAATTGAAGCCTGGATCGATCATTTCGACACCTGGGCGCATGATCTTGCAAAGCGCCTGGACGCGCAGCCCGATCCGCACGAGCCCACCCAGCAGACCACACCGCAGGACCTTCCGGTCGCCTTTCAGATCGGAGCCAATCTCCTCGAAGGCGCCGCGGCTCGCGCCAAAGGGAACGACGCGAAGAGGTTGAGTAGCGCCGCCGCCCTGTTGCGCGAGATGGCCGACGCTGCTCTTCCCTTCTACGAGTCACCCCTCACTGCGGAGTTGGAAGCACTTGCGGCAAAGTATCCAGACTTGAGCTTCGCGACCAGGCTCGACCGCGAGTTCCCACTGTGGGTCGATCGTGAACTCGCGAGGTTCTCCGCCTGGTACGAGCTCTTCCCTCGCTCCTGCTCAACGACGCCCGGACAGCATGGTGCCTTCAAAGACGTCGAAGCACGGCTGCCGGAGATCGCGGCGATGGGCTTTGACATCGTCTATTTGCCGCCGATCCATCCTATCGGCATGCGTTTTCGTAAAGGCCGGAACAACTCGGTTCTGGTGGAACCGGACGATGTCGGCAGCCCTTGGGCCATTGGTGGCCCCGAAGGCGGTCATACGGCGATTCATCCACTGCTCGGCAACTTTGACGACTTCGCGAGGCTCGTGACCGCAACCAAAGGACATGGGATGGAAATCGCCCTTGACATCGCCTTTCAATGCTCACCTGATCATCCCTGGGTGAAGGAACACCCGAACTGGTTCACGATTCGTCCCGATGGCACCATTCAATACGCCGAAAATCCACCCAAGAAATACCAGGACATTTATCCGCTCAACTTTGAATCGAAGGAATGGCGTACTTTGTGGGACGCGCTTTATGGCGTCTTCAGGTTCTGGATCGACCATGGCGTGCGCATCTTCCGCGTCGATAACCCGCACACCAAAGCGCTGCCGTTCTGGGAATGGTGTATCGCTGAGATTCACAAAACCCACCCCGAAACCATCCTTCTCGCGGAAGCGTTTACGCGCCCGCACGTGATGTACTCGCTCGCAAAAGGCTGTTTCACGCAGGGCTACACGTATTTCACCTGGAGAACGACCAAGGCCGAACTGCAGGAGTACTTCGAGGAGATCTGCAACCCGCCTGTGTCCGATTTTTTTCGACCCAGCGTGTGGCCCAACACCCCCGATATCCTGCACGAACAGTTGCAGGACCCCGACCCCGGTTGGCGGCGGGCGGTCTTTCAGCAACGCGCGATCCTCGCCGCAACGCTTAGCGCGAACTGGGGAATCTATGGTCCGGCGTTTGAGCTCTGCGAAGGCCGTGCAGCGAGGCCAGCATCTGGCAAGACCGGCAGTGAGGAGTATCAAGACAGCGAAAAGTATCAGCTTCGTCAATGGAATCGCACAGACCCGATCTCCATTACGCCACTGATCGCACAACTCAATCGCATCCGGCGTGACAACATGGCGCTGCAAAGCAACGAGCGGCTCATTTTCCACGAAGCATCCAATCCGCAGATTCTCTGCTACTCAAAGTCCACCGAGGACGGCTCCAATGCGATCCTCATCGTGGTGAACCTCGACCCCCGCAACGAGCAGAAGGCCATGGTAGATCTCAGCCTCGACAAGCTCGGGTTGCCCTGGGAGGGTACCTTCGTAGTGGATGATCTGCTCACTGGCGCAAGCTATACCTGGAAGGACCAGCGGAACTTCGTTGCACTGCGGCCATGGGAGATGCCTGCACACATCTTCCGGGTCGCCCGTTGACAGGAACGATGCTGCCCCGGTTCGCATCCAACCGTCGCAGATGAAAGGCATGAACCGCGAGTGAAGAAACCCTGCAGCGCCACCGATCCACTCTGGTACAAGGACGCCATCATCTATGAGCTGCATGTGCGGGCGTTCGCCGACTCGAACGCTGACGGCATCGGTGACTTCCAGGGACTGATCTCCAGACTGGATTACCTGCAGGATCTCGGCGTTACGTGCCTCTGGTTGCTGCCATTCTTTCCGTCGCCACTGCGCGACGACGGCTACGATATTGCCAACTACACTGACGTCCACCCGTCCTACGGCACGCTCGACGACTTCAAGCAGTTTCTCGACGCTGCCCACACGCGCAACATGCAGGTGATGATTGAGCTGGTCATCAACCACACCAGCGATCAGCATCCATGGTTTCAGCGCGCGCGCACCTCTCCAAAAGGCAGTCCCGAGCGTGAATTCTATGTATGGAGCGACACTGACCAACTCTACAGAGACGCGCGCATCATCTTCACCGATACAGAGAAATCCAACTGGACTTGGGACGACGTCGCGCAGCAGTACTACTGGCACCGCTTCTTCTCGCATCAGCCCGATTTAAATTTCGACAACCCGGCCGTCATGGAGGAGGTGTTGAAAGCCATGCGCATGTGGCTCGACATGGGCGTCGACGGGATGCGCATGGACGCGATTCCTTATCTCGTCGAGCGCGATGGCACCAACTGTGAAAACCTTCCCGTCACTCACGAGAAGATCAAGCAGATCCGCGCAGCCATCGACGAAGGTTACGAAAACCGGCTCATCCTCGCGGAGGCAAACCAGTGGCCCGCCGACGTTCGCCCTTACTTCGGCAATGGCGATGAGTGCCACATGGCCTTTCATTTCCCGCTGATGCCGCGTATCTACATGGCCATCCGCCAGGAAGACCGGCTGCCCATCACCGACATCATGGCGCAGACCCCGGAGATTCCCGACAACTGCCAATGGGGAATCTTTCTGCGCAATCATGACGAGCTGACGCTCGAGATGGTCACCGACGACGAACGCGACTACATGTATCTGGCCTACTCGGCCGATCCGCGCATGCGCGTCAACGTTGGCATTCGTCGCCGTCTCGCTCCTCTGGTGGACAATAACCGCCGCCGCATCGAGCTTCTGAACTCGCTGCTTTTCAGCTTTCCCGGCACGCCCATCCTGTACTACGGCGATGAGATCGGCATGGGCGACAACATCTACCTTGGCGACCGCAACGGCGTGCGCACGCCCATGCAGTGGAACTCCGACCGCAATGCGGGCTTCAGCAAGGCCGTCCCAGCCAAACTCTATTTTCCCGTGATCATGGACCCCATATGGGGCTATCAGGCGATCAACGTCGAAGCGCAGCAGGCCGATCCTTCCTCGCTTCTGCACTGGACGCGCAACATGATTGCGCTGCGCAAGTTTTTCCAGGTCTTTGGCCGCGGAACACTCGAGTTCCTGCATCCGGAAAACCGCAAGGTCCTCGCCTACATCCGCGACTACCAGAGCGAAGACACCGGACATTCCGAGACGGTCCTGTGCGTAGCAAATCTTTCACGCTTCGCGCAGCCGGTCGCCCTCGATCTGGCGCGCTTCGCCGGACGTCAACCCGTCGAGATGCTCGGCTACGTTCCGTTCCCTGAGATGACTGCGCAACCGTATGCGCTGACACTCGCTCCCTACAGCTTTCTGTGGCTCGAGCTTCAGCCGGCAGCACCTCCGCCCGAAGCTCCTATCGTCGAGGCACCGATCCAGTCTGCTCAATTTGCCAAAGCGGCGACGGTCGGAGCATGGTCTCTCTCTCGTCTGCTGGAGCCCGCAGGTCGCGCGCTTCTGGAACAGGTATTGCCCGGTTATATCGCGCAACAGCGCTGGTTCGGCGGTAAATCAAGGACGATCGCCACCGTTCGCATCGCGTCTGCAACGCGCGTCCCTTCCACTTCGGCCGCGCTGATGAGCGTTGAGATTCTCTATAATGGCGAAACCGCTGCCACGGCCGAGATCTACCAACTTCCTCTGGCGATCGCCTCTGCGCAAGAGGCCGAGCAGCTCCGCTCTAATCAGCCCAGGTCGATCATTGCCACCCTCGATAGCAATGTGAATGCAGTCCTCTACGACGCCACTGCTGACGAGCACTTCCGCGCTGCGCTGCTACGTCTCATCGCCGAAGGCAATCAGGCTGCTCCAGCTTCAACAGGAGCAACTGAGCTAGTAGGCTCGCATTCGGAAGAGCTCGACGCCGCTGCTTTACTCGCGACGAGCTCGCATCTCGGCTCGGCTGAACAGTCAAACACCAGCATCCTCTTCGACGAACTCGCTATTCTCAAGCTCTTCCGCCGTCTTCGTGTCGGCGAGAATCCCGACGTCGAGATCACTCGCTTCCTCACCGACGTTGCGCATTTCCAGAACATCCCGGCTTATCTTGGCGAACTTCATCGTGTGAACGATGCAACGACCGTCGCCTTCCTGCAAGCGTTCGCGGCCAACGAGGGCGATGGCTGGGCCTGGACGCTCGACGAGCTTGCACGCTATTACGAGTCGGTCGCCGCTTGTCCCCCGCCATCTTCTGTAGGGACCTCAGCCACGATGACATCCACACCCGAACCGCCGTCCGAAGCCGGAGAACATGCCGGACTGTATTTGGACGCGGCTCAGCTGCTCGGCCGCCGCACCGCGGAGATGCATCTTGCCCTCGCGACGCCGACCAGCGACGCAGCATTCTCTGTCGAGAGTTTCTCGCCCGAGGATCTCGCCTCCGAACGCGAGCGCATCGAGAAACAAGCGAGCACCGGCCTGGCGGCACTCGAGCGCGCACTCGCCGAACCAGCACAGACGCTGTCATCCGAGCTGACCGAGCAAGCCCGCGAACTACTTGCTCGGCGGCCAACCCTGAAGGCCATCCTTGCAGGGTTGACTGGCGATCCAGCGCGTTTCGGGCAGCGCATTCGCGTCCACGGCGACTACCATCTGGGTCAGCTTCTGCATGCTCGCACCGATTTTTTGATCATCGATTTCGAAGGTGAGCCCGCGCGCTCGCTGGAGGAACGCCGCCGCAAGCAATCGCCTCTGCGCGATGTCGCCGGAATGCTGCGCAGCTTCAGTTACGCGGCCCACTCCGCGCTCGCCCACCATGTCCAGCGGCGGCCGGACCAGGCCGCCGCTTTGCAGCCGTGGGCGGCGCTCTGGGAGAACTCTGTCTCCGGCGCCTTCCTGCGAGGCTACCGCGAGACGATTGGCGACCATTCACTTCTGCCTTCCCCCGAGGACGCCCAGATTTTGCTCTCCGCCCTGCAGCTCGAAAAAGCGTCCTACGAGCTGCTCTACGAGTTGAATAACAGGCCCTCATGGGTAAACATTCCACTAATAGGCCTTCTTGGGCTGCTAACAACACACGCGTAGTATCGTCGCGTTAAATGCATTCGAACAAAGCGGCTGCTCTAGACCTAAACCTCAATGGCATCTTTCTCCAGCTTCGAGAGTCTCAACCCTTCACCTGAGAAGGCCCATGCAGAGTCGCCGGTGCCGTCCAACCGGCCCAGACTTGTTCTCTGCCTGCCCTCGATGACCCCGGAGATGCTCGAAAACACGCTCGCGAATCTTGCCACTGTGTTTGCTCCCAGCGAGGTTCTCATAGCATCACCGGACTTCGAGCAGTCGATTACGCCCACACCGCTGCCTGTCACCGCCTACGAAGGCCCGCACTGTCAGCCAAACTGGGTTCTGACTGCAGGCAACTATCTGGTCGCCGCTTCTCAGGCCGAGCAGCACGATTCTGCAAGTGTGCTCATGCTCGGATCGGATGCGGCCACACTTCCTCCGTCGGTAGTTCGGCAGATGGCTGAGTTACTCGCATCTGGAATCGACCTCACTGTCCCGTCCTACTCGCTTGGGCCGCACGACGGGCTGGTGAACGCGGCCCTTCTGTACCCGGTCACGCGTGCCTTGTTCGCCGCCAACATTCGCTTTCCTCTCGCAGTGGATGCCGGTATGTCCCGGCGCATGGCATCGCGCATGACGCAACGCCACGCAACGCTCTCGCAACCGGAGGCGCTCGTCTGGCCGGTCTCCGAAGCCGCGATTGCCGCCTTCTCCGTCCGCCAGGTCGATGCCGGCACGCGCGCTCGCCGACCACCCGACACCACCGACTTCAATACGCTGTTCACCGATGTCGCCGGTTCCTTGTTCGTAGACATTGAGGCCAAGGCTAGCTTCTGGCAGCGCGCTCGGTCACTGGCTCCCGCCGCCAGCTCCGAACCTCCGCCCCAAACCGGCAACACCAACGACATGGACGACGAACTCCCCTCCATGGTCGATGCGTTTCGTCTCGCACACAACAATCTGCACGAGATCTGGTCGCTGATCCTTCCGCCTCAATCGCTGCTCGCGCTAAAGAAGCTTTCGCTCACCCAACCCGCGGCGTTCTCCATGGCGACCGGGCTGTGGGCTCGTATCGTTTACGATTTCGCGCTCGCCTTTCATCTGCGCACGCTCAACCGAGGCCATCTGCTCGGGGCGCTGACTCCGCTTTATATGGCGTGGGCCGCTTCCACGCTGCGCTTCTTCGGCGACCCCGCCGCCTCAGCCACCCACCTGGAGGAGACTGCGGTCGCCTTCGAACGGGAAAAATCCTATCTGGTCTCGCGATGGCGCTGGCCAGACCGCTTCAACCCGTAGTTCGCAGCTCCGCCCTAGCGTCGTGTTGCGCTCAGGCCAGAATCGGCGCAAGCTCAGAAAGGAACTAACGATGGGCCAGCAAATCGAATTCGCTCTTCGCCAGTCGATGCACCGTGTCCTGATCGTGCTGGTCAGCTTTCTGCCCGGCCTGGTCGCGTTCCTAGTTGCGGTCATTGTCTTATCGATCGTCGGCGCCATCCTGGCTGCTTTGCTTCGCCGGCTTCTAACCGCGGTCCGATTCGACGAACGCCTCACCGCCGCAGGAAACCCCGGCTCACCCGGTCTTTTCGAGTGGACCTCTGCACAATCGCCCTCCCGCCTCGCCGCGCGTGTATTGTTCTGGCTATGCGTGCTTGTCGGCGCGGCCGTCGGCATCTCGGCCTTCGACGCCTCTTATGAGGCGAATTCCCGTGTCTCGGTCTTTCTGCTCCCCTACTTTACGCACCTCATCGGAGCCGTTGTTCTGCTCATCGTCGGCGTCATCGTCGCGCGTTTCCTCGCGCGGTCTGTATTGATAAGCGCTGTCAACGCCCAATTGCAATATGCGCGTTTTCTCGCCCTCGGTGTGAAGTGGCTAGTGCTCGTGCTCACGGCGGCGATGGCGCTCGATCACCTTCAGATCGGCGGCGCCATCGTCAGTCTCGCCTTCGGCATTCTCTTCGGCGGCATCGTGCTGACGCTGTCGCTTGCCGTCGGTCTCGGCTCGCGCGACCTGGTCAGCCGCTCCATCGAGCGCACCATGGAACGACCCGGGGGCCCGACCGAAGCGGCCGGACAGCGCTCGGGCGAGACACAACCTCGTTCTCGCTTGCGCCACTTCTGATTCTCTAACCTCCCATCTCTCCAGGCGTTGCTCAGGAGCGACCTGCTCGGGTTTACGCACGTGACGCAGGCTGCGCTTTCGTACTATGCTCATCGGATATCCAAAGCTGCACCAGCTATGCCGAAAAATGACGCCATTCTGGGAACCTCGCCGCTGCGCAAGGAAGGCCGCGCGAAGGTGCTCGGCACGGCACAGTACATCGACGATCAGAACCTCCCCGGAATGTGGCACGGCAGTACGGTTCGTTCCTCTATAGCCCGGGGCCGCATTCGCGCCATCCACTTTGCACCTGAGATCGATTGGACGCAGTTCGCAATCGTACGGTCCTCCGACATTCCCGGTGAGAACACGATCGTGCATCTCACCAAGGACCACCCTTGTCTCGCCGACCGTGAAGTCAACCACCCTGAGGAGCCGAT
Organism: Acidobacteriaceae bacterium; assembly: GCA_036509515.1. GTDB lineage: Bacteria > Acidobacteriota > Terriglobia > Terriglobales > Acidobacteriaceae > Granulicella. The sequence continues at coordinate 27,594 of DATCFM010000079.1, forward strand.
CCTGCTGCTCACGCATCCCGAAAAAGCCGCCCTTCTCGCAGCCGTTGCCGGGGTCAGTATCGACTACGAAGAGCTCGCCGGCGTCTTCACTATCGACGAGTCCGAGGCGGCGGTCGCGAACAACAGCGCCGACCGCATTATCTGGCAAGGCAGCGAGCAGGGCGGCACCGCCAACTGTTTCAAGCAGTATCGGATGTACTCCGGCGAAGCGCGCGCCACCGAAGATGGCCTGGCCGCAGCCTTCGAGGCCGCCGACTTCATCGTCGAAGGCGAATATCACACCGGCGCGCAGGAGCATCTCTACATCGAGCCCAACGGCGTCATCGCCGAATGCGAAACGGATGCGGCAGGCAATGTCGTCGGCGTCTGCGTGCGTGGCTCCATGCAGTGTCCGTATTACGTCGTGCATGCACTCTCGTTGATCTTCAACCTGCCCGAAGCCAAGTGTCGTGTCATCCAGACTGAGACCGGCGGCGCCTTTGGTGGCAAGGAAGATTCCCCTCCGTCATCGGCTCACACGCGGCTCTACTCTCCATGAAGTGCGGCCACCCGGTAAAGATGACCTACGATCGCGCCGAAGACATGGCCGCGACGACCAAGCGGCATCCTTCGCGCACACGCCATCGCACGGCCGTGTCGAAGGACGGCAAACTCCTCGGCGGAGAGATCGAAATAACGCTCGACGGCGGCGCCTACTCCACGCTCTCGCCTGTCGTTCTCTCGCGCGCGACGATTCATGCGCCCGGCCCGTACAGATGGCCCTTCATGCGCGTTCGCGCAAAGGCCATGGCGACCAACCATCCGCCACACGGCGCCTTCCGCGGCTTCGGCGCGCCTCAGTCGCTCTTCGCGATGGAACGTCATATGGACAAGGTCGCGCGTGTCATCGGTATCTCACCCGAAGAGCTGCGCCGCCGCAACTTCCTCCAGACCGGTGACCGCACAGCAAGCGGCCAACTTCTCACCGATTCGGTCGATATGCAGTACCTGCTCACGCGCGCCCTGCGCGAAAGCGATTATTACGTGAAGCTTGCGCGCTTCACCGAGCAAAACAAACACTCGCCCATCAAGCGCGGCATCGGCATCGCTACGTTCATGCACGGCGCCGGCTTCACCGGCTCCGGCGAGCGCCGTCTCAACTCTCTTGTGCACGTCGACGTTCTGCCCGACGGCCGACCACAGCTTCTCGTCTCCTCCACTGAGTTTGGTCAGGGCACCAACACGATCCTCTGCCAGGTCGCCGCAGAAACACTGCATCTGCCATACGAGAACGTCCTTATTGCGCAGCCCGATACAAGTCTCGTTCCGGACTCCGGCCCAACTGTGGCCAGTCGCACGGCCATGGTCGTCGGTAAACTTGTCGAACGCGCCTGCGCACAACTGCTCGAAACTCTGCGCACTCTTGCTGGTCTCCAGCAGAATCACACTCCCGAACAATTCACTGCCGCCGCGATGCGGTATCTCGCCGAACACGGCTCACTTCGCAGCTCGGCGCGATATGAGCCCGTAAGGCCTGTCAACTGGGACGACGAGCTCTTCCATGGAGACGCCTATCCTGCCTACGCGTGGGCTGTGTATGTGGCCGAGGTCGCCATCGACATAAACACCTACAGCGCCTCCGTCACTCGCTTCGACGCTTTGCAGGAAGTCGGCAAGGTCATGCATCCAGTGCTTGCGAAAGGCCAGGTCGAAGGTGGCATCGCGCAGGGCATCGGCTACGCGCTTTACGAAAAGTGCGTCTGGAAAGACGGCCGCATGATCAACAATCAGATGACCAACTACATCATGCCGACCAGCGCCGACCTGCCTGAGATCCACGTGCATTTTGAAGAGGTGCCAAGCGCGCATGGCCCCGGGGGAGCGAAGGGAATCGGCGAGCTCCCCATGGACGGCCCTGCGCCCGCGATCCTGAACGCGATCGAAAACGCAACCGGCGTCAGCTTCGACATCATTCCGCTTCTGCCCGAAGACATCTTCGAACGCTTCACTAGGTTCACCGAGCATGCGCACGGCGGCAGCGAAGAGCTCGACCCGGATCGTCCCGGCGCGTTCCTGCCTGAGGTGAACGCATGAACGCAACGGTGCAACTCACGGTCAACGGTCAGTCTCATAGGATCGATGTTCCACCGATGAAACGTCTCCTCGACGTTCTTCGCGAAGACCTGCACCTCACAGGCACTAAAGAAGGCTGCGGTGAAGGCGAGTGTGGCGCCTGCGCCGTACTGCTGGACGGAGAGCTCGTCAACTCCTGTCTCATCCCTGCGCTGCAAACGAACGGTGCGCGCCTGTGCACAATCGAAGGCGTCTCGACGGAGGGCCGCCTGCACCCGATTCAGCAGTGTTTCCTTGAGCAGGGAGGGGCGCAGTGCGGTATATGTACTCCCGGCATGATTCTCGCCACGCATCACTTGCTTGACAAACATCCGAACCCCACGCTCGAAGAGATTCAGGAGGGCCTCGCCGGCAACCTCTGTCGCTGCACCGGCTATATGCGCATCTTCGAGTCTGTCCGGGAGGCTGCCTACCAAGCCACTCAGGAACAACATGCGCTCTGACGCCGCTGCCTACGATCTCACTGCGCCGCCGACGCTGCAAGCTGTGCTCGCGCAACTTGCGGCGGAGCCGGGCCGCCATGCTTTGATAGCGGGTGGCACCGAGCTGATGGTTGCATTCAATACGGGCCGCCTCACGAACCGCTCGCTGCTCTCCATCCAGCACCTGCGCGACTTGTGCTTCATCCGCCTCCACGATGATGCTGTGCATCTTGGCGCAGGCACGACCTTCACCGACATCCGTCGCAATGAGACCATTGCACGCGAGCTTCCGCTGCTCGCACGCGCCGCCTCTTGGACCGGCTCCATCGCCAACCAGAACCGAGCAACCATTGGTGGCAATCTCTGCAATGCTTCGCCCGCAGCCGATACACCTCCAGCGCTACTCGCGTACGAAGCCACCGTGACGCTTGTGAGCGTGCGCGGCGAGCGCACGATTCCGTATAGCGAGTTTCATCTGGGCTACAAACGCACGGTTCTCGAGCCTGATGAGCTGCTCTATTCCGTCAGCGTTCCGCGCGTGTATGGGGGATGGAAGCAGTACATTCGCAAAGTGGGAACGCGAAACGCACAGGCTATCTCCAAGACTGCGCTGGCTGCGGTTGCTCTGATCGAGCGCGGGCGGATTGAGGAGATTCGGATTGGAGCGGCTTCGCTGGCAGATCGTCCTCTTCGTTGTGTTGCGACTGAGGCCGCGCTGCGAGGCGGATCGCTCACGTCCACAAATCTTGGGGAGACTGTACGTGCGGGACGCGCGGCGCTGGCGCAAGAGGCTCAGCCAATTGATGATATTCGCTCGACGGCGATGTACCGTTCGGCGGTGGCTGCGAATTTGCTGGAAGAGTTTGTACGATCACTCGCGACTTAGCCCATTCCCGCACGTCGGTGTGGAGAGGTTATGAAAGTTGCTTGTTTTCAAGGAGTTGGCTGGCACGCTCCACGTCTGTTTCGGTGTCAATATCGTGGTGGAGCGCTGGATTATGGATGGTTCGAGCGTGGTGGAGCAGACCACGTGCGCCATGGTCGCCGTGAAGCTGGAGCAGGCCCTCGAAGTCTGTGGCCGGGAAGTAGGCGGGGACGCCGATTGCACCTGCGTAGGCGGAGCCGGTTGTGGACTCCGGTTGGGCGCAGAGGGCGCGCAGGTGGTTCGCCGTGACGGCCACCTGGTCGCAAGTCATCACAACGGCTCCGGAGACGTCGAAGCTTCTGGCGGCGTCGATGCCGACGCGGATGGAGGAGGCGATGCCCTCGGAGGCGTTTGGGTTGAGCCGGACGGAGGCTCCGCGGGCTTGCAGCGATTCTGCAAGGGTCTCGTCGGCAAGAACAGCGATCACAGGATTGAGACCGGCCTCGTGCGCGATGCGAACGGCGCGCGCCACCAGGCTCTCACCGTTAATCTCCACTGTCTGCTTTGGCCGTCCGAGCCGGCGGGAGGCGCCTGCGGCCAGCACGACTGCCGCGACGCTCACAGCGCGCACTGCGTCTGCAGGTAGCGCGACGCTCCGCCTTTCGCAATCTGATCGGCGACGAGCTCGGCGGTCATCCGCTGCGAGGCGCCGAGCTTGCCTTCGCAGCGCGCCTGGATCTCCGCCACAACCGCCAGAGCAATCGATTCGGCGCCGTCGCCGCCCAGATCGAGTCCTATGGGAGCGGAGACCTGTTCACAGACCTGCGCGACGGACCAGCCGAGCATCGAGGCAGCTTCGCTGATGAGCAACGCGCTGCGGTGCCGTGAGCCGAGCAGACCGAGATAGCGGACGCCGACCGGCAGGGCAGCGGCGAGCCACTCGCGGTCCAGTTCGTAGCTGTGAGTCATTACGACGACTGCATCGTCTGCTCGCAGGCGAGAACGTGCCGGGTTGACCACCAGCTCGACGCGCTGGGCTTCAGGAAAGCGCTCGGCGCGTGCCCACTGCGACCGGCCATCGGCGACGACGACATCCCATCCCATGAGGGAGGCGAGCGTGGCAATGGGGCGCGCGTCATCGCCCGCTCCGCAGAGGACGATGCGCTGGGGCGGCAGCAGAACCTCTTCGCTGAAATCTTGATCGTCGTTATTTTCGTTCAGGGCGAGCGTGTCGTTTTCGTCGGCTGGGTATCCGTTGACGGAGCGGCGCAGCGGCCTGTTGCCGCGAGGAAGCCAGGTGCGCACGGTTTGCGTGTCTCCCCCGAGCGAGGCTTCCAGAGCGCGCATGATGGCGCTGAACGCGGCTGTGCCGGAAGGCTCGAGGAGAACGTCTACCGTGCCTCCGCAGCCGAGGCCATAGGGAATGTCTGCCGTGTCGTCGAAGTAGGTCGAAAACCGCTGCACGGACGCGCCGTTGCGAACGGACCATCGCGCTTTGCGGATCAGCTCGGCTTCGAGACATCCACCTGAGATTGCGCCCGCATAGCGGCCGTCGTCGGCGATAAGGAGACGCGCGCCAGGCCGCCGATAACTCGAGCCTTCGACGCCCACCAGCGTCGCCAGTACCGCGCTCTCGCTCTCATGCCAAAGGCGCACGATCTCACGGCGCTCTCGCATCATCGATTCAGCCTACTCCAACAAAGTCGCGCGAGCCGCGGTCAGGCCTTCTCGCTGAAGGTATGGATGCCGCATTCGAGCTTCTTGCCGCCCCAGCGGCCGCTGCGCGGGTCCGCGCCTGCTACCGGTTTGGCCGTGCAGGGCTCGCAGCCGATCGAGGTGTAGCCCTCGTCGTAGAGCGAGAGGCGCGGGATGTTGTGCTCGCGGGCGTAGGCTTCGACGCGGTCCCAGGTCCAGTCGGCGAGGACGCTGACTTTTTTCATCTGCTTGCCGCTGGGCAGACGATGGTCTTCTATCTTTTTGAGGTTCGCGCGCGTGGGCGATTGCTCGCGGCGCAGGCCGGTGAACCACCAGGTGTAGGGCTGGAGCGAGCGCATCAGCGGCTCGACCTTGCGGATCTGGCAGCACTGCGTTGGATTGATGATGTGCAGCAGACCGAACTCCGCCTCGTGCTCGGCGAGCGTGGTGAGCGGAAGAGCGCTGATAAGGTTCAGGTTCCAGTCGCGGGCGAGGCGGTCGCGGTATTCGATCAGCGCGGCGAAGTGGTAGCCCGTTTCGAGGAAGATGACGGGAACGCGCGACAGATGCTGGCGGAGCAGGTGCAGCACGACCATGTCCTCGGTCTGAAAGCTCGAGGTGAAGCAGACATCCTGGCCGTGGGAGGAGCGAACGACCTCGGCGACGAGCTGCTCGGCTGTCAGGGACTCCACATCTTCGAGAACCGCTTGCAGAGGCGCGCTCATCGCGTTTCCTCCAGCCACCGCTCGATGGCCTCTTCGCTTTCGAGCCACGCCTCGGCCGCGATTCCGCGAACGGCGCTCACCGTCCCGGGCTGGAGATCGCTGCGCGTCGAGATAGCCGTTACACCTGCGAGCTGTAGAGCGCGTGCGACCGAGGGGAGCGACTCGGCATGAATCGCCGCATCGTCGATGATGACGGCCGGTCTTCCGGCGGCATGGAGGGACTGCAGCGCTCGCTCCGCTGCCGCAACATCTCCGCGCAGCATGATAAAAGCGGTTCGCGCTGAAGAAGTTTCTGTATGTGTCTCGCCTTCGGCAGCTCCCGTGATCATGGCAGCGCCCACCGTCGCGTTGCTGATGGGGTCGATCAGGATCAGCGAGCCGATCGCGCGGTTCTCGCTGTAGGGGTCGAAGAACAGCGGAAGGTTCGTCTCGAATTCGACCTCGGCGATATCGTTCATCTCGAGCGCCGAGGCCTCGTGGTGCTCGGCGGTTACAACATCCACGCGGTAGCGAATGGAGCGCACCGTCGCCCGTACGGTCCTGGTCGTCTGCTTGGCGAGATACGTGTGGCCTGGCGCAAGCGGCTGCTCGTGCATCCACACGACCTTGGCGCGAAAGGCCGTGGCTGTCGCGGGTTCGGGCTGGGAAGAGTCGTCCGCCGCGACCAGCATCTCGCCGCGGCTGAGATCGATCTCGTCTTCGAGCGTCACCGTAACGCTCTGCGGAGAGCGCGCGATGCGCAGCTCGCCGTCGTAGGTGACAATGCTGCTCACGCGCGTGGTGCGGCCGCTGGGCAGCGCGCGCACCTGCTGTCCTACGCGCAATTCGCCGCGCTCGACGCGGCCGGCGAAGCCGCGAAAGGTGGCGTCGGGACGGACGACAAGCTGCACCGGAAAGCGCAGCGGCTCCGCGCGCGCGTCCGTCGCAGACAGGGGAATGGTTTCAAGATACTCGAGCAGCGTCGGACCGCTATACCAGCGCATGGCGATCGAGGGTTCGACGACATTGTCGCCGGCGAGAGCGCTGACGGGAATCAACTCCACACTGCTTAGCTCCAGCCTAGCGGCGAGCTCAAGGAACTGTGTCTGGATCTGCTTGAACACATCTTCCGAGTACCCGACGAGATCCATCTTGTTGACCGCGGCGACGACATGCGGGATGCGCAGCAGGCTCGCAATGTAGGTGTGGCGGCGCGACTGCGGAAGCAGACCCCCGGCCTTCACGAATGCAGCCGCGTCGATGAGGACGACGGCGACATCCGCGGTCGAAGCGCCGGTCGCCATGTTGCGCGTGTACTGCTCGTGGCCAGGCGTGTCCGCGATGATGAACTTGCGCTTCGAGGTCGAGAAGTAGCGGTACGCCACGTCGATGGTGATGCCCTGCTCGCGCTCGGCGCGGAGGCCGTCGGTGAGCAACGAGAGATCGACGTTGCCGGTCCCAGCGCGGTTGATGCGGCTGGCGCGAATCGAGGCAAGCTGGTCCTCGTAGACGCTCTTGGTGTCGTGCAGCAGCCGGCCGATCAGCGTGCTCTTGCCGTCGTCGACGCTGCCCGCCGTGGTGAAGCGCAGCATCTCCTGGTCGAGATGCGTATCCAGGAACACGCGGAACTTCTGCTCGTGCGCGACATCCGCGGTTGATTGCTTGTGGGCGGAGAATTCGGTTGGGTTCATCAGAAGTAGCCCTCCCGCTTCTTCAGCTCCATCGATCCTTCTTCGTCGTGATCGATGGCGCGGTTCTCGCGCTCGCTGCGGCGGAAGCTGATGAGCTCTTCGATAATTTTGGGCAGCGTGTCGGCTTCGCTGCGAATCGCGCCGGTGCAGGGAGCGCAGCCGAGGGAACGCATCCGCACCTTCATCAACTGCGGTTTTTCGTGAGGCAGCAGGCGGGTCGTTTCGTCGACGAGGGTGAGCGTGCCGTTGCGGTCGACTACCGGACGATCTTCGGCGAAGTAGAGGGGGACGATCGGGATCTGCTCGGCGTAGAGGTAGAGCCAGATGTCGAGCTCGGTCCAGTTGGAGAGCGGGAAGACGCGGATGGATTCGCCCTTGCGCAGGCGCGAGTTGTAGAGGCTCCACAGCTCGGGGCGCTGGTTCTTCGGGTCCCACTGGCCGGCGCCGTCGCGGAAGCTGTAGACGCGCTCCTTGGCGCGGGACTTTTCTTCGTCGCGGCGAGCGCCACCAAAGGCTGCATCGAAGCCGCCTTCGGCGAGGGCGTCGAGCAGCGAGCGGGTCTTAAGTGCGCCGCAGCAGTTCTGCGTGCCCAGCTTCCAGGGGCTTGCGCCGGCGTCGATTGCCTCTTCGTTGCGGTGGACGATCAGCTCGGCGCCGATCTCGCGCGTGTAGGCGTCGCGGAAGGCGATCATCTGCGGAAACTTGTAGCTGGTATCAACATGCAGCAAGGGGAACGGAATCTTGCCGGGATAGAACGCCTTCTGCGCCAGGCGGAGCATCACGCTGGAATCTTTGCCGATGGAGTAGAGCATGACCGGGCGCGCGAACTCGGCTACGGCCTCGCGCAGGATGTAGAGGCTCTCGGCCTCGAGCACCTGAAGGTGGTTCAGGCGCTCTCGATGCAGAGCGGCGGCGGCGCTTTCCGATGTGTCCGTGATTGTGGGCAAGTGAGCCTCCGGAAGATGCCCGGTAACCGCCGCTGGGAAGACAGTTCCGCCGACAGGTTTGAACCGCGCTGATTCGTTTGATTTGAGTGAGGAGGGGGAGAAGCTGGAGAGGTCAGGCGTCAGGCGTTAGCCTCAATCCTAGCCACGAAGGATCCGCGTCAGCGACAACAGGCAGTCGGTCGACAGAGCGTGCGGAATAGCTTCATAGGGGTAGTGTACGGCCCCGTCCGGGTCAGGAGCAAGCCCACCCCCGTTGCACATCTGTCTACATCGCCCGAGGTTTGTCGATTCGACATGCTGAGAACCACAATGGTTCCAGTACACTGCCGGAGAGTTGCCCCTGTGTTTTGCTACCCGCGCCACGAGCCTCAAGGAGCTGGTCCTATGCTCGCATTCCGTTGCCGATTGATGGCGCGTCTCGTCCTGGTCAGCTGTCTTCTGGGTCTGGGCGCAAGCGCCCACGCGCAGGCGACCCAAAGTGCGACAGAACATCCCGACTCGCGCGTCGACGTCTACGGCGGCTGGGGCTACTTCCATCCCATCAACAGCGGCATCGATTTTCATCAGTTCTTCGACGTAACCAACGAGAACGCTACCGTTAGCGTCACAGGCTTCTTCAATCACTACGTGGGTGTGCAGGCTGAGGGCGGCTACTTCTCCGGCGTAAGCGAGCACTCCGTCTACGGTCCCTGCTCCGGTGAGGCCTGCTCGCAATTGATCTATACCGCGGAGGGCGGTCCCGTCTTCCGCCTGCCGCTCGGCGCATGGATCCCGTATCTGCACGCGCTCGGCGGCGGCGTCCGCACCAACGGCCCTGTGACCCAGCCACTGACCTGGGGATGGGGCGTCACAGGGGGTGGCGGCGTGGATTACGTCCTTCCCTTCTTCAAGCATCATGTTGCCGTCCGCCTGATTCAGGCCGACTGGCAGTACTCGCAGGTGGTCTACGGCCCGCTCGTGCTGCCTGAGGGCGTCAAGGGCGGCTTCGGCGAGATCGACGCGCTCAAGCTCTCTGGCGGCCTGGTATGGAAGGCTGGTGAAGCCAAACCCAAGCCCGCGTTGCAGATCGGCTGCATCTCCCAACCTGCCCAAGGCTATCCCGGCGACATCATCACCGTCACCGCCAGCGCGATCAACTTCGACACCAAGCGGCCCGCCGCCTACACATGGAAGACCAATGGCGGACACCTCAAGTTCGACAAGGCCACCGCCACCATCGACACTGCGGGCCTCGCGCCCGGCGAGTACGTCGTCGAGGCTCATGTCGTTCAGGGCATGAAGGCACGCCAGCAAGCCTCCTGCAATACGCCCTTCACCATCAAGCCCTTCGAGCCGCCAACACTCACCTGCTCGGCTACGCCACCCACGGCAACGGCAGGCACGATCATCGACATCAGCACCACCGGCACCAGCCCGCAGAATCGGCCGCTCACGTATTCCTACAGTGCCAGCGCTGGTCAGATCACCAGCGAAGGCCCGACCGCGAAGCTCTCCACCGCCGGTCTCAGCGCAACGACCGTCACCGTAACGTGTAATGTCGTCGACGATCTCGGCCAAACCGCGCAGGCCAACACGCAGGTCGCGCTCACCGTGCCGCCGACGCCTGTCGTTCCCGAAACCCAGGAGATGTGCCACCTCAGCTTTGAGCGTGACCGCCGCCGCCCGGACCGTGTCGACAATGAAGCCAAGGGCTGCCTGGACGACATCGCGCTCACGCTCGAGCAGCAGGCCGCAGCGAAGCTGGTCATGATCGGCAACTCTTCCGCGAATGAGCAACCCGAAGCCGGAGCCGAACGCGCGCTGAATGCACGTCAGTATCTGGTTCAGGAGAAGGGCATCGACAGCTCTCGCATCGAGCTCCGCGCGGGCTCCATGCCGGGCCGCTTCGTCACCAACATCCTCGTTCCGCCGGGCGCACACTTCGATCCTGGAACTTCACAAACCTTCGACGAGAACACAATCCAGCGTCACGGCCAGGCCTATGGCGTTCATCACGCGCCCTCATCCGCACCGCACTATCAGCCGCGCAGAGTCGCTCCACGCCATCGCGTCGCCTCTCCGGGAGCTGGCAATGTGTCGATACCTCAATCCGGTCCAGCCCCTCTGGCCCGCAAACCAGGAGCGCATCCGGCGAAGCCTTCCCCGGGTACGCCCATGCCTCCAAAGCCCGCGTCGAAGAACAAGTCATCCTCAGCCACTCCACCGCTTGCGAAGCATCCACCCGCAAAGTCGGCCTCCGCGAAGCCTGCGCCGGGAACGCCGGTGCCGACGACGAAGAAGAGCTGAGCTGCGATATTGCGGGCAGCTCATGCTTCCCGCATCCTCTCTATGACATCTCCGGCAAATGCAGAACACCCGTTCCACGCTCGCGCCGCTGAGAGTTTCTGGTAGACTTGTCCAGTCGGAACGCGGGCAGATTGGCCTCGGAAACACGGCCTGAATCGCTCGTTCCAGCCTCCGGCAACAGAGCTCACCAAGGTTCGGGGCGTAGCGCAGTCTGGTAGCGCACCTGGTTCGGGACCAGGGGGTCGGAGGTTCA